>NZ_JARDJE010000016.1:0-140751 GCF_048957735.1 Rhodococcus sp. As11
TGGCTCGGTTTACCGCGGTAAACCGAGCCACCGTCTGCGCCTGCTGAGAACCCCTCCGGACCCCCGACCATACGCCGGCAATAACGAGAAGGATCCGTCGACGGTTTACCGCGGTAAACCGTCGACGGGCAGAACGCTCTATAGACACAACCGTTCATGGACGACTCCGAACCCACCACGTGCTCGATACGCAGCCCCCGGCGTGTGTCTGTGCCTCAACGCTCTTCCCGGTCACTGAGTGCAGTATCTCCGCCCACGATGCCCTCTCTTTGCGAGGACAGTCTTTCGCTGGAGCGAATGCGTGTCCGGACGGAGTGTTCTCATGTTCAGTTCGAGTGAGACCCCCCGCCCGGGGTCCGACGCGCGGTTTACCGCGGTAAACCGCAGCCGGTGCACGACAGGATGAGGCGCCGATCCAACCTTCTCGGACCGTCCCGTCGAGGTGTACTCCGGTTGCTGAGACGGTGGGATCCCTGACCGGATTGATCGGTTTACCGCGGTAAACCAGCGGTCGCGAGGAAGCCCGAGACCGGTGCTTCTTATCGACAGGGCCACTACCGTGCAGCGACCGGCGGCTCGAGCAACTCCATCGTGTCGCGGTTTACCGCGGTAAACCGATGGATACGCGCAGGCCGGGGGAGCCTCGGCCGAGGGCCGACCTACGGTGCGTGGGTTTCGATTGTTCGCGGCTCAGTGGCCGAAGCGGACCAGTGGACACTGTCCTACGCTGGTTTACCGCGGTAAACCAGCGGTCGCGAGGAAGCCCGAGACCGGTGCTTCTTATCGACAGGGCCACTCCGTGCAGCGACCGGCGGCTCGAGCAACTCCATCGTGTCGCGGTTTACCGCGGTAAACCAGCGAGAGACGATGTGGCGAGATTCGGTGCCGCAGTAGGGCAATGTTGAGGGCCCTGTAGTTCATGTGGTTTACCGCGGTAAACCGTCTCTGTGGACACAGCCTGCGCTGCGTGACGCGAGCGCCTACCGACTCCCAATTCTGCTGGCCGTGTCACCATATGACTTTGTGAGGCCGACTACGATCCGGAGACCTTCGACCGTTTCCCCTGCAGCAGCTCACGAATTTGTGTCATGGCGCTCTGCCGTGTCCCCGCGGAAGCGGTCTGGGCATTTCGGTGAGCGAGCACACGGGCAGTTGCGCGGCGTTCGGCGTCGCGGAGATGTTTCGCGGCCTCCGCACGTTCGGTGGGGGAGGGGAGCGACCAGTCGATAGCGGCAAGTCGCCAGCGGAGGTATCGAACCGGATGCTTCAAGGAACCCCGAGACGGCCAGATCCATCCACGTCGTCGAGTGTCCTCGTTGAGCGCAGTCGCAATATCGCGGCCACTCCACCGCTCCGTATCGACGTAATGGTCCCTGAGTGCGTCGCAGACGGATCCGATATGCCCCGCGGCCTCCAGGCAAGGGGTTGCGGCCACTAGCGCTGCAGCGGCCTTCTGAAGGCCGATCGGGCGCGGCTGCGACCGTCCCTTCGGAGAATTCCTGTTCCTGCGCGCGCTCGCGCGCGTTGTCTTGTACTTCTTAACAGAAGTACAAGAACCAAAAGAAAGAGCAACAGATTGGGGGCCACCATCGCTTGTCTGGGGATAACGCGGCGGTGACGATGCGTCGGTGCTGGAGAGCGCTGCGCGGCAGGAGCGTGCCGAAGACTCCGGCCGGCCGGCATCGCAGGGGCTCCGAACGGCCGCCCTGGGGGAGATGAGCGACCAGACGCTGGTGCCCTTGACTTGTCTACGACCGTGGTGAGCCTCAGCGGCCCACTGCTCGAGCGTGCGGAGAAATCGTCCTCGGATCATCTCTCGGGCCAGGCCGAGGTCGGACAGGACTCGTCGCGCACGTTTGAGGACAGTAACGGACACGCCCGCGCGGTCTGCAAGCACGTCGCGGGAGGCCGTCACGCGGCGGCCCGTGCGAAGGTCCGCAAAGGACGCCATCGTTACCGCGACGGCAAAGACCCGCTCGGGATCGGCGTGATGGCGTCGGCAGACATTTCTGCCTTTCTCTTCGTTGAGCAATTCGCGGACCTGCCGTTGCCATTGCATACGTCCCGACCAAATGGGGGTTTTGGACTGCATCGACGGTGGCACGGGAATGGACCATGTGTGGCCACGTTGGTCGCTTTCCTGATTCATTTTCTCGACGCGCTGGATATTCTCTTCAGCGCGGGATATCACGGCAGAGAATTCGATATCTTCGGCATCGAAGCGGGGGGAAGCAATCGATATTTCTTCGGGACGACGAGGTTCCTCACCGGAAGTCGTCGAAAAGGTTGTTTGCTGTTCAGGGCATGGGGTACCCTGAGACGTACCAGGCATGGTAAGTCCCTTCGGGGAGCTGGGGATCTCGGCAAGGAAATCCCTGGTCAGAGCGCATGACGGAGACGAAGCGGCAACTTCGGATCCATAAGGGCACCTAGCGGCGAAGGTGAAAACTAACGCCGTTAGGTGTTCTGAGTCCCGATCGATCTCGGCAAAGTTCGACCCAATGACGAGCCCCCCAAGGGGGTTTCGTCATGTGCTGCGCGAGCGTCATGTAGTTGTTTGCGATCGGTAAGGTTCGATCTCCTTCGGTCCGGTTATATTGCTGGCAGTAATTTCATCACATGATCTCTCTTCTGTCGCGTACCGGCTCGAATTTATTTTCGCGGTTCCGGACGGGGAGGATGCGGAGAGGAAACCGGCCCCGGGACTTAACGGCGAATCATGCCTTCGGCACCGGCGTTTCAGGTTTCTCGGTGAAATCGGGGGAGAAAGAGCATGGTCCGGTTATCTGCCGCACTCGGCGTGCCGTAGGGCCTCTCGGCAGAAGGCCTGCGCGTCCCGATGCTCGAAGACGGACTTCCCGGGCGGTCGGAACGGTTCACCGCGGCCGGGTACCGACCGGCGCCGAGACGGGGCGGATCACACCATCGGGCCGGTTCTCGGCGCGCCTGATCCGGATGCCGACCCCGACGAGGACAGAAACCGGCTCGGAGCATCCGACTGCATAGGACATTGTCGAGCGGAACGGACCGGAGGGCACGCCCTTCTGCGCGACAGAGGTACGCCCGCCCGGTCGCGTGGATCCTCCGCCGGTGTGTCCTGCCTCGTCCGCGGTGATCGGCGTACTCCGCGCATGCAGCACCGTTACACGTCCCGTGGGTGAGACGTTCGACGGTGATGCTCGAAAGGAGCCCACGCGGACCCCTGGCCGGGTGATCTCGAGGAGGGACTCTTCGTCGCTCCGACGACCGGTCGCGGAGGAAGTGTCCGCGACGGCGGATGACGCGACAGCTGGGGTAGGCAGGGCTGGGGTAGGCAGGGCACCGCCTACGGACGATGGTCGGGGCTCGGCTGCCGACGTGCGAACGCAAACTCCGCCACCACGTCGTTCCACCGTCCGAGGCGAGGGTGCCGGTCGTTGCGAGCGACTATCCCTCGGACGCCCGCGACAGTGGTCACCGGATGCAAGCGACCGGATTCCAGGATCGCAGGAACCTCGACGTTTCCGACCGGGACGCTCGGCCGACACAGCTGCAGGTGTCGACACTCCGGCTTCGACCGGTGCTCGACTCTCCCCGCTATCGGGCAGCGCACGATAGCGGAAAATTCCCGGGCACTCGTGCCGAGGACGAGGGGCAGGTGGGGGAGTGGTCGCCCCCTGGACGCACTGGAGTGACGGCAAGTCGCCCGAGGACGAGGGGGTAGTAGACGAGGATGACTGGGGGTGACGGCTACAGGTCTGTTCCGGCCGGTTCGGGATGCGCTGGTGTTCCGGGTTCTGCCCGGTCGAGGATCGGGTCGCGTCGTCGAACGGTTCGTCGGGATGCGGTCCTGCCTGTCGGCTCTCGCCTGCCGCCGTCGGCAGGATCGGGCGGAGACAGGGCGCCGCTCCTGGGGTGCGGGTGTCGTGGATCCTGCGGTGCTGCGCATATCGGTCGGTTCGGAGAGAAACAAGCAGGTGGAAGAGATCAGCTGGGGCGTTGTCTCGTCCCGACAGGGACCCAGCGCATGTGAGGGTTCAGGGATGCGCAGCGGTCGACGAGTCCGCTCGCATGTACTTGCGAGCGAAAATCGGCGAAGAAAGTAGAGCGTGGTGACGAGCGAAGCAACCACGGAGGCCGGTACCCACGAGGCGACCTCGACTTCGAAAACGCCCTGCGGGAGGTCACCGGCACGGATATCGGCCGCGATCAACTCGTGCAGATCCTGAAGGGGCTCCATACGGTGAACCCTGCGGGCCCGCACCGACCGAACACGACGCCCGCCTGCTCACCGAGTCCGGGTTCACGGCAGGCCCACCGAGGCCACGGCTACACGCGTCGACCGAGACATCCGTAGGGCCGGCCTCGTCGCCGGCTCTCTGTCCATCGCCGAGGCGACGGTCCGCCTCGCCGTAACGCCCGCTCGCATCAGGCAACGTATCGCGAACGGTCGCCTGCGGGCATTCGATTCCGGCCGTAACCGCCTGTTGCCCCGGCTCGATTCACCGCCGGTGGGACCGTGCCGCACATCGACGGAGTCATGCCCCACCTCCCGAGGGGCCTGCATCCGCTGACGGTGCAGGCACTGCTGACGCAGCCGCAACCCTCGTCGGTGGTCGACGGCCGGCCGGTGTCGATCGTCGCGTGGTTGACCGGCACCGCCGGTAGGTCGGACGACGTCGAGCATGTCGTCGACGTGCTCATCGCCACCGAATGGGAAGTGGCATAGATGCGGCGATGCTCCCGCTACCGCGCTCATCCCGTACCTTCGTCGGGCAGGACTGTCACCGAAGGAAGTGCTCGAAGGGCAGCCGAACGAGACCGTGTGGCGCGTGCACCGCACCACCGGCCCCATGTACTCGCGTGGAATGCCCTGCGTGAATTCGGACCGATTCTGCGATCGGACCAGCAGCCGCTTCCGCGGGCCGAACATTCCGGTTATGGCGTCGGGTACGGCGCTTCGAGCCCCGGAGGGGCGCCGGCGGAGGCATTTCGGTCGGCACGGGACCGATCGCCACCGCGGTGGCCCGTATCCGACCGGCGTTCGCTTCACCCGCGTCCTGCGGTTGCCCGACGTGTCCGGCATCGGGGGAGGGGTCTGGGCCACCCGGGTGGGCGGCGGCAACCATGCTCTCGATTCGGCGCCGCACCGACTGTCCCAGCAGTGGGCACGCACCATCCATCGCGCCCACACCGATCCCGCAACGTCCTGTGCTGTCGCTACCTCTGTCGCATCCAGGCTTGGCGGATGCCAGCGATACCGCAGCGCACGAACTCGGTTATGTCATCCCGTGATCGGGTGTCGGGCACCGCTTGTCGCTCGTAGAGTGAGCCTCGTGTCCCGGCGGTCGGTTCGGACAGGCGGGAGCATCGTGCCAGGACGCTTCACGAACCGGATAGGTCATGGTCCTCGTCGCTGTCGCGTCCACTCGGCGAGCACGCCGTCCAGTGGAGGTGGATCGGCCGAGTGTCGCTCCCGTTCCTGTATGCGGCGAGCTTCAGGAGGGCAGCGCCCACTTCGGGATGGAACACGTCCTGGCGTTCCGGATGCTGTCCGGAACGCCAGGATTCGGAGGGATCAACTTCGATCCGAACTACGGCCTGGGGACCGTGAATCGTACGGATGGAAAAGATGTAGCGAGCCGTCCGTCGCTGCAGTGGCCTTCCGGGCAGGGCCTCGACCATGTTCCGGGCACGAATGTTCGGTGCCGTGAGAGGCGGGGACCCTGATCGGCATTTTCGCGGGGAGCATCCGCGCGGCGAACCGGGACAAATGAAAACTGTTGCGAGAAGGACAGAGCCGGCCTTTCGGTATCGGACAGAATCCTCACCGGTCGGCGTGCGGAGCGAGTTCGATTGCCTCGC
This sequence comes from Rhodococcus sp. As11, assembly GCF_048957735.1. Taxonomy (NCBI): domain Bacteria; kingdom Bacillati; phylum Actinomycetota; class Actinomycetes; order Mycobacteriales; family Nocardiaceae; genus Rhodococcus; species Rhodococcus sp. As11. The sequence continues at coordinate 5,845 of NZ_JARDJE010000016.1, forward strand.
GGTCGGGCATAGCGCAGCCTGCCGTTCAGGCACGCCTCAGTTGTGCAGGGTCGTCGAACTCGCTTGTTGCAGCGTGCGGCCGCTGCGGTTCCTTCGTGAAGAACAGCATGGCCACTGCGCCGACCAGGCACAACGCCGTCATGACGAGGAATCCGCCGTCGTAGGTGCCCGTGCGACTGACGCTGAAGCCCATGACGGACGGGGCGACGATACCGGACAGTGCGAAACAGGCATCGGCGAAGCCGGCGGCGGTCCCGGGCTGGCTGGGGGCGGCATCGATCGACGCGACCCACCAGATGCCGCCGGTGACGAAGCCGAAGCCGACGCCCGCCGAGATGCAGATCAATGCGACGGTGAGGTTGCCGCGGAAGAACAGGATCGGTGCGATCGACGCGCCCGCCAGAAGGAGTGCGACACCGATGATGATGAACCGCGAGCGGATGCTCTGCGTGCGCTTGTACACGCGGTCGACCAGGATTCCGCCGAGCAGCGCACCCAGCACACCGGCTGCCCACGGCGCCACCGAGAACGCGCCGACCTCCTTGATGGACAGGTCGAATTCGTGCTCGAGGTACTGCGGAAGCCAGTACATGAAGGCCCAGAACATGAAGCCCCACGAGAAGTAGCCGAGGCCGACGAGCCAGAGGTTCCGGTTGCGGAGGACCTCGCCCCAGTCGGTGCTCGACTCGTGACCGGTCTCCTCACCGTCCAACTGGCCGGCACGGATGTAGTCCAGCTCTTCCTTCGACACGAACTTCGCCTCGGTCGGCGAGTTCTTCAGTGTCGGATAGGCGATCGCGACCCACACGACCCCGACTATCGCCAGAATCCAGAACATCGCCTTCCAGCCGGTGAGGGCGATCAGCTGGGTGAGGATCGGCCCCCCGACAAGCAGGCTGCCGGAGACCGCCACACCGCCGATCAGCGCGAGCGCCTTGCCTCGCTCCTGTGCCGGTAGCCAGCGGCTGACGAGTCGCGTGGCTGCGGGGAAGCACGGCGCTTCACCGGCTCCGAGGAGGATGCGTAGCAGGATCAGGCCGATGAACCCGCCGGCGAACGGGGTCAGTGCTGTGGCGGCGGCCCAGATGAACATGCCCACGATGAGCACGCGTCGGGAACCGTAGCGGTCGACCAGCGGTCCCGACAGGAGCGCGAAGAGCATGTAGCCGATCGAGAATGCGGAACTGATCACGCCGTACTCGCCGGGAGTGATCCCGAACTCGGATCGCAGGTCGGATGCTGCGAACGAGATGGCACTGCGATCGATGTAGTTGACGATTACCAGGCCCAGAATGATGGCGATGGTCCACCAACGCGATTTCATAGCGAACTCCTCGGATGACGCAGTCGCAGGGTCAGATGACGCCGCGGGCCCGCAATTCGTCGATGTGCTCGGGAGTGCACCCGAGGTGGGAGAGGACCCTGTCGGTATCGGCACCGGCAGGGCGCCCGGCGTGGCGGATCGCACCGGGGGAGCGGCCCATGCGCCACATGACGTTCTGCATGCGTACGGGGCCGAGTTCGTCGTCGTCGACAGTGGTGACCATGTCGGTCGCGACGACTTGGGGGTCGGTCAGCAGGTCGCTGGGTCGGTAGACCGGTGCCACTGCGGCGCCGGCATCCTCGAAAGCCTCGACGACCTCGTCGCGGGTACGGTCGGCGATCCATCCACCGACGTACTCGTCGAGCAGGTCCGCGTGCTCCGCGCGGGTCCGGCCGGTGGCGAACCAGTGCTCGTCGATGACCTCGGGGTGCCCCACCAGACGTAGTACGCGTTCTGCGATCGTCTGGGCGCTCGTGGACACGGCGACCCAATGGTCGTCCTTGGTGCGATAGAGATTCCGGGGGGCGTTGTTCTGCGACCGATTGCCGGTGCGCTGTTGGTCGATGCCCAGTTGATCGGCATAGATCACACCGGGCCCGACCGCGGTCATGATCGGTGTGAGGAGATCGAGGTCGATCTCTTGTCCGGTGCCACCGTTGCGCTCACGTTCGAACAGCGCCATCGAGACTGCGGACGACCCGGCGATACCGGCAATGGAGTCGGCGAGGCCGAATGCAGGCAGTGTGGGAGGTCCGTCGGGGTGGCCGGTGAGATGGGCGAAGCCGCTCATCGATTCCACCAGTGTGCCGAACGCGGGACGCGTCGCATACGGTCCCTGTTGCCCGAAACCGGTGACCCGCAACATGATCAGTGCGGGATTCCGCTCGGTGAGTTCGGCATAGGACAGTCCCCAACGTTCGAACGTGCCGGGCCGGAAGTTCTCCACCACCACATCGGCGTCGGTGGCGAGATCACGGAAGATCTCCTGACCGTCCGGGGTGCTCAGGTTCAGGGTGACGGTCTGCTTGTTGCGGCCGACCATCTTCCACCAGAGCGGGACGCCGTTCTTGTCCAGGCCGTGCCCACGCATGCCGTCCGGCTTGGCCGGATGTTCGATCTTGATGACCTCGGCGCCGAAGTCGCCCAGAATCTGGGCGGCGAGCGGCCCGGCAAGGATGGTGGAGGCGTCGAGGACCTTGATCCCACGCAGGGGTCCGGCAGGAGTCTTGTCGTCGGTCAACTGGTGTCTCCTCAGTACGGACGGGCGAGGTAGCGGCCGGCAGGCGTGCCGGTGACGACTCCGTCGGTCAGAACCCGGTTACCGCGCACGAAGGTGTCGGTCACAGCAGCGGACAGTTCGAATCCCTCGAAAGGCGTGTACTCCTGGGTGGATTCGGAATCCGCTGCATGCACCGTCCAGGTACGGTCGGGATCGACGATCGCGATGTCGGCGTCGGCGCCCTCGGCGAGTCGTCCCTTGCCGGGCAGACCGTAACGGTCGGCCGGGTTGGACGAGAGCAGCTGTGCGATACGGCGCAGCGACAGGCCGCGCTTGCGGCCTTCGCTGATCAGGCCCGGCAGGAGGTATTCCGTGCCGCCGAAACCGGATTTGGCGGCGAACACGTCGTCGCGATCTTCGCCGAATTTCACCTCGTCCTTGCAGCAGGCGTGGTCGGAGACCACCCAGTCGATGTTCCCGGCGAGCAGGTGTTCCCACAGGGCCTCGACATCCTCACGCGGACGGATGGGCGGGTTGACCTTGGCGCCCAATCCGTTGGCGTTGTCGATGTCGGTGAGCAGGTGCCCGATGGTGACCTCGCGGCGGAAGTTCACGTGCGGGAAGGCGTCGGCCATCTTCATGGCCGCCTTCATCGCCTTCGCCGAACTCAGGTGCAGCAGATTGATGTTCGGCAGGCCGGTCTCGTCGGCGAGGAAGGACGCGATCGTCACGGCCAGACCCTCGGAGTGCTGAGGACGGGAAGCGCTGTAGGCGGCGAGGCCGGTGAGTGTGCCTTCCTGTTCCACCAGCTTGGTGTAGGCACTCATGATCTCGGCGGTTTCGCAGTGCAGAGACAGCGAGATGTGCGGGGCGAGTTCGGGGAACTGCTCGCGGGCTTTCTGGACTCCGCGCATGACGAACTCGAAGTGCGCGATGTCGTAGCGTTCGTCCTCGGGAATCATCAGGAAGTCGCTCTGCGATGTGGAGCGCCCGTGCAGACCGTGGCTGCCGTAGAACATGAAGATCTTGAAGGACGTGACGCCCTGGTCCGACGCGAGCGCGGGGATCTCGCCGATGTGCTGCTTGGACATCGGGGCGAGATGGAATGCGTAATCGACGTAGCTGCGACCGGCGGAAGCGTCGAGGACCTCGGGGAAGAAGTCGGCGTAGGCGCCACCCTTGTTCAGGTAGTACTGGCCGGTGCGCATGTACGTCAGGGCGGTGGTGACGCCGCCTTGAGCGCTCGCGCGGGATTCGGTGTGGGTGTCCTCGGACAGCGGGTTGTAGATGCCCCAGTGCTGGTGGGCATCGACGACGCCGGGAAACACCAACTTGTTCGTGGCGTCCACGATTTCGGCGTCGTCGGCCCGGAGGTCGGAGCCGATGGCGGCGATCGTGCCGTCGACGACGAGGACGTCGGCGATCTCGCCTTCCGCGGACGCGGTGTCCTCGGTGCGTACGACGGTGCCGTTCTTGATCAGGTAGGTGGTCATGTCTTCTCCTGGCGAGTATCTGGACAGGTGATGCGTCTTCACGCGGCCACGGTGCTGCTCACGTGTTCGGCGGCGAGAAATGCCAGACCGAGTGCGGTGATCAGGCCGTTGCCGGCGAGGTAGCCGCCGGCTCCGTGGCCGGAGATTCCGACGGCTGCGCCGCCGGATGCGTACAGGCCGGGAATCGGGACTCCGCGAGCGAGTACGCGGGCGTGTTCGTCGACGACGAGTCCACCCTGGGTATGGAACAGTGCCGGTGTGACGGCGATCGCGATGTACGGCGCGGTCAGGGGATGCCGGATGTCGGTGCGGCCTTGCCGATCGGGCTCGAATCCGGTCGCGGCGCGGTGGGCGGCGGTGAGCTCGTCCTCCAGCGCCGGCAGGGGAACACCGATGGTCTCGGCGAGGTCGGTGGCCGTGGCGGCTCGCACGAGCGATCCGCTCTCGGCGACCGTGCGGAAATCGTCGAACACCGAGCACAGTTCTTCGATGTGCTCGTCGATGATGATCCAGCCGGCAGATCCGGGCCGGGCGGCAAGCAGAGTTGCGAATTCCGAGTAACCGGTGGTCTCGGGGGCGAATCGCCGGCCGGTGCTGTCGACGACGATACCGCCGTGGACGACGGTCGCCCAGCCGACGAGCGTCTGGCTGCGAGACGAGAGGGCAGCATGGCCCTGGTAGGCGTCGAGGAAACCCGTGTCGGCTCCGAGTCGCCCACCGATGCGGAGCGCGTCACCGCGGCTGAACCGGCCGCCGTGGTAGTGGGCATCCGCGATCTCGGGCATGTGGGTCCGGACCAGGTCGCGGTCGGCGCCGAAGCCGTTCGTCGCCAGAAGGACGGATCCGGTCGTGAGCTGCTCGGTGTTTCCGTCGGGGGTAGCGATCTCGACCCCGGTTACGCGGCCGTCGATGGTGAGGACCTCGCGGAGACTCATCGGGGCGATCAGCTCGATCCGGGGATGTGCCTGGGCGCGTTGCACCAGGTGACGCAGCAGGTGGGAGCCGTGGCGGCCGGGAATGCTGTGGCAGCGGTCGGCGGTGTGTCCCGGGTATCGGAAGTCGGTGACCAGTTCGAGGTCGAGTCCTTGACTGTCGGCCAACCAGGTGACCAGCGTGCCGCTGGCATCGGTCAGCGCCCGAGCCACCCGCTGGTCTGCCGTCCCTGCGGTTTTGCGGGTGATGTCGTCGAGGAAACGACGGGGACTGTCTCGGATGCCTGCTGCGCGCTGCCAGCGCGTGCCGGCAGCAGGGATCATCGCCGTGCACATCGAGGTGTTGTTGCCGCGCTGGAAGTGCTCGTCGGCGTCGATCACCAGAACGTTCACGCCCGATTCCGCGGCGCGCAGGGCCGCGACGAGTCCGCCGCCCGCGCCGGCAACGACGAGGTCGAATTCCGGATCGGTCACACCGCCTCCTCATATTGTTCCGCTCAGAGAAACGCAAGAAAGTGATCTCCTGCACTATGCGCCCCCTCGAAACAATGCGCAAGTGCCAATTGTGGGAATCATCCCTGATGAACGGGCAGTCACCCCGATGAGTGGGTCTGGACAATTGTTTCGCCAGGCGGTACAAAGTGTTCATGGCCTTGAACGGTCGTATCGCTCCTGCAGCATGTCCAGCAGACCTGTCAACGTGTTCACCACCTGAACCGACCGGGGAACGGAGCCATAATGGAGTCCTCAACTGGCGGCACCACCTCTGCCGCACGAGCCGCAGAAGTGCTGCTCGAGTTCGGTCGCCGATCGAGCGCGCTCGGCGTATCGGAGATCGCCCGCTCCACCGGGATCTCCAAAGCGGTCACGCACCGCATCCTCACGACCTTCGTCGAATGCGGACTGCTGCTCTACGAACCCTCGACCCGCCGTTACCTGCTCGGCCCCGCCGCCGCCACACTCGGCGCTCGTGCACTGGACGTTTCCCCCCTCCGCCGCGCCGCCCGTAGCGCCTTGGAAGACCTCCAACGCGCTACCGGCGAGACCGCGACGGTGACCGGCCGGTTGCCGGGCGGACGCGTCTACCTCGACCAGGTCGAAAGCACCCAGGAAATCAAGATGACCGTCGAACTCGGACGCCGCTTCGAGCTGTACAGCGGGTCGTCGGGTCGCATCATCCTCGCGTACCTGTCGGAGTCCGAGCAGGAGGATGTGCTGTCCCGGCAATTGACGCGCCTGACCGCGAAGACCGTCATCGATCCGGTCGCGTTACGTGCAGTGCTGCACGAGGCGCGTGAACGCGGCGTGTGCCGCTCGACCGGTGAGCGGCAGGAAGGCGCGGCGTCGATCGCCGCACCCGTCTTCGGAGCCGACGGCACGGTGGTCGGCTCCCTGTCGGTCTGTGGACCGAGCTACCGCATGACCGACGAAGCGTTCGACCGATACGAGGACGCACTCGTCGAAGCGGCGCAGAGGGTTTCCCGCGCGCTCGGGTACCGGCAAGTCCACGCTCCGGTGGGAGAGCCCGTATGACACCCCGCAGTTGGCTGTACGTCCCGGGACATCGCGCAGACCGCATCGACAAGGCGCTCGGTAGTGCCGCCGACGCCGTCGTCATCGACCTCGAGGACGCAGTACCGGTCGAGGCGAAGAAACACGCGCTCGCCAATGCGGTGGCCGCCGTGCGCGATGCACCTGCTGATCGCATTGTCTGGTTGCGGCTCAACGCCATCGGATCGCACTGGCTGGACGAGGAGATCGCCGAGTTGTCGCGCGCCGATCGGGCGCCGGCCGGTGTTCGCCTGCCCAAGGCCGACGACCCGGACGCGGTGGCGGCGACGGCGGACCGGCTCGGTTGTCCGGTACATGCGATCGTCGAATCCGCTGCGGGCCTGCTCGCCGCCCCGCAGATCGCGCGATCCCATACCCGGGTGACCGGAATCGCGCTCGGTGAAGCCGATCTCGCAGCCGACCTTCGTGCCGGACACGAGGGACTCGCCTGGGCGCGTGGTTGGATCGTCGCAGCGGCCCGCGCCGCCGGCCTGGCATCGCCCGTTCAAAGTGTCTGGACCGCGGTAGGAGATCTCGAAGGGCTGGCGGAATCGTCCCGAACCGGCCGTGTCCAAGGTTTCTTCGGACGTTCCGTCATCCATCCGAATCAGATCGACATTGTCAACGAGGCCTACACGCCCTCCGCCGATGAGCGGGAGTGGGCGCAGCGAATCGTCGACGACGCGTCCGCGTCGTCGGCAGCGGGGGAGTCCGCGGTTCTCGACGAGAACGGCAGATTCATCGATCCGGCGGTCGTTGCGAACGCTCGCGTCGTTCTCGACCGAGCTCAGGCCATCACAGCACGAGGAGTCACATCATGACCGAACACACCATCGCCGGTCCCGACGCACTGCTGAATGCGGTCGTCGATACCGACGTCGACATCGTCGAGCTCGGGCACCCCCACACGACCGGTATGCCCTGCTCACCGAACCATCCCGGATTCCGGATGACGCTGATCCGTCGGCACGGCGACATGGTCCGGCCCGACGGTGGATCGGCATCCAACGAGATCATCGTGACCGGCGGACACGTCGGCACCCATGTCGACGCGCTCTCCCACGTCAGCCACGAAGGAAAGCTGCACGGGGGTATCGACGCCGAGGAAGCACAGCGTGGTGGGAAGTTCTCGCAGCTGGGCGCCGAATCCATCCCCTTCATGCTTCGTCGCGGACTGCTGCTGGACGTGGCCCGGGTCCGCGGTGTCGATTCGCTCGAAGCAGGGCAGGCGGTCACCGAACAGGACCTGCGCGATGCGGCCGACGCCGCGGAGGTGACGCCGCGACGCGGTGATGTCGTGTTGATCCGTACCGGGTGGGCCCGGCACTTCGACGATCCGCAGCGTTATCTCGGCCAGCAGGACGGCGTCCCCGGTGCCGATGTGGGTGCGGGGCGGTGGCTCGCGGCCGGCGGCATCGCAGCCGCAGGTTCCGACACGACCGCCTTCGAACACATCCCCCCGGGGAAGGGACACAGCGTTCTTCCGGTTCATCGAGTGCTGCTTGTGGAGAACGGAATTCACATCATCGAGCATCTGAACCTCGAAGACGCCAGCGCGCGTGGCCTGACCGAATTCACGTTCGTCATGGCACCGTTGCGCATCACCGGCGGCACCGGATCGCCGGTCCGTCCCGTCGCGGTGGTGGCCTCGTGACCGGCACCGAGACCCGACACGACCTGACCGGAACGGTCGTGGGTCGGCTCGCCGCCCTCGCCGCCGACATCCGCACCACGGGACTGTCCGCAGAACTGCGGAAGGACGTCGCGCGGCGGGTACTCGATCTGCTCGGGAACTCCCTCGCGGCGCACGACCAGCCCTCGGCTCGTGCCGTCATCGAGGTGGCACGCAACTGGGCCGGTGCGGCCGCGGCCACCGGCATCGGCACCGGAGAACGTTTTCCGGCCGCCACTGCCGCGCTGGTGAACGGCACACTCGCCCATTCGATGGACTCCGACGACACCCACCTGCCGTCGGTGTTGCATCCGTCCGCCTCGGTGATCCCGGCGGCACTCGCCGTGGGTGAAGCGGTAGGAGCCTCCGGCGCAGCCGTCCTCGACGCTGCGGGCGTGGGCATCGAGATCGTGGTCCGTCTCGGGATGGGCGGTTACGACGAAGAACTCGGCAACTCCGAGTTCTTCGAACGTGGCCTGCACGCGACATCCATCTGCGGTGCCGTCGGTTCGGCTGCTGCCGCAGCGATGCTGTACGGCCTCGACGCCGAAGGTATCGCAGACGCCATGGGCATCGCCGCGAGCTTCGGCGCCGGATTGCTCGAAGCCAACCGCACCGGCGGCACGGTCAAGCGCGCGCACTGCGGATGGGCGGCACATTCCGGTGTCACCTCGGCAGAATTTGCTCGCGCCGGCCTCACCGGACCGCCCACCGTGATCGAAGGACGTTTCGGTTTCCTGCACGCCTTCTGCGGCGATCGGGCCGACACCGCGAAGGTCCTGGATGGACTGGGCGAACGCTGGGAACTGCCGGGTATCTTCTTCAAGCCGTATCCGTGCAACCACTTCACCCACGCCGGGATCGACGCTGCACGCACGCTCGTCCGCCAGGGGCTCGACCCCGCCCACATCGCGGAGATCGAACTCGGTGTTCCGAAACCGGTCCTGCGCACCATCGCCGAACCTCCCGCCTCGAAAGCGGCCCCCGAATCCGGATATCATGCAGCGTTCTCGGGTCCGTTCACCGTCGCACGAGCGCTGCTCGGTGGATCGGGACTCGGAGTGGGACATGCCGATTTCACCGACGAGGCCGCGAAGGATCCACGCACGCTCGAACTCGCGGGTCTGGTCACCAGCCGCAGCGACGACCGGTGCGACGAGATCTACCCCTATCAGTTCCCGGCAGTGCTGCGGGTACGCACTCGCGATGGTGTCTGGCACGAGGCTCGGGTCGACCACAATCGTGGTGGTCCGGCGAATCCGCTTTCCGACGAGGAACTCACGATGAAGTTCGATCTCAACGTCGAGAACAGGCTGTCGCCGGAGCGTGCAGCAGCGGTGGTCCGAGCTGCACTGGGGCTGCACACCGCAGATTCCCTGGAGGCCCTGATGGTGACCGTGCGCGGCTGATCGGGAACCGGGGCGCACCACTCTGCCTCGACGGGTCTCTGCCCCCTCCGATGGCGGCTCACCGCGTGATGTGTAGCGGCGGTCTCCGGGTATGCCAGTCCGTTGTGCTCTGAAAGTCTTCACCGATCTCGAAGAGCAGCAATTCGTGGTGGGCGGCCGCCGTCAGTTGAGCACCGATCGGCATCCCCGAACGAGGATGGAATCCGACCGGGAGTGCGAGCGTGGGTCCGTCGTGGAGGGACCAGGGATAACTGAACTGTCCGAGTCGGCGTGAGCGTGCGACGACATCGTCGCCACCGGCGATGCGAGGCACATCGACCGGCATGGTCGGGGTCAGTACGGCGTCGACGGTCGTGAACAGTGCACGGAGTCCGCGACGGAACTCCGCTGCGCCGGTTATCGCTGCTGTTCTCTCGGAGTCCGAGATGGACAGACCCAAGGACACGCGTGCGAGGGTGTCGGGATGGAACAGTTCGGGTGAGGAATGCACTCGGTTACGGTGCAGCGCAGCAAGATCCGAATACAACAACGTGTACACGATGTCCTGTGCGCGAGCAGCACCGGGGACGGTGACCGGTATTGTCTCGTAGCCCAGTTCTCCGAGTTGTCGTGCCGCCGCTCGGACTGCGTCGCTGATGGCAGCGTCGACGTCGTCGGTGATGAACACCGACGGCAGCCCTATCCGTCGAGTGGGGGCAGGCGACGGGGCCGGGGCGACACGCAGTACATCGAAGAGGCGGGCAACCTCGGTCACCGACCGTGCCATCGGACCGACGGTGTCGAAGGCGTCGCTGACCGGGAAGACTCCGGCATTGCTGATCGAGCCCCAGGTCGGTCGCAGGCCTGTGATACCGCATGCCGCTGCGGGTAGACGGACGGATCCCCCGGTGTCGGTGCCGAGGGAGGCATCCACCAGTCCTGCAGCGACTGCGACGCCGGAGCCTCCGCTCGAACCGCCGGGGACGCGTGTGGGGTCCCAGGGGTTGCGAACGGGGCCCGCGGCGGAGTTCTGGGAGGTGACTCCGACCGCGAACTCGGCCATGTTGAGTTTCGCGGTGATCTGCGCGCCCGCAGCGAGCAACCTGCCGACGACGTCCGCGTGGGCGGACGCGATGCGGTCGGCGAAGAAGCGGGATGTGCAGGTGGTGGGGACGCCGGCGACGTCGATGTTGTCCTTGACACCGATTCTCATACCCGCCAGTGGCCCGTCGGGTGCGGCACCGCTCGCGGGGTGAATCCAGGTGACGACGCTGCCCAATGTTTCGTCGAGAACACGAGCGGTGGGGGGGGCGCCCCGCGCGGCGGGCCCCCCGCGGGGGTGGCGGCCGGGGGGGGGCCCGGCCGCCCGGGCGGGGGGGGGGGCCCGCCCCCCCGCCCCCCCCCCCCCCCCCCCCTCCCCCCCCCCCCCCCCGCCCGCGCCCCCCCGCCCCGCCCCCCCCCCCGACCTGTGGTGCCGCTCAGGATGGGCTCCCTGCGCGCAGTGCCGCGGTGGCGTCCTCGTCCACGGTCCACGAGTCGGTGTCGACGACGACCCCGTAGTCGCGCCGAGCGTCCTCCGCGGTGAGGTATTCGTCCCAGACGTCGCTGAGGACCTGGAAGGGATCACGGAGGAACGGATTGCCGAATCCACCGCCGGAAGGCAGCTTGATCTCCAAGGTTTCGCCCTCCCGGATGGTTTCCTGGGTGACCTTGGAGAAAAGTACCTCCTCGCGGTCCGTTCCGGCGTTGCGGGTGAATGCACCTGCGACGCCGTCGTGGCCACCGAGCGCTCCGGCGGGCGGGTCGGAGCGGTTGTCGGCTTCGGAGCCGAGGAAGGTATCGGTCTCCATGAGCCATTTGCGGACACTGCCGATGCCGCCTCGCCATTGGCCGGGGGCGGGAGCTTCGTCGCGGAGTTCGTATCGGAGGGCACGCATGGCGTGGTTGAGTTCGAGTTCTTCGATGGGGTTGTTGCGGGTGTTGGCCATGAGCGAGTCGACGGCGTCCATGCCGTCCTTGCCGTTACGTCCGCCGTACGAGCCTTCGTTGATTTCGATGTAGACCCAATAGGATTCGCCGTCTTCGGCGACACCGGAGTAGGCGATGGCGCACAGTGCTGCCGACGACCCGGCGATCGCGTGGTCGGGGAGCACGGGTGCCAGGGCGAGGTTGATGGAGTCGAAGATTCGGTTCACCTGGGAGAACCGCGCGAAACACGATGCCGGGAAGTCCGGGTTGAAGATCGTTCCCTCGGGTGCGTATGCCTTCACCGGGCGGAAGCAACCGTCGTTCTGGGGGACGAATTCCTCGGTCAGGTCTTCGTCGAGCAGGATGGTGCGGATCGCGGCGACTGCGACGGGGAGGACGGATCCTTCGAAAGGCACGTTGAAGGCGGTGGGGACCTGGTCGTTGGAACCGGTGAGGTCGATGAGGATGTCTTCTCCCTCGACCTGCACACGCACGGCGACCTTGAGGGGGACACCGCGGTTCTTTCCGTCGTCGTCCAGATAGCCGACAGGTGCTTCGTAGCTGCCGTCCGGGATCTCGCGGATTCGGCTTCGAAGCATGTTCTCCGAGTAGTCCATCCACCGTTCACTGGCGCTCATGACGGTGTCGAGGCCGTACTTCTCGAGCAGTTCGACGAATCGCTTCTCACCGATGCGCGCGCAGGCGATGAGTGCTTCGAGATCGCCTCGGTTCTGTTCGGGTGTGCGGACATTGTCGAGGATGTGCTGGATGAGATAATCGTTGCGGACTCCGGCGTCATAGATCTTCATCGAATCCATGAGTTTGCCCTCGGCCCAGACGTCGACGACGTCCATGCACAGACCGGGGAAGTTGCCGCCGACGTCGGATACGTGTCCGGTGCATCCGGCGAATCCGATGTGCTCGCCCTCCCAGAAGATCGGGATGATCACGCCGTAATCGGGGGAGTGGGCTGCGCCGTGGTACGGATGGTTGTGCAGGACGACATCGCCGGGCCGGTAGGTGCCGGCGAGTCTGCGGTTGACGCCCCGGATGTAGGCGGGGATCGAACCGCAGTGCATCGGTGTCGAATCCGATTCGCACAGTTCGCGGCCGTTGACGTCGAAGATGCCGGCGCCGAGATCTTCGGATTCGCGGATCAGGCTCGAGTAGGCCATGCGGTAGAGGACCTGCGCCATCTCCTTGGCCATGGACTGCAGTGCACCGCCGATGACGCGCAGGGTGATCGGGTCGACCTCCACGTCGTTCCACGTACGGTGGGATTCGCCCGCGAGCGATACGCCGGTTCTGGGCATCAGGGTCTTGCTCATGCGGGCTTCCTCTCGATGATGATGTGGCCGACCGCGTCGACGGTGGCGTGCTGATTCATGCCGATGATGGTCGTGGAATCGAACTGCTCGACGATGGCGGGGCCTTCGATGGTGTTGCCGGCCAGGAGAAGCGAGCGGTCGTAGACCGGGGTGTCGATCCACTGCGGCGCGGCTGTTTCGTCGCGCCAGAACAATGCGCGGGTCATGGTCTTGATCGCCGCGGAACCGTCGGCGGTGCCCGTGTCGATCTCGGTGATACGGACGTGCGGTACGGCGCCGACACCGGTGACGCGGATGTTGATCAGCTGCACCGGCTTGTCGTCGAAACGTTGGGAGTAGGTCCGCCCGTGTGCCTCGTGAAAGGCCTCGGAGACGGTCTTGACCCAGACGTCGTCGATCTCGCCGTCGGGTGCCGGGACCCGCAGTTCGTAGCCCTGACCGACATAGCGGCAATCCACACTACGTTCGAGCGAGATGTTCTCGGCGGGAACGCCGTCGGCTTCGAGTTGAGCGATGGCCTCGCGGGAGAGCCGGTCCATCTGGGTCCGCAGCAGGTTCAGATCCGCGTCCGCGGAAGACGTCCACACCGTGGTAGGGATTTCGTACCGGATGTCGGTGGTCAGCAGGCCGACCGCAGAGGTGATGCCGGGGTGCCCGGGCACGACGACACGCGGAATACCGAGTTGGTCGGCAATCTGCCACGCGAAGAGGGGACCGGCGCCGCCCTCGGCGATGAGCGAGAAGTCGCGCGGATCGTAGCCTTTGCGTACCGAGTGGAGGCTGATCGCTTCGGTCATCGAGTGGGCGAGGATCTTGAAGATCCCCATCGCGGCTTCGTCCACGCCGGTTCCGAGCTTGTCGGCGATGTGGGTCCGGATCGCGGTGCGGGCCAGCTCGGGTTCGACCTTCATGGTGCCGGACAGGAAACTGTCCTTGCGCAGCCAGCCCATCATGACCATGGCGTCGGTCGAGGTCGGTTCGGTGCCGCCGCGGGCGTAGCAGGCGGGTCCGGGGAATGCGCCGGCGCTTCGGGGTCCGACCCGGAACATGCCGCCTTCGTCGACCATGGCGATGGAACCGCCGCCGGCACCGATCGTGTCGACCTCGGCCATCGGCACCATGGCGTGGTAGTCGCCGATGCGGGTGTCGAGGAGGTGCTTCATTCGGAGAGCGCCGTTCGGTGCCACGCCGATGTCGGCGGAGGTTCCGCCCACGTCGAGTGTGATGACGCTCGGGAATCCGGAGGCCTTGCCGATGGCGCATCCACCCAGCAGTCCGGCGACCACGCCGCTGGTCAGCAGCGAGACCGGCTGTTCGCTGGCGCTGCGCGAGGTGACGAGACCACCGGCGGAGGTCATCAGGTGCACGTCGTCACCGACCTGCGCTGCGGCAGCCTTCTGTGCCAGGCTGGCGATGTAGCGCGAGGTCTTCGGTCCGATGAAGGCGTTGAGTGCCGCGGTGGAGAAGCGTTCGTATTCGCGGTACTGCGGGGCGACCTCGCTGGAGAGCGAGATGAACACCTCGGGGTACTCCTCGAGAATGATGTCCTTGACGCGTTTTTCGTGTGTGGGGTTGCGGTAGGAGTGCAGAAAGGCGACGGCGATGGCGTCGACTCCGCGTTCACGGAGCAGGCGAACTTCTCGGCGCACCGCGTCTTCGTCGAGCGGTGTGAGGACGTTGCCGGCGGCGTCGATCCGCTCGGGCACGACCCGGCGGTTGCGGCGTGGGACCAATTGCCACTTCTGCCAGGGAAGGTCCTGATAGTTCGAGTAGTTGAGGGGGCGCTTCTTGCGGGCGATGTGCAGCAGGTCGCGGAAGCCTTCGGTCGTGATCATGCCGACGTTGCACCCGTTGTGTTCGAGCACGATGTTGGTGGCGACGGTGGTGCCGTGGAAGAACATGTCGATGTCGGATGGGTCGATGCCGGCGCGTTCGGCGAGGACCTCGATGCCGTCCATGGTTCCGATGGACGGGTCGTGGTTCGTCGACGGAGTCTTGTGGACCACTACGGTGCCGTCGTCGTCCCACAGCACGAGGTCGGTGAACGTGCCGCCGACGTCGACTCCAATTCTCTTCATCAGTACTTCCAATCTTTCGGTGCCCGCGAGGAGCGGAGGGGACGACCGAGCCGTACGGCGGTCCGAAGTCTGGGGTGGGGGGTCACCGGGAGGGGTGATGTAGGTCATCGTGCTTGAGGGCGCCCGAGAAATCAATACCTCAGATGTTTTCGGTGCGAATCTGCCTCGAATCCCGGCATGCCCAGGTCAGATCCTTGGAAATTGCGCCTAAAGAGCGGATGATTAGCGGGTATGGGATGGGTGCGTGGTGACCTACCCCGGCCGCAATGTCGGGTTAGGCTCGGGCCGTTCACCGCAGCTTTCGAGAGAGAAGAGTCGACGCTCGTGACCGAATCGACGACCGGGGACGCACCCGTCAAGAACGGACCTGCCTATGCGGTCCTCGCGGAGCATCTGCGCACCCGAATCTTGTCCGGTGAGTTGCAACCCGGTGCCCGGTTGCCCGGGGAAGCCGAGCTGACCGCCGAATTCGGTGTCGGCCGCAGCACGATCCGTGAGGCCCTGCGTTCGCTGGCGAGCCAGAACTTGATCACGACGACCCGCGGTGTCACCGGGGGGAGTTTCGTCGCCGCGCCGAGTGTCGGGCACATCAGTGCGCATCTCGAGACGGGTGTGGCTTTGATGGCGGCAGCGGAAACGGTCACCGTCGCACAGTTGATGGAAGTGCGGAACCTCATGGAGGTGCCGGCGGCGGGCATGGCCGCGTTCCGCCGGACCGACGAGCACCTCGAGCAACTCGAAGCGTCGATCTTCGACCCGCACAGTCTGCAGGGGCCCGAGACGTTCGCGAAGAATCAGCAGTTCCACCTGGTTCTTCTGCGGGCGACCGACAATCCGTTGCTCGAATTGATCACTGCGCCGGTGTTCCGGGTGCTGTCGAGCAGATTCGGGCGCGAGCATGCCCCGGAGGGGTTCTGGCAGTGTGTCGATCACGATCACCGCGCGATCCTCGATGTCGTTGCCGCCGGAGACTCCATGGCGGCGATGGATCTGATGCGTCGGCATCTGGACAACTTGGGTGATTCGTATCGCCGGATGGATCGACGCGGTCCGGACTAGAGATAAAACATCTGCTTTTTAGGCGGATGAAGGTTACAGATTTGACGATAATTGCCTCGCTCTGCCCTATTGACCCTTCAAATGTCTGATGTATTGTTCGAAGGAACGTACTCGCCGAACTGATGTGAGGAGACACGGTGGCAGTGCATCAGGCTGTTCTCGGCCGATTCTTCGAGGACTATGTTGTAGGGGACATCTACCAGCACCCCATCGGGCGCACGATCTCCGAAGCCGACAACACGTGGATCACGTTGCTGTCGATGAACACCAACCAGAACCACTTCAACGCTCATCTCGCCGCGCAGAACCCCATCACCGACGGCAAGGTCATCGTCAATTCCGGCCTGACAGTCGCTGTGGTACTGGGTATTTCGGTGCTCGATATGAGCCAGAACGCCATCTCGAACCTCGCGTTCACCGATATCAAGATGTCGCACCCGGTATACGTAGGGGACACCATCTACGCGGAGAGCATCTGCACAGGACTGCGCCGGTCCGAATCCCGACCCTATGCGGGAATCGTATCCATGATCACCCGCGGACTGAATCAAGATGGCACCGAAGTCATCTCGTGGAAACGGTCGGTCATGGTCGCAACCCGCGAGAGCGGAATCGGCCAGAACTACTTCCCCGAAGCCAAGAGCGGACCGCTGCAACTGCCGGCACCCGCCGACCCGGAAGGGGCGCTGTCGTGAAACCACTCCAGGACGTCCGCATCATCTCGCTCGAGCAGTACGGGGCGGGCCCGTTCGGCAGTGTCCACCTCGCCGACCTCGGTGCCGACGTGATCAAGATCGAAGACCCCAACGTCGGGGGCGACGTCGGACGTTACGTCCCGCCCTACAACGACGGCGAGGACTCACTGTTCTTCGAAACTTTCAACCGCAACAAGCGCAGCCTTTCGCTCGACCTGTCGTCACCGGCCGGTCGCGCAGTGTTCGAAGACCTCGTCCGCACCAGCGACGCCGTCTACTCCAACCTCCGCGGCGATGTACCGGCGAAAATCGGCATCACCTACGACGACCTCAAACACCTCAATCCGGCCATCGTGTGCTGCAGCCTCACCGGCTTCGGCATGACCGGCCCGCGCGCCGAAGAGCCCGGATACGACTACATTCTGCAAGGACTCGCGGGATGGATGAGCGTCACCGGTGACCCCGAAGGACCTCCCACCAAATCCGGGCTCTCGCTCGTGGACTACTCGGGCGGCTTCGTCGCCGCGATCAGCCTGCTGTCCGGACTCCACGCCGCCAAACGGGACGGCATCGGCGGAGACTGCGACGTCTCGCTCTACGACACCGCGATGTCGCTGCTCACCTACCCGGCCACCTGGCATCTGAACGCCGGCTTCGAACCGGTGCGCACCAAGAACTCGGCGCACCCCTCCCTCGTACCGTTCCAGGCATTCGAGGCCAGCGACGGCTGGCTCGTCGTCGGCTGCGCCAAGGAGAAGTTCTGGGAACGCCTCGTCGTCGCGATCGACAGACCCGACCTGGGCGCCGATCCACGCTTCGCGAACTTCGCGCTGCGCGGGGAGAACCAAGACGAACTCCTCCCCATTCTCGAGCAGACCTTCGCTACGCAGCCGGTGGACTACTGGCTCTCGCGCCTGCAGCCGGCCGGTGTGCCGTCGGGCCCGATCAACGACGTCGCCCAAGCTCTCACCGAACCGCACACCCTTGCACGAGGCCTCCTCGTCGAGACCGAACACCCCACCTTCGGTACGGTGCGCCAAGTCGCCTCCCCGGTCCGGTTCGGTTCCGAGCCGACGCAGTACCGGCGTGCTCCGCTACGCAACGAACATTTCGACGAGATCGTCCGCGACCTCGGCTACAGCACCGAACGCGTTGCGGAGCTGACCGGCCAAGGTGCCTTCGGCAAACAAACGAGCGAGGCTCGGGCGTGACGTCGTCGGTCCTCGCCCGATGGGCCCACGGCCTGACCGTCGCGGACCTGTCCGAGAATGTCCGGCACGCTGTCGCGCGACATCTTCTCGACGGGGTCGGTAACGCCGTCGCCGCGCAACGCCTCGGATACGGGCGAGCCGCATGGACGGTCGCCGATGCGCTCGGCGGTCCGGCCGAAGCCAGGCCGCTGACCGGGACGCGGGCGATCTCCGCTCCGGCGGCAGGTATGGCGACCGCGGTGCTGGTGCACGCATTGGACTTCGACGACACTCATGCCGGTGCCCTCGTCCACGCCACTGCGGTGTCCGTTCCTGCAGCATTGGCTGTCGGACAACAGGTTCGAGCCACGGGAGCGGACGTTCTCACCGCTGCTGCGATCGGACTGGAGACGGCGTGCCGGCTCGGGGCCGCCAGTCCTCACGGTTTCCACGGACGTGGCCTCCATGCGACAGCCGTGGTCGGCCCGTTCGCCGCGGCGCTTGTCGCGGGCAAGCTGACCGGGCTGCCGGTTCCGGTGCTGGTGCACGCTCTCGGTGTCGCGGGCTCGTCGAGTGGAGGGTTGCTCGAGTTCCTCGATACCGACGCCGACACCAAGGCTCTGCACCCCGGCTCGGCCACACTGGGCGGGATCCTCGCAGCCCGGTTGGCTGCTGCGGGCGCCAGCGGCCCGGCGTCGGTACTCGAAGGACGCCGGGGTGTGTATGCGTCGATGTCGGAGCGACCCGCCGACCTCACGGTGTTGACGGACGGATTGGGCACCGAGTGGGAAGCGACCCGCATCGGTATCAAGCCCTACCCGAGTTGCCAGCTCATGCATGTCACTCTCGACGCGGTCACGGCGGCTCTGAGCGTTGGGAGTGTGGACCCCGCGCAGGTGGTCGATATCGAGGTGCACGTTCATCCGGATTCCGTGCCGATCGTATGTGGTCCGAACGCCGGTGTGGCCGCACCGCGCAGCACCTACGACGGCAAGTTCGACCTTCCGTGGAGCGTCGCTGCGCTCGTGCACGACGGACGTATCGATGTCGCGACCTACACCGGCGCGTCGATCGCCCGTGACTCGGTGCTCGCGACCGCTCGCACGGTCCGTGTCGTCGAAGCCCCGACCGAGGGTCCGGCGGCGTCGGCATCCGGACATGCGATCGTCACTCTCGACGACGGACGTGTATTCGAGGGACGCGTCGCAGGTAGCCGTGGTACCGCCGCGTTCCCCCTCGACGATCAGCAGTTGCTCGCCAAGTTCATCGCCAACTGCGGTGATCATTCCTGTGCCCCGGAGCTCGCCGACCGAATCTTCGGGCTTGCCGACGAGCCGGATCTGACCGCCGTCCTCGATCTCGCGGCCCGCATCGCGCCCGCACCCCTGCACTGACCACCTGTGCACCGAACATCCCAGGAGCCATCATGGATTTCACCTTCGACGAGCAGCAACTGGCGTTCCGAAAGGCGTTACGTCACTTCGTGGACAAAGAGATCGTTCCCGTCGCCAACGAGTGGGAGAAATCGGGACGGTATCCCACCGAGATCGTCGAACACATGAAGGCCATGGGACTGTTCGGCATCACCACGCCCGAGGAGTACGGCGGTATCGACCTCGACAAGGTGTCGTTCACACTCGTGTACGAGGAACTGGCCCGCGGTTGGATGGGCATCGCCGGCATTCTCGGCAGCCACAATCTGTCCTGCTGGATGATCAACCGCCACGGCACCGAGGAACAGAAGCAGACCCTGCTGCCGAAGCTGGCCACGGGGGAGTGGCGGACCGGGATCGGACTCACCGAGCCCGGCGCGGGCACGGACCTGCAGGGAATCCGAACGACTGCGCGCCGCGACGGCGATCACTACATCGTCAGCGGCGCCAAGACGTGGATCACCAACGCCCGGCACGCGAACGTCCTCCCGGTTCTGGTGAAGACCGACCCGTCCGCGGAACCGGCGCACAAAGGCATGAGCATCCTGCTGATCGACACCACGCTTCCAGGTTTCGAGGTGCAACGGGATCTCGGCAAACTGGGGTACAAGGGCACCGAGTCCTGCGAGATCCTCCTCGACGACATTCGGGTGCCGGCCGACGCATTGCTCGGCGGAACAGAAGGGCGTGGTCTGCAGCAGGCCCTGTCGGGCCTGGAAATCGGTAGGCTCAACATCGCCGGCCGTAGCGTCGGTATCGCCCAGGCCGCCTATGACGCAGCGCTGTCCTACGCGCGAGAGCGCACCGCGTTCGGGCAGCCGATCGCGGACTTCCAGGCGATCCAGCTCAAGCTGGCGGACATCGCCACCCATCTGCAGGCCGCCCGGCTGATGACGTATTGGGCGGCTTCGCAGGCAGACTCGGGTAAGAGAGTCGACATGGAGGCCGGCATGGCGAAGTACTTCGCCTCCGAGACGGCCATCACCGCGAGCCTCGAAGCGATGCGTATCCATGGCGGCTACGGATACTCGACGGAGTTCGTCGTCGAGCGGTTGTACCGCGACGCACCTCTCATGTCGATCGGCGAGGGCACCAACGACATCATGCGGACAGTCATAGCCAAGGCGCTGGTCTCCGGTTCCGGGGTCATCGGATGAGCGTGGCGTTGACCTACCTGTACGTCCCGGGTGATCGTCCGGAGCGTTTCGACAAGGCACTCGCCTCGGGTGCCGACGCGATCGTGCTCGACCTCGAGGACGCGGTCGCCGCTGATCGAAAGGTGCTCGCGCGTGAAACGGTAGCTCGGTGGATCGCCGCGCTCGCCCCCGGTTCCGTGGAGGTATGGGTGCGTGTGAACCCGGGAGCGCTGCAGGAGGCGGACATCCGTGCGGTCGCGCACCCGCGGCTGACGGGGGTGTGGCTGCCGAAGGTGGGATCCGCACACGACGTCGAACAGGTCGATGGCCTCCTGACAGAGCTCTGTCCCGATGCTGCGGTATCCGCGCTGATCGAGACCGCTGCCGGTGTGTTCGCCGCACCGGCCATTGCTCGTGCGCCCCGAATGCGGTTTCTGCAACTCGGAGAAGTCGACCTGGCCGCAGACCTCGGTGTCGAGGTCGACGACGACGGGACGGCGCTGTTGTTCGCACGCAGCCGAGTCATCGCTGCGGGTGTGGCGGCAGGAATCGATCCGCCCCCTGCCGCGGTGTCACGCAATTTCCGTGACAGCGACGCCCTGGAAGCGGATACGCGCGCCCTTGCGCGCCTCGGATTCGTCGGGCGGGCGTGCATTCACCCGGCGCAGCTCGCCCCGGTTCGCCGAGTGTTCACACCGTCCTCGGAGGAGGTATGCAAGGCCCGTGCCGTGCTGGCCGGCCTGGAGGCGGCGGAGTCCGGTGTTGCTGTGGATGAAGCCGGATTCTTGATCGATGAAGCGGTCGCTCGGCAAGCACGCAGGGTGCTGGAGCGAGCGGGACGATGATCGGGCCTGCCTGCCACTACGCCTGAATGTGCGCCTACCGCCGGACCGTTGCAGCGCTCGGCCGAACGACCTCGATCGAGGATCGGTGTGCCGAATACCGCCGACTGCCTCGGTGACGACACGGTCCGAGGCCTACCGTGTCGAGGTCGCGTCACCGGCGCCCCGGCGCTGCGGCAGGTCGACTACGACGAGCTCGCCCACCACATCGGT
The DNA here is from genome assembly GCF_048957735.1 of Rhodococcus sp. As11. Classification (NCBI taxonomy): domain Bacteria; kingdom Bacillati; phylum Actinomycetota; class Actinomycetes; order Mycobacteriales; family Nocardiaceae; genus Rhodococcus; species Rhodococcus sp. As11. Next base: position 27,366 of record NZ_JARDJE010000016.1, read on the forward strand.
GCGGTCTCCGAGTAGCCGATGTGCGATATCGCCACGTCGACGACAGCCTCCCCGCCAGGTATCCGGCGACATCTCTGTAGGCGCACCCTCCCAGGAGGACGGAGAGCCGGTTCGGTCCGTTAGCGTCGAGGAATGTCGTCTCCCGTCCCGTCCGAGTACGCCGACACGCTCGAGAGCATCAAACGGCTCGTGCATCGAGCACGCTACGTGGCCCAGCGCCGGGTGAACACCGAACTGCTCCGGCTCTACTGGCAGATCGGTGCGACGATCATCGAGCGACAGAAAACAGCTCCCTGGGGCAGCAAAGTCCTGTCCCGGCTCTCGGAGGATCTGCGCACCGAGTTTCCCGGAGTGAAGGGATTCTCCCCGGCCAACCTCAAGTACATGCGCAGGTTCGCTGAGGCCTGGCCCGACCCGGCGGCAATCGGCCAACGACCCGTTGGCCAATTGCCGTGGGGACATGTCATCGAGTTGCTCGACAAGCTCGAGGACGTCGAGTTACGCGAGTGGTACAGCGCCAAGGACGTCGCACACGGCTGGAGTCGTCCCGTGCTGGCTCACCAGATCAAGACGAACCTGCACGCGCGGGCGGGGGCAGCCCCGTCGAACTTTCCGCGCGCTCTCGAACGCCCCGACTCCGAGCTTGCTCAGCAGATCACCAAGGATCCGTTCACGCTCGAGTTCCTCGCCATCGACGGGGACGCCGCCGAGCGCCAGCTCGAGGATCGGCTCGTCGAGCGCATCATCGACACTCTGCGTGAGCTCGGCCCCGGGTTCGCGTTCGTCGGTCGTCAGGTCCACTTCGATGTCGAGGGCGACGACTTCTTCGTCGATCTGCTGTTCTTCCACGTCGAACAGCTCCGGTATGTGGTCATCGAACTCAAGACCACCAGGTTCGACCCTCGTGATGCCGGCCAACTCGGCTTCTACGTCGCGCTGGTCGAGGATCGGTTGCGCAGACCGCAGCACCAGCCCACCGTCGGGATGCTCCTCGTCGCGGACAAGAACGAGTCCGTCGTCCGGTACGCCCTCGCCGGCACCACGCAGCCGATCGCGGTATCGCGCTACGACCTCTCGCCCGCCGAGCAGGCTGCGCTCCCCGCCGAGGACGCTCTCACACGGGCAGTTGCTCTCGAACTCGACGACCATATGCCGGAGTGACGAGACGCCGTCCATCTTTCTGCTCCTCACCTGAGATGGCGATGCGGAGAGGAAAGCGGACAGGGGCTGCACGGTGTGGCGGAACCGGCACGGAGTGTGACGGGCCCACGAGCGGCCCTCGGTTCCACCGACGGGCGCCGGGCTCACGATCTGCCACTGCGAGTCGCGCGGAGGGTCTCGATGCGCCGGAAAGTCGTGGCGAGGGATGTAGCACGCCGATCCGGCATTGACTTCGGTGTAGTGGAATCCGACGACGCGCAACGAGAAGCGCCCACGAGATTCGCCAAACGCGGTTCGTCCTCGACAATCATCGCCCGCAGACCGGTCGAGGGGCGCACCGGCGTCGTCGGGTCGCTGCCGGATGCGGGTGGGCGAGCGGAAGAGGACGTCACGGTGTCCACCATCGCCGGCACCGTCCAGGAGTCGGCGCCGCGGCGGGCTTCTTGAGCAAATCTTCATACGACCTCCACCGAACCTGTGGGGTGGATGCCCGACGCTGAAGGTACGAAACCGAGGGATGGAGGCGACCATGATGGGCTGGGTCGGTGACATCGGGTGGGCGGGATGGACCGTCATGACAGTGTGCACGCTCGTGTTCTGGGCGGTGGCGATCTATCTGGTGGCTACCCTGTTCCGCACCGATCGAGCAGACGGTCCTGCTCACACCGAGCAGCAGGACGATCCACTGCGGACGCTCGAAAGATGTTTCGCCCGTGGCGATATCACCTCCGATGAATTCGTGTCCCGCCGACGGACGTTGACGCAGCCCGGTGGCGCCGCCTCGACCGGCGAGCAGCAGGAGCAGGCCCGTGGTTAGGGTTCCCCGCCGAGCCTTCCTGATCGGCTCGATGCTGACCGGCGTCGGGGTTCTGGCGGCCTGTTCCCCGTCGGGGGCCGCGACCGGCGTGCCGGTGTCCGCCACGTCACCGGTGGTGCGTCGTCTCGAGCAGCAGCGCCGCTCCCCGGGCCAGCAGGTGGTCTCGGCCCGGTTGGCGCCGCGTCCGGTCGAGGTGGATCTCGGAGGACGCATCGTGTCCACCTGGGCATATGACGACCAGGTGCCGGGGCCGCTGATCCGCGCCCGTGCCGGGGATCTGCTGCGGGTGGAGGTGGACAACCAGCTGCCGGTGGAGACGAGTGCGCACTGGCACGGGTTGGCATTGAGCAACGACATGGACGGGGTTCCCGGGCTGACCCAGGACCCCATCGCCGCCGAAGGGCGGTTCGTCTACGAGTTCACCGTCCCTCATGCGGGCACGTACTTCTATCACTCCCATTCCGGTCTGCAACTCGACCGCGGGCTCTACGGCGCACTGATCGTCGATGATCCGGCCGATCCGGGTGCGTACGAGCACGAGTGGATCGTGGTGCTCGACGACTGGCTCGACGGCACCGGACGTACCCCTGAGGATGTGGCCCGCGAGCTCGGTATCGGTGCCGATACCGGCAACGGTGACACCACCACGGGCGGGATGGACCACGGCGCCATGGACATGGGCGGTATGGACATGGGGGAGGAAACCATGCTCTCGCCGCTGCTCGGGGGTGCCGGGGACGTGAGCTATCCCCATTTCCTCGTCGGTGGGCGTGTACCCGACGATCCGATGGTCCTGACCGCCGCACCCGGACAACGGGCACGGATCCGGTTCGTCAACGCCGGCGCCGACACCGCCTTCCGTGTCGCACTGGGCGGTCACCGGATGACGGTCACCCACACCGACGGTTTCCCGGTCGTACCGCAGGACACCGACGCACTGCTGATCGGCATGGGTGAGCGTTTCGACGTGCTGGTCACCCTCGGCGACGGGGTGTTTCCCCTGTTCGCCCAGGCCGAAGGCAAGACCGGGTACGGACAGGCCGTGGTGCGCACCGCCGCCGGCGAGTTGCCGCCACAACCCCGCCCCGATGAACTGGACCGGCGGGTGCTGCTCGGCACCGACCTTGCGCCCCGGGATCATGTGCGTCTGGCCGAGCGTGATCACGACCTGTATCACAGCGTGGATATGGGCGGGACCATGTCGCCGTACCGGTGGACCCTCAACGGCCGCGCCCACCCCGACGTCCCACCGCTGAACGTCAACCAAGGACAACGGGTGCGCATGCGGATGCGCAACATGTCGGACATGTTCCACCCCATGCACCTGCACGGCCACACCTTCGCGCTCACCGACACCGGACTGCGCAAGGACACCGTCACCATCGGGCCGATGCGCACCGTCGAGATCGAATTCGATACCGACAACCCCGGCCGATGGGCGCTGCACTGCCACAACGCCTATCACCAGGAAGCCGGAATGATGACCACCGTGTCCTATCTGGCGTGATCGCCCCCCGCCGACCGGCGGTACCGAACCGTCCCATCACGATGCCTGTGCTCGTTCGAGAAAGGAACACACCCTGATGAACAAGAGGCCCCTTGCCGCCGGCGCCATGGCCCTGGCGGTGGTGTTCACCGCCGCTGCCTGCAGTGACTCCGACACCGGCACCACCGTCGCTACCTCGACCGCGCCGGCCTCGGCAAGCACGCCCGCAGAACAGGCTGCGGCCCACAACGACGCCGATGTGATGTTCGCGCAGATGATGCTCCCGCACCACAGTCAGGCCATCGAGATGAGCGACATGCTCCTCGCCAAGGAGAACATCCCTGCCGAGGTCATCGCGCTGGCCGAGCAGATCAAGGCCGCGCAGGGACCGGAAATCGAACAGCTCGAGTCCTGGCTCGAACAGTGGGGTGAACCCACCGAAATGCCCGAGACCAGCAACAACGACATGCCGGGCATGGACATGAACGAGGGCATGGACGGTATGGAGGGAATGCAGATGGAAGGGATGATGAGCGAGGAGGACATGCAGGCGTTGGCGGATGCGCAGGGCATCGACGCGGCCCGCTTGTTCCTCGAGCAGATGATCGCCCACCACGAAGGCGCCGTCGACATGGCACAGACCGAGATCGAGGACGGGCAGTTCCCCGATGCGGTGGTCATGGCCCGCACCATCGTCGACACTCAGCAGCAGGAGATCGACACCATGCGTGAGCTGCTGACCACCCTGTAACCGGCCCCGCCCGGTCTTCTCTCGGCCCGCCATCCCAGGAGGCTTTCGATGTCGCACCCGGACCAGGGATACCCCCACCCCGGCCCGGCGCCCGCCCGGCACGAGCACGGCGCCAGCGTTCAGAGTCCGACCCCCGACGAGCACGACGTGCACGGCGAGTACCTCGCCCACGTCGGGCCGGGTGAGCACACCGGGCACGATCGGCACGCCGGGCCGGGTGAGCACACCGGGCACAATCGGCACGCCGGACACGGCGCGCACGGAGAGATGTTCCGACGACGCTTCTGGGTGTCACTGGTCCTGTCGCTACCGGTCGTGGGGTTCAGCCATATGGTCGCCGAGCTGCTCGGCTACACCATGCCGGACTTTCCCGGGACCATGTGGATTCCGCCGGTACTGGGCACGGTGATCTTCGTCTACGGCGGCACCCCGTTCCTCACCGGCGGCTGGGCCGAACTGCGCTCGCGCCGACCGGGGATGATGCTGCTGATCGCGATGGCCATCAGCGTCGCCTTCCTCGCCTCGTGGATCACCACCCTCGGCCTCGGCGGTTTCGACCTGGACTTCTGGTGGGAGCTGGCGCTGTTGATCGTGATCATGCTGCTCGGGCACTGGCTCGAGATGCGCGCTCTCGGGTCGGCGTCGGGCGCACTCGACGCGCTGGCGGCGATGCTGCCCGACACCGCCGAGAAGATCACCGACGACGGCACCGAGGAAGTGTCACTGGCGGACTTGGCACTCGACGACGTAGTGCTCGTGCGAGCCGGGGCCCGGGTGCCCGCCGACGGCACCGTCATCGACGGACGTGCCGAGGTCGACGAATCGATGATCACCGGCGAATCGAAGACCGTCACCCGCGGAAGCGGTGACACCGTCGTCGCCGGCACCGTCGCCACCGACAGCGCCCTGCGCGTGCGGATCACCGCCCTCGGTGAGGACACCGCCCTGGCCGGCATCCGACGCATGGTCGCCGATGCCCAGGCGTCGTCGTCGCGTGCGCAGGCGCTGGCGGACAAGGCCGCAGCGTTTCTGTTCTACTTCGCCGCGATCGCCGGCCTGCTCACCTTCGCGGTGTGGGCGCTGCTCGGCAACATCGACGAAGCGGTGGTGCGGACGGTCACCGTGCTGGTCATCGCCTGCCCCCACGCCCTGGGACTGGCGATCCCGCTGGTGATCGCGATCTCCACCGAACGCGCCGCCGAAGCCGGTGTGCTGGTCAAGGACCGGCTCTCGCTCGAACGCATGCGCACCGTCGAGGTGGTCCTGTTCGACAAGACCGGCACCCTCACCCAGGGGCGGCACCAGGTCACCGATGTCACGACCGCCCACGGAATCGGCGAGTCGTATCTGCTGGCCCGCGCCGCCGCGGTCGAAGCCGACAGCGAACATCCCGTCGCACGCGCGATCGTGGACGCAGCGGACACCCGCGTCCCGACAAACGAGCGGCTCACCGCCACCGACTTCCGGTCCCTGCCCGGCCGCGGTGTTCGGGCGCTCGTCGACGGCACTGCGGTGACCGTCGGCGGCCCCGCCATGCTCACCGACCTGGCGCTGTCGGTACCCGCCGACGTCACCGCGGTCACCGAGGGATGGGTACGGCGCGGAGCCTCGGTGCTGCATATCGCCGAAGGTGATCGGGTGCTCGGTGCAGTCGCACTCGAGGACGCCGTCCGCGAGGAGTCCCGCCAGGCGATCGACGCCCTGCACGCCCGCGGAGTCAAGGTCGCGATGATCACCGGCGATGCCCGGCAGGTCGCCGACACCGTGGCGGCCGATCTCGGCATCGACGAGGTGTTCGCCGAGGTGCTGCCCGAACACAAGGACGCGAAGGTCACCGAACTCCAACAGCGTGGACACACGGTCGCCATGGTCGGTGACGGTGTCAACGACGCCCCGGCCCTGGCCCGGGCCGACGTGGGGGTGGCGATCGGTGCCGGCACCGATGTCGCGATCGAATCCGCCGGGGTGGTGCTGGCGGCGAACGATCCGCGGGCGGTGCTGTCGATCATCGAGCTCTCCCACGCCAGCTACCGGAAGATGTGGCAGAACCTGGTGTGGGCGACCGGCTACAACATCATCGCCGTGCCCCTGGCCGCCGGCGTGCTCGCCTTCGCCGGTGTTGCGATCTCCCCGGCGGTGGCTGCGGTGCTCATGTCGGTCTCGACCATCGTCGTCGCCCTCAACGCCCAGCTACTGCGCCGCCTCGACCTCGACCCCGCCCACCTGACCCGCACCTGACCGGCGCGGCACCCACCCCCTTCGAGAAAGTCTCTCTGTCTCCATGTGGACATCGTTCGCGCGCCCCTACCGGGGTGCGCTCACCGCCGTCGCCGCTCTGACCGTGCTCGTCGGATGCTCGACTCAGCAGCCCGCTACGACACCGACACGATCGGGGACTGTTCCGGTGTCGGAGGTGCCCGCGGTGACGTTGACCCCCGCCCTCGACCACCTGCACGGGCTGCACCGTGGGGCCGACGGCACGATCCTGGCCGGCACCCACACCGGTCTGGTCACCCTCGGCGTCGACGGGCGCACCACCCGGATCGGTACCTCCGACGACGACTTCATGGGACTGACCGGGGTGCCGGGCACCGATCGACTCTTCGCCTCCGGACATCCCGGACCATCGAGTTCCGCTCCGAACCCGCTCGGGCTGATCGACAGCACCGACGGAGGTCACATCTGGACACCGAAATCCCTTGTCGGAGAAGTGGACTTCCACGCTCTGGCCACCGACGGAGAGGTGCTCGTCGGTTTCGACGGCACCACCGGACTGCTGGTGTCCACCGACGCCGGCGTCACCTGGAGTTCCGGAGCCCCCCTGGTCGCCGCAGCCCTGGCCGTCAACGACGATGGCGTCTGGGCGGCCACCGTCGACGGGTTGCAGCACAGTTCGGATTCCGCCCGCACTTTCACCGCCGTTCCCGATGCGCCGAGACTGATGCTGCTCTCTGCCGCCGGCGACGGATCCCTATGGGGTGTCGACACCGAAGGTGTCGCCTGGCGCAGCGACACCGGCCGAACATGGGAACAGAAAGCAGTGGTCGGTCCGGTCGAAGCGTTGCTGGCCGTCGATGTCGACACCGCCTACGCCGCCACCGCGCAACAGCTCTTCACCCTCGAATGACTTCCGGGTCGGGTCCGGACGAAGGTTCACCGCGGACGGCGCACCGGGCATGCCGAGGGATGCCGTCATCAGCAGCCCTCGGTCTCGGCGGGCGCTCCGTGCCCGTGGGCATTTCCTGCAACGAGCAGGCCGCGCTCGAGTGCCTGTATCCGGCCACTCGTGCTCCGGGCCCGACCGGCAACGGCCGCGGGTACCTCGAGGTCGATCAGTGGTGTCCGGCCGCCGCGGTCCGACCGGTCGGTGAGGCCGCATGGACAGTCTGTTGCGGGCAGCTCGTGAGCAAGGAAGGTGAGGTCAGTTTCCGGCTGCGGAGCCGTTCTCATCCCTCTGGCGACCGGGCTCGGCTTGTTCGATGCCGTCGCTGCCCCCTGTGGACGCCCGGATCGATGTGTAGTTGTGGAGATCGAATGCGCGGGTGTGCAACCGGTAGCGCCAGGTGGCTCCCGGCCACAGGGAGCGGTTGATTCCTTCACGGTCGAGATACCAACTGCGGCAGCCGCCTCGGGTCCAGGTCGTTGCAGCCGAGTCGTGGTGGATGCGTGTGGTGGATCGGTGTTGTGCTTGTTCACGTACGACGAGTGCATCGGCACCGGTGCGGTCGGTTTCATCGAGTGCGGCAGCGACGTAACGGAGTTGGCTTTCGAGCATGAAGAGCACCGAGGTGTGTCCCACTCCGGTGTTCGGTCCTCCGAGAATGAACGCGTTGGGTATACCGGCCACGGTGGTGCCCAAGTGCGCTGTGACACCGTCACGAGCCCAGACCTCTTGCAGGCTGACCCCGTTTCGGCCGTGGATGGGCAATCGCATCAAAGCGGCGGAGACGTGGAATCCGGTGGCGTGGACGAGCACGTCGATCTCGTGCCGCCGGCCGTCTGCGGTGCGGACGGCGTCTGCTGCGAGTTCTGTGAGGGGTGACGTCACGAGGGTGGTGGTGGGGTGGCACAGGGCGGGGTAGAGCGTGTCGGAGAAGATGATGCGTTTGCAGCCGATCCGGTACGAGGGCGTCAGCGCTCGACGCAGGACGGGGTCGGCTATCTGGGCGTGGAGGTGACGCAGAGCCCGCGCCTCGAGGGCGGCGCGGCGACGTTTCGAGCCGGTCAGGGCGGGGAGGAGTGTCTCGTTGCGCCAATATTCGACGGTCCGGCGTGCACGGTAGGGCAGCGGCACCCGGGTACGCGCTCGGGGCAGGACCCAGGCGGGGGTGCGTTGAAACACCGTGACCCGGCCGGCGTGGTCGATGAGGGCGGGGACGAGTTGGGCGGCACTGGCGCCGGTGCCGATGACGCCGACGCGGGCGCCACGCAGGTCGAGGTCGTGGTTCCAGCGGGCGGTGTGCAGGACCGGACCGGCGAAGGAGCCGGGTAGGCGTGGGATGCGCGGGACGTTCAGTGCGCCGGTCGCCAGGACGAGGAAGCGGGCGCGGTGGAGTGTTCCGGAGCGGGTGTGGACGTGCCACCGCGCGTCGGTGTCGTTCCAGTGGCAGTCGGTGACCTCGGTGTCGTAGTCGACGCGCGCGGATCGGTGTATCCGGTCTGCGAGGAGTCGGCTGTGGCGGAGTATCTGGTGATGATCGGCCCGTCCGCTGATCCAGCCGGGGAGTCGCGTGAACGAGTAGGAGTACAGGGCGGGGTGGATATCGCACTCGCAACCGGGATAGGTGTTCTCGAGCCAGGTGCCACCGGGGCCGCTGCTGCGTTCGAGGACGTGGACTGTCCGTCCGCGGCGGGTGAGGTAGTGGGCGGCGCCGAGTCCGGCAAGGCCGCCACCGACGATGAGTACTTCGGTGTCGATCACTTGAACAGTGTTCAAGATTAGTGTTGATCAGTCAAAATCGGGTGTCTTTCGACCGGAGTCCACTACGTTCCGGCCCCGCTGGACGGCTACGGTCCGATCCGAGGGATTCGGTGATCGTGTTCGGGGTGCATGCGAGCCCGGGCCGGCGGGTCGAAGGTGCCGATCCAACGGAATACCTGTTCGAAATATCGAATCGGTTTCCGCCCGGTCCTGCCTCTTCAGGCCCCGGAGCGCACCGGTCGGCCGTGTCGAGCTGCGGCTTCCCGCATTTCTACTGGTGGATGGAGGGGGTGAACTCGATCATGTCTCGGCCGACCGCTGCTGCCGGGGCGTTCTCTGCGATGTGACCGCGTAGCGTTCTTGCGAACTCGGCTGCGTTGCCCGCTCGGAGGTGTTCGACGAGTGTGACATGTTCGGCGATGATGTCGGCGCAGCGCGTGAGCAAGTGCTCACCCGATGCGAAGAGCACGAACCGGTGCCGGTCGGAAAGCTGGTCGTAGAGCTCGAGCAGGACGCTGTTGCCTCCTGCCTCCACGAACCCGCGGTGGAACCGGAGCGTGAGGTCGATGAATCGACGAACGTCCTTGCCGGCGAAGGCAGCGCGTTGCTCGTCGATGGAATGTTCGAGGCGTTCTGCCAGGCGCTGACGCAATTCACCGGAGGCTCGATCCACCGCCGTCGTCTCGAGGACGAACCGGGCGTCGGCGAGTTCTGCGACGGTCCGCTCGCTCATTCCCTGCACCAAGGCACCACGTTTGGGGTAGATGGAGATCCACCCCTCGTCCTGAAGGCGCGCAAGTGCGACACGCACAGGTGTACGGCTCACCCCGAGATCGGCCGCCAGCGTGTTCTCACCGAGCATGGTGCCGGGGGCGTGGGTGCCGTCGAGGATGTGATCGCGGATCACCTGATAGGCACGCTCGGAGGCACTGGGGCTCTCGTTCGGGCCGGCGGTCATCGTCGTCTCCTCGTCCTCGACTCGAATCCGAGACGGATTCATCTGGGACTGTCGAGCGTAGCGATCGGAACCATCCGGCTCGGCGATGCATGTGCTGGGAACGGATTCCACAGAGGCCGCGCTCGCGAGGCCGGTAGGGCAGCGCAGATCATGTGCGTGGTGTTCTTCTGATGCCGCTTCCTCGCCCGGGCTCGATGCCCAGCGAAGGTGTGCGGATGGTTGCCGCTCTGTGGGGAAGGAGGTTCACCGCTCTGCACCTTCGAGGTGGTGGTCGTCCGGGGCGGATGGTGTTGCTCGGCCGGGCCACGTCATCAGCGGCACCGCTCTGACCGCGAATGCCAGAGTGATGAGCAGAACTGCGGTAGCCATGAGGTTGATCCACAGGAAGCCGCCTGCCGCCAACACTGTGCCGGCCATGGCAGCCATCAGTGCTCCGCCCAGGTTCATCGCGGAGTCGGAGACGCCCTGCAGCGTGACCTTCGCATGGTGCGGCACCGAAGCCGTCAGCAACGCCGAGCCGCCGATGAGAAACATCGACCATCCCACGCCGAGGAGCAGTAGCGCGGTGGTCAACAACGGCATCGATGACACCGGGGCCAGGGCGTCGACGACGCCGAGCGTGATCGTCGCGATGAAGACGGCGACCCCGGACGCGATCACGGTTCCCGGCCCCCAGCGGTCGGACATCCATCCGAAGATCGGTGAGAGCGCGTACATCCCGGCAATGTGAATGCTCACTACGAGACCGATGGCTCCGAGGTCGAATTCCTGGTGATGCATGTGCACCGGTGTCATCACCATCACGTTCGTCATCATCATCTGACCGGTGACGATCGTGACGATCGCAAACAGCGGAATCGGCTGAACCACAACGAAACGCAGTGCATCCATGAGGCCGAGCGGCGGTGTATCGACGGTCGTGTCGCCGACTGCAGCACCGTCGTGGGCTCCGTCGTCGTCCTTGACGGTCCGGGTCGACTGCATGGTGCTTGCGCGGGGCGCGCTCGTCAGGGTCGATGCGACCAGAGCTGCAAGGGCGAAGGCGGCCATCGAGATCAGGTAGGGCCCTGCCAGCGGGTGCATTCCGAGCGCTTCGCCCAGATGTGCGCCGGGGCCGGTGAAGTTCGGACCCAGCACGGACCCGATGGTCGTTGCCCATACCACCAGGGACATCGCCCGTCCGGTCGCCGCAGGACCGGCGACGTCGACAGCGGCGTACCGCGCCTGCAGCCCGGCTGCAGTCGCCGATCCGCACATCATCATTCCCAGCATGAACAGTGGCAGGAACCCCATCGCCACGCCCGCGAGCACAACCGAGGCGCCGAGGGTGCCGATCCCGAACCCCAGGGTCAGGGCTTTGCGTCGTCCGGTACGTGCCGCGAGCGCCGCCAAAGGGTAGGCGATCAACCCGGCACCGAGGATGACGCTCATCTGCGCGAATCCGGCCATCGCGGTCCGCCCCGTGATCTGTTCGGCGAGCAGGCCACCGACGGCGTAGCCGGATGCGATTCCGGCTCCGGAGAACAGCTGCGCGGTGATCAGCTTGACTTGCGTCACCCCGTGGGGAGGCATCGGCACTGCGTGGTCCTTTCGGGTGCTCGCTGAGGCGGCATGGTTGCCGGAGTGACGTGCTGGGGCGCACGGACCTCTCGAGGTCTTTGTGCGTAGTGTCGTTCTCTCTGCGAGAGCAACTGTGTGCGTGGAGAATCGATCGCTCGCAACTCCGTCGGGTTCGCGACTCTGCGCTCGTGGCAGGGAGGCGCGACATGCTTACGAATGGTCGTCCTGTGTGTCGTTCGGTAGGTCCTGGAGTCCCGCGTTCCTCCACCAGACAAGAATACATCTTGGATACAAGAAGGCAACGCCGCCTCTTGTTCCGGCAGGTGCGTCGCAGACGCCCGTCGCGGACCGGGTCCCCTGTCCCGATTGCGCACGACGGTGCTTCGACCCGGGATGCGAGGAAGAGTGTCGGTACGATGCGCGCCCACCGCTCGCGTCGTACACGGCACCGGTGGAGAAGCTCGGACCGTTCGACGACAGCCAGGCGATCAGCTCGGCGATTTCGTCGGGTCGGTCCATACGTCCCATCGGCGCCAGGCTTCGGGAACGGGCGAGGATTGTCAGCGCTACCAGAAAGATGATTACCCCGAATTCTGGCCGTGTGAGCCGGGTACTGTCCTGGGATGGACAAGCCGGTCCCGGCCTCTGCGCAGATGCGGGTGTCAGTGAAATGTCGGAGAAGGTGCACGTGGCGATCGGCCGGTGTCCGGCGCGGGCAGCTCGCGCGTTGGTCGTTCTCCGTGAGGTAGATCAGGCAAACACGACCCTCGCCGGACGAAGCGCACTGTGTGGGAATCGGCTTCGATGTCGACGAATCTCGGTGTGAGCCTGCACCCCCATCGGTTGCCTGGCCACACCACGCGCTCGATCGTCAAGACCCTCAGTCACACTCACGGGCTTGCGAAGGCGGCCGTCGAGTATCGGGCGTACTGGAAGTAATCGGCCGCGAAGACAACCTGACTCCCGTCATGGGGCGAAATGAGCACGGTTGCTGCGAAGATACCTCCGCCCCGGCCTGCCGGTGAGATCACCGGTGTGCCGGGGCAGAGGGTCCCGCACGTGCGTGCGGGTGGGCAGGTCCGCTACCGCTCGTGCACGATGACGCCGCGAATGTTCCTGCCGGCGCGCAGATCCTCGTACCCCTTGTTGACTTCTTCGAGTGAGTAGCGTGTCGTGACGAGTTCGTCGAGCTTCAACTCGCCCTGGTCGTACATACGCAGCAGTCGGACGATGTCGTATTGCGGGTTGGCCGACCCGAACAGCGTCCCCTTGATTGTCTTCTCGTTCAGCGTCAGATCGGCGCCGGACACGTGCACGGTCAGTTTGGTCGGATCGGCCAAGCCGGTAATGACGACGGTGCCGCCCTTACCGATCACGGCGGTCGCAGCCGCGACCACCTCTTCGTCGACCGTACCTACCAGGATCAGCGCCTGGTCCGCTCCTTGGCCCCAACTCAGCTCGTTCACCTTCGCTGCGGCTTCCTCTGCAGTGGCGAAGGCATGGGTGGCCCCGAATTTCAGCGCGGTTTCCCGTTTGAAGGGGAGTGGATCGACCACGACCACGTACCGTGCTCCGGCTTGCACCGCACCCTGCACCGCGTTGATACCGAGACCGCCGATGCCGTAGACGACAACGATGTCACCGGCCCGGACACCGCCGGCGTACACAGCGGTCCCCCATCCCGAGGGGACGCCGCAGCCGACGAGAACCGCGGTCTCGAGGGGCAGCCAGTCGTCCACCTTGACGACCGAGTGCTGAGATATCGTGGCCCGCTCCGAAAATGTCCCGAGCATGCACATGGCGCCGAATTCCAACTCACCGGAGCGGAATCTGAAGCTTCCATCGGGCATCGATCCCTCCAGGATCGTGGCGCCCATATCGCACAGGTTCTGTCGGCCGGTGGCGCAGTATCGGCAGGTCCCGCAGTTGGGGATGAAACTGCACACCACGTGATCGCCGGGCTTGACCTTCGTGACACCGGGTCCGACTTCCTCGATGATGCCCGAGCCCTCGTGGCCGCCGACGATGGGATAGCGCGGCGGGAGGTCGCCGTCGGTCAGGTGCAGATCGGAATGGCACAGTCCCGCCGCGGTGTACTTGATGAGTACCTCGCCGGGCCCGGGGCCGTCCAGGTCGAGTTCCATGATCTCGAAGGGCTTTCCGGCCTCGAGTAGAACAGCAGCCTTGGTCTTCATATGTGCTCTCCTGTTGAGTGCGGGGTACGGGGATGTCAGAGCGCGACGTTGACGGCTTTGGTCTGGGTGTAGAGGTCGATGGCGGCCCCACCGAGTTCGCGACCCCAGCCGGACTGCTTGTAGCCACCGAACGGCATGGCCGTATCGAAGCCGTTGTACTGGTTGATCCATACCGATCCGGCCTTCAGAAGACGCGCGGTGCGGTGTGCCTTCGAGATGTCACGGGTCCAGATGCCGGCAGCCAAGCCGTAGATCGAGCTGTTGGCGGCGGTGACGATGCCGTCATCGGCATCGAACGGCATCGCGGCGACGACCGGCCCGAAGATCTCCTCCCGCACGACGCTGAACTCCGGCTTCACGTCGACCAAGACGGTGGGCTCGACGAAGTATCCGGTCTCGCCCCAGCGCCGACCACCTGTCAGGGCCCGCGCGCCGTCCGCGAGCCCGTCGCGCAGGTAGCCGGTGACCCGGTCGAGTTGTTCCTGCGACACGAGCGGACCGAGTTCGGTCGTGGGGTCGAGACCCGGACCGATCTTGACTTTGCTCGCGGCCTCGGCGACTGCTTGGGTGAAACGTTCGAAGATGGTGTTCTCGACGTACAGGCGGGTGCCGGCGACGCAGCACTGGCCGTGGTTGAAGAGCCATGCGTTGAGTGAGCCTTGCACGGCTGCATCGAAATCGGCGTCGGCGAAGACGATATTCGGGCTCTTACCGCCGAGTTCGAGGGTGACCTTCTTGAGGTTGCCTCGGGCCGCGTCGACGATCTTCTTTCCGACCTCGGTGGAGCCTGTGAAGGCGATTTTGTCGACGTCTTCGTGCGCTGACAGCGCGGCCCCTGCGTCACCGAAGCCGGGTACCACGTTGACCACGCCGGGCGGGAAGCCTGCCTCCTCGAAGATTTCGGCGAGCATCAGTGCGGTCAGCGGTGTCTGTTCGGCGGGTTTGAGGATTACAGTGTTGCCGGCTGCGAGAGCGGGTGCGAGCTTCCACGACGCCATCAGCAGGGGAAAGTTCCACGGTACGATCAGCCCGCAGACTCCGACCGGCTCCCTCAGCGTGTAAGCGTGAAACTGACCGCCCGGCGCGAACGGCATGGAGACGTTGACCGTACTGCCCTCGATCTTGGTGGCCCAGCCGGCGTAGTACCGGAAGACGTCGGCTGCCCACGCGGTGTCGACAGCCGATGCGATCGCAGCGGATTTGCCGTTGTCGAGAGCCTCGAGCTGGCCGAAATCGGCAGCTCGCTCGGTGAGCAGATCGCCGACCCGCCAGATGAGACGCTCACGTTCGTTCGGCTTCATCGAGGCCCACGGTCCCTCGTCGAATGCGCGGCGTGCGGCCCGGACGGCGCGGTCGATGTCGGCGGCTTCACCGTGGGCGACGTCGGCGAGATGCTCGCCGGTGGCGGGATCGTACGTGACGAACGTGCGACCGGATGCTGCATCGACGAAACGGCCGTCGATGTACAGCAATTTGGTACCGGCGAGGAAATCACGAACTTTCGCTGAAACCGACTGCTCGGCAACACCTGTCATGCCACAACCTCCTGGGGGTGATGCATATGATGTGGAACACGTTCATCGTGCCTCCCGAAGAGGTGGCGGAACTGTTCAAGCATTGGACAGCAATCGGTCACATCTTGATGTCGAGAGCCCGGATCCGGCTGTACAGCGTTGTGCGGCTGATGCCGAGGAGGGCGGACGCATGCACCTTGTTACCGCCGCTTTCCTGCAATGCTTCGATGATCGCTTCCCGCTCGGCGCGTTCGCGGCCGCCCAGACGAGCCACCCGAGCAGGTGCACGATACGGTTCGGGCAGGTCCTCGACCCGGATCATCGCGCCTTCCTTGTCGGAAATGGCGCTGAGGACTGCGCGCAGTTCGACGAGATTGCCCGGCCACGTGTGTTCCGACAGTGCTGCCAATGCACTGGGCCCCAAACGAATCTCCGAACGTCCGAGCTCGGTCGAAAGCGCAGCGACGAGCGCCGGAAGTTCACGGATCCGCTGTCGTAGAGCCGGCACCGTCACGTGCGCGCCGCAACGGGCGAACAGCTCCCGGGCGGCGGGGCGGACGGTGTCGGCGGGATCGGCGGTGAACACGAATCTCGGTCCGTCAACGCGTGAAGCGAGAGACGCCAGCAGCGCGAGGATGGAATCAGGGGCAAGGTCGACGTGTTCGATCAGGACGTGCTCGGGTCCTGTCTCGACGTGCTCGAGCAGCCTCGCAGACCACTTACTCTCGCCTTCGGCCACCACGTGGGCGGCGTCGATGGCCCACATCGGATCCGCCGCACACTCTCGTGCAGCCCAACTCCGCCCGCTTCCTGCCTCGCCGAAAATCACAATCGAGCCGGTACTGGAACGCAATTCGGCCAGGCGGGATCTCAACCGAGAGGTCGCGTCCTGCAACGTAGCCCGCCGACGTACGGGCGCTCGGGTCTCGTCGACATCGAGAAGGAACAGTGCACCGCTTTCGGTGCCGGCCACACGACTGATGCGAAGCTCGGTGTATCCACCGCTGGAGAGCGCGAAGTCGAGTGTGCGCGACTCTCCGGGCGGCACGTCCTCCACAAGTGCGCGCAGCGCCACATGATCACCCGGTTCGAGTAGTTCGACGGCGGCCTTGTTGGTGAGCATGACGTCTTGTCCCATGGCCGCCACGGCCACGCCGCGTTGGCGGGCTGCGATCTGGAATGCGTCGACCACGCGGCGATCCGACTCGCGTGCCCCCTCGAGCAGACGTGCCTCGATGTCCCGGACGGCTCGTGCGAGGAAAGGCACGAAGAGGGGATTGGCCGTCTTCTCGGTCGAAGTGATGTCGAGGATGCCTTCGATTCTGCGCGTGACCGGATGCACGATCGGGTGACCGTAACAACTGAATTGCCTGAACGGTTCGAGGAAATGCTCGTCGCCGTGAACGATGAGGCCTTGACGTACTTCGAGTGGGGTGCCCAGCGCGTTCGTGCCATATGTCTCTTCGGACAGTGCGACGCCTGGTAGTACCCCGACATCCTCCATTGCGGATCTCATGGCGTCCGAGTCGAACATCCGCGAGACGACGCAGCAGTTACGGTCGACGAGGAGGATCCCACATTCCGTACCTGCCAGTTGTACCCGGAGGTCGTCGAGCACCGGTCGGGCGGCCCGTAACAACCGCCCAGCCGAATCCGACGGGTCGAGAAGAGTGGGCTCGGGCACTCGTGCCGGATCGATACCGCTGAGCTGCGAGCGCTTCCAGGACAGTTCGATCTCCGGGCGCAAGGTGTGCATCGCCCTTCTCCTTCCAGTTGCCTCCGGCCGACCGGTTCTGGTGACAGCGCGAGGTACCGAGTGTGCAAATCCTGCTGATTACCGTCACGGGGAGTCCGCCGACCGGACGTCCGGACCGACAGATGTGTGGTCGAATCGGTCGGCGTCGCCCATTCGTCATCGCGTGTCCTCTCCGCGCTCCGGTCCGATGCAGAAGGAAGCGGCCCACGCCGACCCCTCCAACGTACCCACACAGATGTGATGCAGGTAATAGTGGTCGACCCCGGGTTTCGGCAACTGTCCGGATTCTGAACAGTTGAAGCGAACGGTGCGGGGAACGGTGGCCATGTCGGTGCCCCACTCGCCGAGGAGGGGGAAGGCGCACCGACCGCCGCGAACGCGGTGCGTTCGTTCACGTTGCGGGCCGAGGTGTCCGGCAAGTGGAGCGCCGGACGTTCGGGATCAACTGGGTGATGATTCCGAATCGATCTTGGATCGCGTTTCGCCGGTATCACATTCGTTGCACGAGAGAGGTCTTCGGTGCCTGGCTGAGCGGACACACAAACCTGGATCTCGCGGGAGGGCTGCTGCACGGCCGGTCTTCGTGATTCCTACCCGGGTTCGGGTGCGCCGACCCGCCGCTTCCTTCCGCGCAGTTGCCAGGGTGGGCCATGTCGATCCGCGCGTAGTGCCGTCGTGGTTCAGGGTCGGGGTGATGTCCACGCCTGCCCGGATTGCGAAAGGCGACACTTGAAAGTTCGGTTAATTATGATTAACTTTCTGGCTATGAGTGAACGCTACCCGCTACCCGAACTCGCGGATCTGCCCGAGGACATCGTCGAGCGCATCCTCGAGGTACAGGACAAGTCGGGGTTCGTGCCGAACGTGTTCCTGGCTTTCGCGCGTCGTCCCGCCGAGTGGCGAGCGTTCTTCGCGTATCACGACGCGATCATGCTGCGCGAGGAATCGGGACTGACGAAGGGTGATCGCGAGATGATCGTGACGACCATCTCCGCTGCGAACAAATGTCTGTACTGCGTCGTCGCACACGGAGCGATTCTCCGCGTCTACGAGAAGAAACCGACTGTCGCCGAGCAGGTCGCAACGAACTATCTCCTCGCCGACATCACGCCACGTCAACGTGCGATGCTCGATTTCGCTACCAAGGTCAACGCGCGTTCGCACGAGATCTGCGATGACGACTTCGAAGCCCTGCACGCACACGGCCTCACCGATGAGGATGCATGGGACATCACGGCGATCACCGCGTTCTTCGGGTTGAGTAACCGCATGGCGAGCGTGACGGGGATGATGCCCAACGTCGAGTTCTACACGATGGGACGCACACCTCGGGCTTGACGGGCACGCCCGTCGAGGAAGTCCTCGGTTTCGAACTCGGTTCCATGGCAGAAACCGCGCCGACGCGTTGTGTAGGGCCCCTGTCGTATTACTTTGGATGCGAAGGCATTCGGCTCCTCTTTCGAAGAGGGTCCTTTCGACTTCACGGATGCGTGGTGCCAGTGCCGAGTGCGATGCCCGGCCCCGCTCGCTGAGAAGTACCCGCACCTTGCGGCGACCGTGGGGGCATCGCACAGACTATTCGAGACCGCGACCGGAAGCACGACCACCCCCACACACACGGGGTTGTCGGTGTAGGGACCGACGTAGGAGCAGGTGACATCCTGCCCTGCCCTGCGTACCGCTCGACTCTGGGCCGAGGAGTTGTGGCTGCGCCGCTTCGCACTCGGTAGCGGGATGAGAAAGGTCGAGATCAAGGTATATCCCGCACGGCACGTCGCGGCTCCGTCCTTCCAGCAGGACCTGCTCGCCCCCGCGATCGAGGAAAGTGTGGACGAACGCCCAGCAGTGTGGTTACTACGTTCACGGCTCGAAACGGTATCCGCGTCCGGGTTCGGTAAGCAGATAGCGTGGGTGGGCGGGGTCCGGTTCGAGCTTGTGGCGCAGTTGAGCGAGATAGACGCGTAGGTAATGGGTTTGAGTGAGGTAGGACGGTCCCCACAATTCGCTCAGCAGTTCGCGGTGGCTGACGAGTGTGCCGCGGTGAGCGACCAGGATTTCGAGCAGTCCCCATTCGGTGGGGGTGAGGTGGACGTCGGTACCGTCCCGGGTGACTTTCTTCGCCGCCAGGTCGACGGTGAAGGCGTCGGTTTCCACCACGGGGGTGGAAGGAGCCGGGGAGGCGCTGGCCCGTCGGGCGGCAGCTCGGATCCGGGCGAGAAACTCTTCCATCCCGAAAGGCTTGGTGACGTAGTCGTCGGCTCCGGTATCGAGGGCGGCGACCTTGTCGGCGGCGTCGGTACGGGCGGAGAGGACGATGACCGGGGCAGAGCACCAACCGTGGAGACCCGCAAGGACTTCGATGCCGTCGAGATCGGGCAGACCCAGGTCGAGCACGATCACGTCGGGTTGTTGGTGCGCGGCGGCACGAAGAGCGGTACGTCCGTCGGCAGCAGTGTGCACTTCGTATCCGCGGGCAGCGAGGTTGATGCGTAACGCGCGAAGGAGTTGGGGGTCGTCGTCGACGACGAGGATGCGGGTCACGGGCGGACCTCGACCGGTGCGGCGGCGAGGTCGACGACCATGGTGGTGCCGCCGCCGGGCGTGTCGGTGGTAGTGAGATTTCCACCCATGACCTCGACGAATCCGCGGGCGACGGTCAGACCGAGTCCGGCGCCGCCGGTGGCACGGTGATCTCCTGCCCGGGGAAAGGTATCGGTGTCCTTGTGGTGAAGGCCGGGGCCGGTGTCGGCGATGGTGAGGACCGTGCGGCCGTCGGAGGTGATGGATTCGACGCGGATCGGGCCGGTGGGGGCATAGCGCAGTGCGTTGTCGAGAAGGTTGGCCACGACCCGTTCGAGCAGTGCGCCGTCTGCAGCGACCGTGGTCTCACCGACGTCGATGTGAATGCGTTCACGGATTGTGCGGGAGAGCTCCGACTCTCCGTTCGTCAGGGTGAGGAGGGCTCGATGGATCACCTCGTCGAGGTAGACCGGAGCCACCACGGGAGTGATGACTCCGGCTGCGAGCCGGGACGAGTCGAGCAGGTTCGATACCAGAGCGGTGAGCTGATCGGTGGATTCCTCGATGGTCGCGAGCAGCTCCGCGGTGTCCTCGGGGGAGAACTCGATATCGGTGCTGCGCAGGCTGGAGGCCGAGGCTTTGATGGCAGCCAACGGGGTTCGCAGATCGTGGCTCACCGCAGAGAGCAACAATCGCCGTAGACGATCGGTTTCGGCCAGAGACGACGCATGGGAGGCTTCTGCGGCGAGTTCTTGCTGCCGTACCAGTGCGGCGGCCTGTCCGGCCACAGCGGTGAGAATCCGCCGGTCACGCGCACGCAGTTGTGGTCCGGCGAGTAGGAGAGCATAGGCGCTGTCGTCGACCTCGCAGGCGGTGTCGGCGGCGTGCAGGGACATCGGTGGCGCCGCCCCGGCCGTCCCCAGCACCTGGGGTGAATTACGGTCACTGCGAAGGAGACTGACACCGTCCTGGGTGTACGTTTCCCGGACCTTCTCGAGTAACTGGGGAAGATCGGCACCCCGCAGCACGGCGCCGGCGAACGAGGCGAGCAACTCGGCTTCCTGGGAAGCGAGCCGGGCCTCGCGCGCCCGGGCGGAGGCGGCGTCGACCAATGCGGCGACGGCCACGGCAACGACGAGAAGGACAACGGTGGTGACGAAATTGTCCGGCTCGGCGATGGTGAAGCTGTAACGCGGCTCGGTGAAGAAGAAATTGAGCAGCAGTCCCGACAGCAGGGCCGCAACGATGGCCGGGCCGACGCCACCGAACAGTGCGACGACGAGGATGACCACGAAGAACAACGCGTTCTGGCCGGCCACTCCGGACAGTCGGTCCACTCCGGCCATCAGGGCGGTGGCGACAAAGGGGATGAGGACCGCTGCGATCCAGGACTGCAGACGGTGGTCGTGGCGGCCCAGCAGTGCCATCTTCGGTGCGCGGCTCGTGTGTTCGTGGGTGACCATGTGCACGTCGATCCTGCCCGAGTCGCGCACGACCGCCGAGCTGATCCCCTCGTCGAGGATGCGTGCCCATCGCGAGCGGCGGGATGTACCGATCACCAGCTGGGTGGCGTTCACCTCGCGCGCGAAGTCGAGCAGTGTGGTGGGTACGTCGTCGCCGACGACGCTGTGCACGCTCGCTCCCACACTCTCTGCCACAGTTCGGACCTTCGTCATCTGTGGCGCCGAAACACCGGTCAGTCCGTCGCCGCGTACGACGTGCACGACCATCAGTTCGGCGCCGGCCCGGCCGGCGATTCGGCTGGCGCGCCGGACCAGTGTTTCGGATTCGGGTCCGCCGGTGACGGCCGCGACGACCCGTTCGCGGGCCTCCCAGGTGGCGGTGATGGCATGGTCGCCGCGGTACTTGGCCAGAGCGACGTCGACCTGGTCTGCGAGCCAGAGCAGGGCGATTTCGCGCAGGGCGGTCAGGTTGCCCTCGCGGAAGTAGTTGCGCAGGGCGGCATCGATCTTCTCGGCGGCATACACGTTGCCGTGTGCGAGGCGTCGCTGGAGCGCCTGGGGGGTGATGTCGACCAGTTCGACCTGCTCGGCGCGGCGCACCACATCGTCGGGGACGGTCTCGCGCTGGACCACACCGGTGATCTGCTCGACGACGTCGTTGAGGGATTCGAGGTGCTGGATGTTCACGGTGGACAGTACGTCGATGCCTGCGTCGAGCAATTCTTCGACGTCCTGCCATCGCTTCGGGTGACGGCTGCCCGGAGCATTGGTGTGGGCGAGCTCGTCGACCAGGGCGACCGCAGGCCGGCGGGCGAGTACGGCATCGAGGTCGAGCTCTTCGAATTCCGTGCCGCGATAGGTGCGTCGCCGCGGAGGGACGATTTCGAGACCGGCCAGCTGCTCGGCGGTGCGAGCCCGGCCGTGGGTGTCCACGATCGCCACCACCACATCGGTGCCTCGGACCAGTCGCCGATGCGCTTCACCGAGCATCGCGAACGTCTTGCCCGCGCCGGGGGCGGCTCCGAGATAGATTCGCAGCCGTCCCCGCCGCAGCGGTCGCGATGTGTTGGGCGCAGTACTGGTCACGATGCCATCATCCACCCGAGGAAACCTGGTCGCAGTCGGGTGCAGTCAGTCCCAGGGCGACGTTCAACTCGGGTACGTCGACTCGTTCGACCCCGAGAAATCCGAGTTGTCGGCCCTCGGTGTGCGCGGCGACGAGGTCGCGGACCTGTTCTTCGGCGAGGCCGGTGACCCGCGCTACCCGGGGCACTTGCAAGGCCGCATAGCCAGGGGAGATGTGCGGATCGATGCCGGATCCGGAGCCCGTGACCGCGTCGACCGGTATCGAGTGCGGTGTCACGTTCTCCCGCGCTGCGATCACCGCGCGTCGTTCCTCGACGAAGCGGGCGAGGATCTCACTGCTCGGGCCCTGGTTCGACGGGAGCGCAGCGGCCGGGTCGCCCGGGGCGAAGGCGTCATCGGCGGCGACGGATCCCACCGTCCGAAGGTGGAAGAAGGGATCCGGCTCGCCCGCGGGGACCTGTGGGTCCACACCGATCAGCTTGCTGCCGACCACGCACCCGTTCGCATCCGTCAGGGGCGACCCCTCGGCGCTGACGGATCCCAGTCGTCCGAGTGCCCATACTGCGGCCGGGTAGGCCACGCCCACGATCACGCTCAGAGCGACGAGCATCAGCAGTCCCACCCGAGCCGCTCGCACTACGCCTGTGATGAAGCCGAACGATCGCATCACGATCACCCCATTCCCGGAACAAGACGCACCACGAGATCGATCGACCAGATCCCGACGAACGGCGTGATCACCCCGCCGAGACCGTAGATCAGCAGATTGCGGCTGAGCAGCGATGACGCGCTCGCCGGTCGGTAGCGCACCCCCTTCAGGGCAAGAGGGATCAGCGCCACGATCACCAACGCATTGAAGATCACCGCCGAGAGGATCGCGGATTGCGGTGTGGCAAGACCCATGATGTTCAGCCCTGCCAGTTGCGGATAGATCCCGCTGAAGAGGGCCGGCAGGATCGCGAAGTACTTGGCCAGGTCGTTGGCCAGCGAGAAAGTGGTCAGGGCCCCGCGCGTGATGAGCAACTGTTTGCCGATCTCTACGACCTCGATCAACTTCGTCGGGTCGGAGTCGAGATCGACCATGTTCCCGGCTTCCTTGGCTGCCGAGGTTCCGGTATTCATCGCTACCCCCACATCTGCCTGAGCGAGGGCCGGTGCGTCGTTGGTCCCGTCGCCGGTCATCGCGACGAGGCGACCACCCTGCTGCTCCGCTCGGATCAATGCCAGCTTGTCCTCCGGCGTGGCTTCGGCGAGAAAGTCGTCGACCCCGGCCTCGGACGCGATGGCCTTGGCGGTGAGAGGGTTGTCGCCGGTGATCATCACCGTGCGGATGCCCATTGCCCGCAGTTGGGCGAACCGCTGTGCCATGCCGGGTTTGACCACGTCGGTCAATTCGATGACGCCGAGTACCGATGCGCTGCGATCATCGGCTCGGGCGATCACCAGCGGAGTCCCGCCGTCACGGGCGATTCTGTCGACGACGACGGTCACCTCCGGCGGTGTCGACCCACCGTGCTCGTCCACCCAGCGGATGAGGGCGTCGGCGGCGCCTTTGCGGATGCGGACGGGGCTCCCGGCGTCACCGGTCATGTCGAGCCCGCTCATCCGGGTGTGCGCCGTGAATGCGACGAACTCCGCGGACCCCTCGTTGCCGGACGGACTCGGATCGAGGTGGTACCGCTCGGCACACAGTTCGACGATGCTGCGACCCTCGGGTGTGCCGTCGGCCAGACTCGACAGTCGCGCGGCCGAAGCGGCTTCGACGTCCGTGACGCCGGGGGCGGGGTGCAATGCGGTGGCGCGACGGTTGCCGTAGGTGATGGTGCCGGTCTTGTCCAGCAACAGCGTGTCGATGTCCCCGGCGGCTTCGACAGCACGGCCGGACTTGGCCAGGACGTTGCGTTGGACGAGCCGGTCCATCCCGGCGATGCCGATCGCGGACAACAGCGCGCCGATGGTGGTGGGGATCAAGCACACCAGCAGTGCGACCAGTTCGACCGGTCCTTGCTCGACCCCGGCGTACGCACTCATCGGCCCGATCGCGACGACCGCGAGCAAGAACACGATCGTCAACGCGGCGAGCAGGATGTTCAGGGCGATCTCGTTGGGGGTCTTCTGCCGGGCGGCGCCTTCGACGAGAGCGATCATCCGGTCCACGAATGTCTGTCCGGGTGCGGCGGTGATCCGCACGACGATGCGGTCGGAGAGCACGGTGGTACCACCGGTGACCGCGCACCGGTCCCCACCGGATTCCCGGATCACCGGTGCGGATTCCCCGGTGATGGCCGATTCGTCGACTGTGGCGATACCGTCGATCACATCCCCGTCACCGGGAATCGTCTGCCCGCTCTCCACGACGACGAGATCACCCACGTGCAGTTCGGTGGTCGAGACGGATTCCTCGGTGCCGCGACCGGTGAGGCGGCGAGCGATGGTGTCCTGCTTGACTTTTCGGAGGCTCGCTGCTTGTGCCTTGCCCCGCCCTTCGGCGACCGACTCGGCGAGGTTGGCGAACAGCACGGTGAACCACAGCCACGCCGCGATCGACCAGGCGAACAGACTGCCTTCGGCCGCGGCCGCAGCGGTGGCCACCACCGAACCGACCAGTACGACGAACATGACCGGATTGCGCGCCACATGTCGGGGGTCGAGCTTGCGTATCGCGCCGGGCAACGACGTCACCAGCTCGCGGGTGGTGAACACCCCGCTGCCGACACGGTGTGGCCGGGTGGAGGCGGTCTCCCGCTCCGGACGAACATCTACAGTCACTGCAGTGCCTCTGCGATCGGGCCCAGGGCGAGGGCGGGGAAGAAGGTCAAGGCCGCGACAAGCACCGTCGTGCCGGTGAGCAGACCGGCGAATGCGACGCCGGCGGTGGGAAGGGTCCCCGAACCGGACGGGACGCGTCGCTGTGTGGCGAACGACCCGGCCAGGGCGAGGACGAACAGGATCGGCAGGAACCGCCCGAACAGCATGCACATCCCGAGGGAGGATTGAAGCCAGTCGCTCGTCGCGGTGAGGCCACCGAAGGCGCTGCCGTTGTTGTTCGACGCGGACGCGTAGGCATAGAGCACCTCGGTGAAGCCGTGGATCGCGCCGGGTGTGCCCGGGTCACCCGAGTTGCCGAGGTATCCGGTCGTGGACGAGAGGATCACTGTGATCCCGGTGCCGGTGAGCACCAGCGCAGGCATTACCAGCACCGCCAGCGCGGCCAGGGTGATTTCTCGTCTGCGCAGCTTCTTGCCGAGGAACTCGGGGGTACGGCCGACGAGCAGACCGCCGACGAACACGGCGATGACCGACAGGACGAGGATGCCGTACAAGCCGGTTCCCACTCCACCCGGCGCGATCTCGCCGAGCAGCATGTTCAGCAGCACGGCACCGCCGCCGAGCGGGGACATGCTGTCGTGCGCGGAGTTCACCGCGCCCGTGCTCGTTCCTGTGGTCGTCACGGCGAACAGCACCGAACCGGGAATCCCGAAGCGCACCTCCTTGCCCTCCATCATCGCGCCGGCGGCATTCGCAGCCACGCCGCGAGTGCCGGATTCGGCCGCCATCGTCACTGCCAGCACGGTGGTGTAGAGCAGGGCCATCACGGCAAGGACAGTCAGGCCTTGTCGGCGGTTGCCGATCATCGTGCCGAAGGTGCGGGTCAACGCGACCGGAATCAGAAGGATCGCGAGAATCTCGACGATGTTGCTGATCGGGGTGGGGTTTTCGAACGGGTGTGCAGAGTTGGCGGCGAGGATGCCACCGCCGTTGGTGCCCAGTTCCTTGATGGCCTCCTGCGAAGCGACCGGCGCCAGTGCTGTGGTGACCGTGTTCCCGTCCAGGCCGGTGGCGGTGAACCCACTGCGATACGACTGGATTACTCCCTGGGACAACAGGATCAGTGCGATGACGAACGCCAGCGGCAGCAGGATCCGCACGGTCCCACGGGTCAGGTCCACCCAGAAGTTGCCGATCTCACCGCCACCTCCGACACGCACCAGGCCGCGAATCAACGCAACCGCCACGGCCATACCGACGGCTGCGGACACGAAATTCTGTACCGCGAGACCGACAGATTGGGTCATCGGGCTCATCGTCGTCTCGGGAACGTAGGACTGCCAGTTGGTGTTGGTGACGAAGGAGACGGCGGTATTGAATGCGACTGCCGGACTCACCGCTCCCAGACCGTGGTCGAGCGGCAGGACACCTTGAAGGCGCTGCAGCGCGTAGAGGAAGAGCGCACTCGCCAGCGAGAAGCCGAGCACGCTCGCGGCGTATCCGTACCAGGTCTGTTCGGCGCGGGGATCGATCCGGCACAGTCGGTACATCAGGGACTCGACTCGAAAGTCCTTCCATCGCAGGGCGAGATCGGTCGTGTAGACCCTCGCCATATAGTCACCGAGCGGAACATAGGTCAAAGCCAGGACTGCGACGACCAAAGCGATCTGCAGTCCCGCGGCCACAGCAGGATTCATCGGACCGTCAGAACCTCTCCGGATCGAGCAGTGCGCTCAGCAGGTACACCACCAGTGCCGCCGCAAGCACGACGAGCGCGACGCTCCCCATACCCGTCCAGGTCATCTCTCACCGCGCACGTACAGAGCCCGCAGCACCAGGGCGCACACCGAGAACCCCATCAAGATCAGCACCACGTATGCGGTGTCGGTCATATCGTCTTCCCTTGCCGTCGACACGAACAGGCGCCGGTCGGCACCCGCATCACACGCTGGCACCCACCGAACCGGTTCGGCCGGATCCTTACGAAATCCTGATGCTCTCCGGCGATATCCATACGGGATCCTGATATCGGCTCTGCTCCTCCGGGGGAGCGCCGCCCGGGTCGGAGGCAACTGCCCGACCGGTGAACGATCGAATCGGTGCGCGTGCACGGTCCGGTCCGGGAAGACGAGTGAATCGTTCAGCAGTGCAGCCATTGCCGGCGATGTGCAGCTGCCGCCTTCGGTCGATCGCGTGTGGTGTCAGGCAAAGATGTCCTGATGGTAGCGCCCTTCGGTCTCGAGGCGGCGCAGCCGAACTTCTCCGTCGTCGCCCGTCCGGTCGGCGTAGATCTGTGCCAACGCTTGTCGGACAGCCGGTGCCATGCGCAGTCCGTCTCCACAGATATAGATATGTGCCCCTTGTTCGAGTAGGTCCCAGATGCGGTCGGCTTCGGCAGCCACGGCGTGCTGGACGTAACGGATCGGATGGCCGGGCAGCGCGGAGTAGGCCGTGTGCACCCGCACCCGGCCGGCTTCGTGCCAGGTGTCGAGTTCGTCGCCGTAGAGCCGGTCGTGCTTCGGGTGACGGCAACCGGTGAACAGCTCGATCGGTCCTGTCGAGGCGGTGTGGGCGCGCTCTTCCAGGAAACCCCTCAACGGTGCGATACCGGTTCCGGGGCCGATCAGAATCACCGGGGTCGTCGGATCGGCGGGTAAACGGAACGACGGTATGGGCGTGCGGACATGACCGTAGAAGATCTCTCCGGGTGTCAGATCTGCCAGGTAGGCAGAGCACGTGCCTCGGTACCGGCCCGTGCCCGACCACGCGGCACCTTCCACCAGCCCGACGGTGAGCCGGACATGACCCGGCCTCGCCGACGGTGACGACGAGATCGAGTAATAACGCGGACGGATCGGTCCGGTAGTTTCCAGAAAGACCGCCAGCGGCAGCGTGATCGAAGGGAACCATTCCAATAGATCGGTCACGCACACGTGCTTGGCCAGAATCTCCTCGGCGTAGGCGTGGGCGAGTGCCCTCAATTGCCCGCGGGTATGCGGGCAGGAGGTGTAGGCGGTCAGCGTCTCGAGATCGGAGCGTGTGGCAGGCTCCTGCAGTTCGACGAATTCGCTCAACAACAGCCCCACCGTGACCGGCCTGCCTATCGGCAGGTGGGTGGTTCCTCGGGCACGTAACCGCACCACCTGGCCGCGGGGGATACGGAGAACGCGTAGTGCCCGCTGCACCTGTTCGGGATCATTCCGGGCAACGACAGCGAGGTGATCACCTGCGGCATAGGTGACACCGTCGGGAAGTGCGGCAACGATCGAACGCACCCCGGGACGGGGTGCCTCACGCGAGAAGTCCCAGAGCCCGGCAGGATCACCGGTGAGTTCGTGGTTCTCGACCACGGTCAGCGGGACGGACGCCGCGGAGAGCACCTCGGGACGTGTGTCGGATTCTGTGAGAACGTCCACTCGGTAACGGCTACCGCCGGCATCGGCAGCTGTGCCGTACTCGGCGGCCAGCGCTTCCCACAGTGCAGTGGTCCACGCGCTGACACCACCGTCGAAATCACCGGCTGCGTCGGCCTCGCCCCGATCGACCAGAGGCACCGCTCCCGCCGCGGTCAGCTTGGCGTAGGCCCGTCGAGGAAAGGCCTGGTAGGTGGGCCACTGAGTGTCGCCGCAGCCGAGCAACGCGAGCCGTATGTCGTGCAGGGACGGCAGTTCGTCACAGGCATCGAAGAGTTGGGCATTGTCGGGTGCTCGGCCGTTGTAGCTGGCGGCGATCACGGCGAGAATCCCCTCACGGGGCGGTTCGGCAGCAAGTTCGTCGAGGGTGATCACGCGAACGTCGAAACCGGATCGGTCTGCCCGCTCGGCGAGCCGTTCGGAGATATCGGCGCAGGTGCCGAGGTTGGAACCGTACGCGATCGTCAGGACGGTACCGGCGGAGACCGCGTCGATCGGTTCCTCGGGGGTTGTCGCCGCGACAGGCGTGTGCTCGGTGGCCCGTTCATGAGGCCGGCGTTTCCGGACGCGGACGGTGAAACCGTCCGGTTTGAGAGTGAGGGTCTGCTTGAGCTTCATTCGGTAGGCACGCGGATCACCGATCGCGAACTGTTGCAGGATCAGCGCGAGAGCCAGCCTGGCTTCGGTGAGAGCGAACTGGCGTCCTATACAGGCGCGTTCGCCGTTTCCGAACGGTTTGTATGCTGCGGGATGGTGCGCGTTTCTGCGTTCGGGAAGCCACCTGTCGATGTCGAAATCGTCCGGCCTGTCCCACGCCTTCGGGTGGCGGTGCAGGGCCGGCAGCAACACGAAGATCTGTTGACCTTTGCGGATCGGATAGTGGCCGATCTCGGTGTCGGAGAACGGCTCGAGGATGATGCCGGGGATGGGTGACCAGATTCGGAGCGTTTCCTCCAGCACCCGGGGGATCACGTCCAGTTTCATGATCGCTTCGTATGTCGGCGCGGTGCCGTCGGGAAGCAGCCGGTCGACCTCGCGGTACGCCTGGGCGAGCGCATGGGGGTTGCGCAGCAGGTTGTACAGGGCGAAGGAGAGCAGTCCACTGGTCGTCTCGTGTCCGGCAATGAGGAAGGTCAGCACCTGATTGCGGATGTTCTCGTCGGGCAACGCCTGCCCGGTTCGGGGGTCGGTGGCGTCGAGCATCAAACCGAGAAGGTCCGTTCTACCGGCGTGGTCGCGTCCGCGGCGCCGGCGGATGACTTCGTCCACCAGTTCCTGCATGACACGGATGTCGGCTCGGTAGGTCTCGTCGCGTGTGGTGCGCATTCTGGTAACCAGTCGGGGCTGCCGAGCGCGGACCATGGCTTCGGTCAAGGCGTTGCTCATCGCTTGAAGGAAGGGATGAAGTTGTGGGGAGGTGAAGGATTCGAATCGGAAGCCGAAGCCGGTGAGCGCAATGGTGTCCAAGGTCAGACGAGTCATGTCGTCGGCGACGGGCAGGTCTTCGCCTTCCCTCCGAGCCCAGGATGCGGTCAGGGCTTCGGCGACCTCGAGCATCTCCGCGAAGTAGGCCTTCATGGACCGCTGTCCGAATGCGGGCATCAGGATGCGGTGTGCCTGACCCCAAACCGGTTCGTTGCCGCGTGCAGTGAACAATCCGTCGCCGGCGAAGTCGCGCACGAGCGACAGTGGTGGCGCGATGCTCTTGTAGAACCGTGTCTCGTCGCAGACCTCGGCAACGAGGTCGGGATCGTAGACGAACATCGCCCGGTGACCCAGGATGTCCACCTGAAAGATGCCCTCGGGATGCTCCTGGGCCGCTTCTACCAGGAAGTCGGTGGGTACGTCGCCGGCAAGCTGGAGGGCGTTGCCGAGGATGGGCACTCCTCGCAGGCTGGGGACGGAGCGAGTCGCGGACACGGAAGACTCCTCCGGGCCGGGGCGGGTGGCTGTACCACCACCAGCCATACACTGTATGGCGATCGCTAGCATACGGCGTATGGCCGCCAGCGCGCATCGGGGTGCACCCTTGACCCCGGAAGAGATCTATTCGACAGCTCTGCGCCTCATCGATGCGATCGGGGTGGAGGGACTGTCCATGCGCAAGCTGGCGGTCGAACTCGACGTCAACCCGATGTCGCTCTACCACCACGTCGACAACAAGACCGCACTTCTCCGGCGGGTGTGCGCCTTGGTTGCCCTCCAACTGGATGTGCCCGACGATGACGAGGCCCCGTGGACAGAGCAGCTCCGGGCGCTCGGCTATGCGTGTCGCACCAGTGCGCGCCGGCATCCGTCTCTGTGGCTCTACGCGCTGTCGCATCCGGAGGTGACCGGAAGCGATCACCTCCTCTGGAGAGCGCTCGACCGGGTTCTCGCCAACGCCGGTGTCGATGAGGAAGAACAGGTCTACGCCCGCAAGACCCTCTTTGCTCTCCTGGCCGGTTTCATCCTCGGTGAGACGACCGGTGCGCTGAACGAGCAGGGCGGTGCCGCGGACCCCGACAAGACCTTCGAGGCTTTTCTCAACTTTGCGATTTCCGGACTGTCGGCATTCTGAAAGTTGTTCTGCGTCTACACTTTGCGCAAACTCTGCAGTCCCCGGCTGGTAGTGCGGAGTGCAACGATCGATCCGATGGAGCCGATCCCGGTGCGACTCTGTTCGCTTCGATCGGATGGGGTGACCCGATCTCGTGAACGACGGAGGATGCAGTGGAGCAACGCTTGTAGTCGTCATTACCGTGTGCGGACGAGCTTCGCCGGTGTCGTCGGTGAATCGACCGTGCGGATGGTGGCATCCAGGGCGAGAGCCCGTGTCCGAATTCTGTTGTGGCGCTGCCGCCGAGAGAATGGTTCCACGACGTGATCGGAGCTCGGTGGTGAGTAGACCGGTGCGGGTGAATCGCCGTTTACCGCGTAGTGCACCATCGATGTGAATACTCGACTCGACAATGTTGGTGAGGGACTCATGGATCCGATTGCCACCCGGTGTGAATTTCGCGGCCACGGTGTCGTACTTGCCGCGGATCGGTGGGACCCACCCACTGTGAGCGACAACGGATCGGGTATCGACCGCAAGGGTGTGGTGTTGTTGCTGCACGGTGGCGGGCAGACCCGGCACTCCTGGCGAAATACCGGCCGAAGGCTGGCGACGGACGGCTGGTCTGCCATCGCTGTGGACGCCCGTGGCCACGGGGACAGTCGATGGGCACCGGACGGGGACTACGGCATCGATGCTCTGGTCGCCGATCTGACGGCGATCATCGGCGAGCTGGGGGAGAAGCCGGTACTGGTCGGGGCGTCGATGGGCGGTATGACGTCGTTGATCGGGCAGGGCGAGAATCCCGACCTCGCTCGCGGGGTGGTCCTGGTCGATATCGCGCCGAAAGTCGAAACCGAGGGCATCGCCGAGATCGCGGCGTTCATGCGCAGTGGCCTCGAAGGATTCGCCAGCCTGGACGAGGCTGCCGCAGCGATCGCGGCGTACACCCCGAACCGTGCTCGCACGTCCAATCCGCAGGGGTTGCGCAAGAACCTGCGCTTGCGCGACGGCCGCTGGTTCTGGCATTGGGATCCGGCGTTTCTTCGCCACGGTGACGAGCCCACTCGTCAAACCGATTCCCTCATGCGGTACGAACGCGCTCGAGAGGCTGCGGCGGCGATCACGGTGCCCACCATGCTTGTTCGGGGCCGGCAATCGAATGTGGTCAGCGAGGAAGGTGCGAAGGAACTGCTCGACCTGATCCCGACCGCCACGCTGATCGATGTCACGGGCGCCGGCCACATGGTCGCTGGTGACGACAATGACGTTTTCAGTGACGGATTGAAGGAGTTTCTCGACGACCGCGTCGTCACCGCACGGTCTTGAAGCAGGTACGACCTGGAGGTCGCCGACAGGAGCGCTCGAATGTCGTCAGGGCTGTAGGCCGGGAGGCTGCCATTCTCCGGTGACCGGCGCCGACTCGAGAGACCGAACCGGGTATGCCACGCCGGTGCCGAGTACTCGGATGCCGACGCGGTCGCCCGGATCGAGAGTGGTGACACCGAAGCGGCGCACGGTGACGCGTTCGGGGACTGCGCCGTCGGGGGCGTCGAGGCGGATACCGATGAGCATCTCCGATCCGAGATACTCGACATCGACGACCATCCCGGACACATCGGCGCCATCCAGGGTGAGCTCGATCTGCTCGGGCCGCACCATGACCTGGGCGCGTCCGTGGACACCGTTCGCGGACACCGGGATCTCGCCGAGCGCGCAGCGTGCCGTTCCGCCGTCGATGCGAGCCGGCAGGACGACGGCGTCACCGATGAACTGTGCGGTGGTGACGTCGATGGGGGCGGAATAGATCTCGCGGGGGGTGCCGATCTGGGCGAGCCGACCTGCATTCATCACTGCGACCCGGTCGGCGAAGGACAGCGCCTCGGATTGATCGTGGGTCACCAGGATGGTGGTGATCCCGGCCTTGGCGAGAACGTCGGCGACGATCCTGCGAGTGCTCGCCCGCAGGCCGGCGTCCAGCGCGGAGAACGGTTCGTCGAGCAGCATCAGTTCCGGTTCGCGCGCCAGTGCCCGCGCGAGGGCCACTCGTTGCTGCTGCCCGCCCGACAGCTGATCGGGTCGTCGGGACGCGTACGAGGCGTCGAGGGAGACCATCTCGAGCAGTTCGGTGATCTTCGCTGAGGTGCGGGCCCGGCGGGGAAGGCCGAAACCGACGTTCGCTCCCACGGTGGCGTGCGGAAACAGCGCACCGTCCTGGGCGACGTAGCCCACCGAACGCCGGTGCGCGGGCGTCCAACCACCGCCTGCGACGATCCGGCCGGCCAGGGCGATGGTGCCGGAATCCGGTTTCTCGAAACCCGCGATCAGGCGGAGCAGGGTGGTTTTGCCGCAGCCGGACGGGCCCACGATCGCCGTGGTCGAGCCCGCCTTCACGGAGAACCCGACGTGCCGCAGGACCGGCGTGGCGCCGAAGGACTTGTCGAGTGCGGCCACTTCGAGGGCGTAGGTCATAGTCCCGCCACCTTCTTCGACTGAGAGAAAAGCAGGTAGGTCATGGGCAGCGACAGCACGATCATGAGCAGTGCATACGGTGCGGCGCCGGCGTAGTCGATCTCGCTGCTCAGGGACCAGAACTGCATGGAGAGAGTGCGGGTACCGGTCGGAGCCAGCAGCAAGGTGGCGGTCAGTTCGTTGACGATACCCAGGAACACCAGCGCGCCACCGGCGGCCATGGCCGGGGCCGCCAGCCGCAAGGTCACCCGGAAGAACGCCGAGAGTGGGGACAGGCCGAGCGACTGGGCGGCCTCCTCGAGCCCGACAGGGGCCTGGGCGAGTCCCGCCCGCAGATTGACCAGTGCGCGTGGCAGGAACAGTAGCGCGTAGGCGGCGATCACCACGGTCACGCTCTGATAGAGCGGAGGGAGATAACGGATGGTGACCGTGACGAACGCCAGTGCCACGACGATGCCGGGCAGCGAACTGGAAATGTAGGTGCCGCCCTCGAGGATGCGGCTGAACCGACCCCGGTGGCGGATCGAGATCCAGGCGATAGGGAACGCGAGTACACAGGTCACCACGGCGCCGACGATGCCGAACCCGAGGGTCTGCGCCAGCGCGGCGGCCATGGCGTTCCATTCCCAGACGTCGCCGCCACCGATGATGAGCCATCGCAGGACACTGCCGACGGGGACACCGACCGACAACGCGATCAGAACCCCGAGGAACAGCAGTGCGATCGGTGAGTACCACGGGCCGAGCTCGGCAGGCACGGCTCGGCGGGCAGCTCCTGGACCGAGACGGGCGTACCGGGCGCTGCCGCGGACGACCGCTTCGATGATCAGCAGGGACAGGCAGAGCAGGACCAGAACGCCGGCGAGCATGGTCGCTGCGGTTCCGTTGAAGGTCGATTGGTACTGCTCGAAGATCGCCGTGGTGAAAGTGTTGAATCGGATGAAGACGAACGCGCCGTATTCGGCGAGCAGGTGCAGTGCGACCAACAGTGCTCCGCCGGCGATGGCAAGGCGCAGTTGCGGGACGACGACGCGGAAGAACACAGCCCACGGGCCGACGCCGAGGGCTCGCGCCGATTCCTCGACGGCGGGATCGAGCCGACGTAGCGTCGCGGCGGTCGGAATGTAGACGAGCGGGAAGTAGGAGAGGGTGGCGATGAGAACGCCGCCGTGCAGTCCGCCGAGGGAGGGAATCAGCGTCACCCACGAATAGCTGTTGACGAACGCCGGCACGGCGAGCGGTGCCGCGAGGAGCACCGCCCACACCTTCGCTCCCGGTACCCGGGTGCGCTCGACGAGCCAGGCGGCGAGGACACCGACGACGATGCAGAGGGGCACCGTGACGACGACCAATTGCACGGTGTTCGTCAGCAGTTCGCGGACGCGTGGGCGGAACAGCAGCGCGGATGCGGTATCCCAGCCCGTGTCGATGCTCTGCACGACGATGTAGCCGAGTGGGATGAGTGACGCGGCCACCACGATCAGTGCGGCAACCGCCAGGGGGAGCGGCGGGCGCGGCCGAGCGTCCGGGCGACGGGGAGTGTCCGCGTCGCCCGACCGCGTGCGGCCGATCGGTGCGAGTTTCAGAGCAGGCCGGCTTCCGTCATGAGTTCGGTGACCTGCGGGCTGTTGAGCTTCGCGGGGTCGACCTTCGGGGCCTGCAGATCGGCGAGCGGCACCAGTTCCGGATTCGCCGGCACATCGCTGCCGACCGAGTACTCGAAGGACGTCCCGGTCTGCAGAACCTCCTGGCCTTGTTTCCCGGTGACGAACTTCAGGAACCGCTGCGCTGCGTCCTGCTGGGTGCTCGATTTCAGGACGCCGCCGCCCGAGACGCTCACGAACGCGCCCGGATCCTCGTTCTTGAAGTAGTGCAGCGCGACGTTGTTGCTGTTCTCACCGGTCCTGGACTGATCTCCGAACCAGTAGTAGTGGTAGATCACGCCGCCCGGGATCTCCCCGGCGTTGACGGCCTTCATCACCGTGTTGTTCCCCTGGTAGGTGCGCACATTCTCCTTCATCCCGGCCAGCCACTGGCGGGTGGCGTCCTCACCCTTCAGCTCGAGCAGCGCACTGATGATGGCCTGGAAGTCGGCGCCCGACGGCGACGCGGCCCATCGGTCCTTCCAGGCAGGGTCCTGCAGGTCGAGCAGCGACCCGGGAAGCTGGTCCTGGGGCAGGCTGTCCTTGTTGTATGCGAAGACGGTGGAGCGGGCCGCGATGCCGGTCCACTTGCCGCTCGACGGCCGGTACTGGCTCGGGACCTGGTCGAGGACGTCCTGGTCGACGTCGGCGAAGAGTCCGGCGTTCTCCACCAGCGTCATCGCCGGGGAGTTCTCGGTGAGGAAGACGTCGGCCGGCGACTGGTCACCTTCGGCGACGAGGAGGTTGCCGAGTTCGGTGTCGTTGCCGTTGCGTAGTTCTACCTCGATGCCGGTCTCGGCGGTGAAGGCGTCGGCCCATTCCTGGGTCAGTGACTCGTGTTGGGCGTTGTACACGGTGATCTGGTCGGCGGTGTCCGAATCGGCTCCGCCACCCGAACCGGACTCCGAGCACGCCGACAGTGTCAGCACCGCGGCGGTGGCCAGAGCCACTCCCGATATCAGTCCGGTCCGAATCCTCATAGTGTGTCCGTCCTCTTGTGCAGCGGGAAATCTCCCACCCGTGGTCAGGAAAACGATGCTACTCGAAGGATTGGCAAGCCTAATAATCGGAACCGGATTCGCGATCCGGATCGACTCGGTAGCACCTGCTCTCGCTGGTAGCGCTCCCGGAGTCCGAGCCTTACTGCGACCGGCTGCCGGCGGCTGTGTGTGCCTCGGTTGCGGAGGTGCGAGACGAACTATCGGTGGAGACGATCGGATCCCGGTCGTCTCTCGATCGCGGGATGCCGAGCCGTCGGCGCAGGGAGAGGACGGCTGTCACTCCTTGCCAGAAGAGAATGCCGACGAGGATCGACAGAGCGAAGGCCAGCCAAGGACGGTCTTCTCGCAACGGTAGGTACACCTGGAAGTGCGTCAGGTAGATGTAGAGAGATGCGCTTGCCAGCACCCCTGCGATCCTGCTCAGTGCAGGTGGGCAGGGAACGGAGTCGAGCCACACGAGCAGGCACAGCCCACCTATGACGAGGAGCTCTCGCTGGAGGTCGCCGGAGAAGTATCCGGGCACAGTGGCTGCGATCACCGCGGTGACGCCCGCGCGGTGCCAGACGGTCGTCGCCGTGGCGGCGGCCCAACCCAGGGCGAACAGCCAGAAGACCATCGAGGCGCTCAGGATGAGATTGTTGCCGTCGCCGAGCTCGACGATGCCGTAGCGGGGGAGCAGACCCACGCCCACCAATCCGATGGCGAACCAGAACGAGTGTTTGCGCTCGATGCGATCGACGAGCGGGATGGACAACACCGCGATGACGACGAGCAGGATGTAGACGATCGCTTCGATGAACCAGTACCGCCATTCCGGCGTCCACCCGTCGGGTCCGAGAATGCCGTTGAGCAAGAAGGCGCTGGTCACGAGATAGTCGCCGGTCAGTGCGATCACGGCAGCGAGCCACAGCATGCTGGGGACGGCGATTCGGGCCACGCTGCCCAGGACATGGCGTACCCGTTCGGTCCGGGGAGTGGCGAGATGGAAGCGGGCGAAGTTGTAGCCGGCGACCCCGAGGAGCACATGCGCGCCGCCGAGCGCCCCGAACAGCCGAATGTGTGATCCCACGATGAGCACGATCGCGACGGCGCGGAGCAGCACGTTGGTCTCGACCGTCCGCCACCATCGTCGTCGGGGTGCGGGTACGAAATCCTTGATCGCGGTGGTGTGCCAGTTCTCGGGAAGACAGCCGAGCATCCGCTCGAGTCGGAGGGACATCTGCACATAGGACAGGGAATCGCCGCCGAGGCTCACGAACGAGCTGTCGTCGGTGACCTGCGTACTGCGCAACACCTCGGCATACAGGGCCCGCAGGGCGTCCGTGTCCACGACGGTGGTCGTTGTCGTCACCGGAACGGGTGCTGCGTCGTGGACCAGCCCGGCCACCGCCCGAAGGTCGGGTTTGCCCGTGCTGGTCCGTGGAAGTTCGTCGACGAGGCACACCCGCACCGCGGCGACGGGAAGACCGCAGGCCCGTGCGCTCGCGGACCGGACCGCGTCGACATCGCTCGCGCCTTCGACCGCCACGATCATTTCGTCCGTACCACCGACGCAGCAGGCCGTCAGGCCCTCCTGTGCGAGAGTCGACTCGATCTGTTGCAGGTCGAGCCGCAGCCCGAAGAGCTTGACGAATCGGCTGCGCCGGCCCACCACCTCGTACAATCCGCCGTCGATCTGCCGCGCAAGGTCTCCGGTTCGTAGTTCGCCCTCCAGGATGTCCCCGAGACCCAGATCCTCGGGAGTGTGCGCGTAGCCGAGCATCACGTTCGGCCCCGTATAGATCAGTTCACCGGTGCCGTCCGGAGCATCCGGTACCGCCTCGAGGCGGAAGGAGCCCCCGGGTACAGCCCGTCCGATCGACTGCGGATGGTCGGTGGCGAGTTCCGGAGGCAGGTACGCCATCCGTGCGGTTGCCTCCGTCTGTCCGTACATGACGAAGAAGTCCCAGCCCCGCTCACGACCCAGTTGCGCATAGGCGCGGACACGATCCGGTGACAGTCGCCCGCCGGCCTGCGTGATGTAGCGCAGGTCGGGCAGATCCAGTTCGTCGAATCCGAACCGGTCGAGCAGATCGAAGGTATAAGGCACGCCGGCGAAGCTGGTGCCCCCGTGTGCCCGGAACAGCTCCCAGAACGCCGGATCGGTGACCGAGCGGGTCGTGAGCACCACTGCAGCGCCGCGCAGCAGATGGCTGTGGATCACCGACAAGCCGTAGCAGTAATGCATCGGCAATGTCGTCACCGCACGGTCGGTTCCGCGGATGCCGAGGTAGTCCGCGATCGACTCGGCATTGGACTGCACGTTGCGATGCGACAGGCGGACGAGTTTCGGGGAACCGGTCGAGCCGGAGGTGCTCAACAGCAGCGCCAGGTCGGGGTGCAGCACATGTGAGGAACCGTCACCCCGTTCCTCGACAGCCACGGTCCCGTCGATGCTGCGCACCACCACGTCGGGTCGGTACGCGTCGATCAGACCTTCGAGAGCGACGGGGTTGTCGCCCGGCGCCAGCAACACCGGATGTCCGGCGAGCAGAGCCGCGAGGTAGACGATGATCACGTCGATCTCGTTGGCACCTGCGAGCAGCACCAGGCGGCGGGTCTCGCCGAGCCGGGACGTTTCGTGCCGGACCTGCGCGGCCAGTTCGCTGTAGGTGACCGTCCGCTCCGACGTGATCAAGGCAGGGGTGTCGCCGAAGTCTTGCAGCCGACGTACGAAGCGCACGCCGGGACGCTCGTCGAGTATGGGGGAGCTGAACACCGAAAAAGTCTAAGGTATGCCGAACCTAACAGCCGAGGGTAGTGGGGGAAGTTCTCCACGGTGAACGTCTCTCCTGGTCACGGCCAGGGACACCGTTCTCCTGGACGTGGCGGTCATCCGAGATGACAGGTGGCGCGAGCCGGGACAATCCACCAGCGTTCACCGCCACGTGCGGACCTTCGACGCGGTGGCCGACACAGCCTTGACGCGCTGATCGTCCGGCCGGTGCCGGGTCGGTCGGCTATCCGGCCAGTGGGACGACCTCCGAGCAAGATATGCCAGGATGACAAGCTTCCGATATGAGGTCTCCGACGTCGGTGCGTATCCCCCCGAAGAACATGACCTGGATCTCCGGCGGCACGTTCTGGATGGGCTCGGAGGAGTTCTATCCCGAGGAGCGGCCGGTCCATCAGGTGCGTGTCGACGGATTCTTCATCGACACCCATCCGGTGACCGTCGCTGAGTTCCGACGGTTCGTGAAGGCAACCGGATACGTGACGACCGCGGAAACATCACCTCGGGCCGAGGACTATCCCGACGCCGATCCGCATTTGCTCGTGCCGGGTTCGCTGGTGTTCACCGCCCCGTCCGGGCCGGTGCCGCTCGATGACTATCACAGGTGGTGGACGTGGACACCCGGAGCCTCATGGCGCCACCCGGAGGGGCCTGGCAGCGACCTGGTCGGGCGCGAACGTCATCCCGTGACGCATGTGTCGTACTTCGACGCCCGGACCTATGCACAGTGGGCGGGTAAAGAACTGCCCTCGGAGGCGGAGTGGGAGTATGCGGCGCGGGGCGGTCTGGACCGGGCCCGTTTCGTCTGGGGGGACGAATTCACGCCTCGCGGCCGCTATCGTGCGAACACGTGGCAGGGACGTTTCCCGTGGGAGAACACCGCGGAGGACGGATTTGTGGGCACCTCCCCGGTGGGAGCGTACGGACCCAATGGTTACGGGCTCTCGGACATGGCCGGCAACGTCTGGGAGTGGACCGAGGACTTCTTCTTCGCGCGCCACGGTGCGGATGGCCGTGACCTCGAATCGGCACGTGCGTGTTGTATTCCGTCGAATCCGCGCGTAACGACGTCGGATGGGGACGAGCGTTATCCTCGCCGGGTCATCAAGGGTGGATCGCATCTGTGTGCGCCCAACTACTGCTTGCGCTATCGCCCGGCTGCGCGTCAGGGAGAAAGTGTGGAGACGTCCACGTGTCACATCGGATTCCGTTGCGCCATCCGTCCATGATGCTCTGGTCGCCGTGCACTGCCGTCGGCCCGTGCCGGGAGCTTCACGGCTCCGCGGCACCGGCCGAGAGGGCTCAGAACGGGATGTCGCCTTCGATCGAGACTCGTTCCATGACTCGTCGGTGAGGGAAATAGTCGCTGGCGGCGTAGTGTTGGGTGGCTCGGTTGTCCCAGAAGGCAATCGAGTCGGGTGCCCAGCGGAACCGGCACTGGAAGTCGGGAACCTTGGCCTGATCGAACAACTGCTGGAGCAGTCGGTCGCCTTCGACCGGATCGATGTCGGGAATGTGGGTGGTGAACAGACTGTTGACGAACAGGGTCTTACGTCCGGTCTCGGGGTGCGTCCGTACGATGGGGTGCCGTACCGGAGGGTATTGTTCCTTCATCTGTTCGAGTCGCTCCGGAGTCATGCTGCGGCCGAACGACGGAACGAAATCGTGTAC
Organism: Rhodococcus sp. As11; assembly: GCF_048957735.1. Lineage (NCBI taxonomy): Bacteria > Bacillati > Actinomycetota > Actinomycetes > Mycobacteriales > Nocardiaceae > Rhodococcus > Rhodococcus sp. As11. Next base: position 67,835 of record NZ_JARDJE010000016.1, read on the forward strand.
TGCTTCGAGTCCGTCGATCCGTTCTTTGATCTCGTCCGGGAGACAGTCGTAGGCATTTCCCATGTCCGCCCACAGCGTGTCGCCACCGGCCGGCGGAACTTCCAGCGCCCGCAGAACGGAGCCGAGCGGAGGTCGTTTCTGCCAGGTGACATCCACATGCCAGATGTTCTCCGTACCCGGATTGTCCTGGCTGCGTTCGAAATGCACCACTTCCGGAACCTCCCCCTGGGGAAGCAGCGGATGCACCTCGAGTTCTCCCCAGTGGCGAGCGAAATCGCGGTGCTGTTCTGCGGTGATGTGCTGATTCCGGAAGAACAGCACCTTCCACTCCAGCAGGGCTCTGCGCAACTCGTCGATCTGTTCGGTTTCCGGGCTGCGCAGATCTATTCCGGACACCACCGCACCGATGTACGGGGTGACAGGTTCCACCTGCACCGTCGTGTACGGAGCGGTCTCGTGCTCCCCCGCCGTGCGACGTAGCAGGCGTGGTCCGAATTCGATTTTGTGCGAGCCTATTTCAACTGTGCGTGAGGAAATCGTGGGGGACACCGGAGCTCCTGTCGGGTGGGTTCGGGCGATCACCGGTTGCGTTGTGTCCGGGATGCCGGTGGGTGGCGTCTGCGAGCAGGGCGGCGACGGTCATGTCGATCAGGTGATCGACGGTCTCGTCGAAGTCTGCTCGCACGGGTATGAATTCGGCGCGACGCTGCTCGTACAGAGCGAGTGCCGACACCGCCATGTTGAACATCAGATCGATGCGTGTCGTGGCGACACGGGCCGGGAGATGCGTCAGAGCGCGGATGAGGCGGCCGATGATCTCCGAGTTGGCGTCCCGGAGGCCGGCGAAATCGGGGGCGGCGAAGTCGACGCTCGGTGATACACGTGCGATGAAGCGGGCATAGTGGCTGCCTTCGGGTGTGGAGGCGAGGAACTCGGTCAGCGGGCGCAGTTCCGCTTCGACCAGGGCGCGTACGTCGTTGCCCAGACCGGCACGGTCGATGTCGTCGAGATGCTGCCGGCGAACCGCGTTGATGGTGGTCATTCGGAACCGAAAGATTTCTCGCAGCAACCCTTCTCGGCTTCCGAAGTGATACTGCACGGCAGAGTTGTTCCGGTGCCCTGCAGTCGTGGCGATGTCGCGCATGGACACTCCCTCGATGCCGTGTACGGCGTACAGGCGTTCGGCAGCTTCGAGGAGCGACTGGCGGGAATCGGCCGATGGCGACATGCGAACACGTTATGTCGACACACCCGCCACGTCAAGACACTGTCTTAAATCGGGGAAATCACTGCAGGAAACCTTTTTTCGTGCTGTGTCGGGTCGGCCATGATCTGTCGCGGCGGCTCGGCTCGCCGGGGTGCATCACAGGTCTCACTCAGCGGGACCGAAGGACGGTGAGGCGAACTTTCGTGATTAGCGTCACGTCGGGTCGAGCTCCGTGGAACGAGCCGACGTCTGCATGTCGCGCCGCCCCCGAGCCGCCGGCGCCCCGCGACCAATTCCACCCTCCTCGGCCCTGCCGACTCGATCTAAGGATCATGCCTGTGCGCGTTCCGACACCCCCCACGACCGGCACCTCGAAACGACGGTTGTTCGCCCTGCTCGCCGTCATCATCCTGTTCTCGGAGATCGCCACCTTCGAGATCCTCATGGTGTATCCGGCTCTGCCCCATATCGCGTCGTCCTTCAACACGTTGAACGTGGCATGGACGATGTCCATCGTCACCCTCGCCGGCGCCACACTGATGCCGATGATCGGTAAGGCCTCGGACAAACTCGGCAAGAAGCGTGTCATTCTCTTTCTCGCCGTCGTGTTCATCGTGGGCAGCGTCATCAGCGCCGCGTCGACCTCCTTCGAGATGATGTTGGTCGGCCGAGCGGCCCAGGGAGCCCTGGTCGGTATCGTCGCGCTGTCCTACAGTCTCGTGCGCGACATCATGCCGCGCGAGTTCGTTCCGATCGCGCTCGGTGTCGTGGCCACGGGCATCGGCATGTCGGCGGTGGCCGGACCGTTCATCGCGGGGTGGCTGATCGACGGTTTCGGATTCCGATCGGTGTTCTGGTTCCTCGCCGTCTACGTGGCCGCGTTGATCCCGCTGTACGCCCTGGTGGTTCCGGAGAGCCCCGTGCGCGCCGACCGGCCCGTCGACTATCTCGGGACCCTGCTTCTCGGTCCGGGTGTCGGTGTGTTGCTGCTCGGCATCACCAAGGGGTCGGCGTGGGGATGGTCGACCGGCCGGACAGTGGCGCTACTGGTGATCGGTTCGGTGATGTTGGCACTGTTCGTCGTGCGACAGCGCACCACCGAGCATCCCCTCATCGATTTCGCCATCCTGTTCGGGCGCCGGTTCGGTCCCACCGTTCTCGCCGTGGCGTGTGTCGGCTACATGATGAACGCACACGCGTTCATGATGCCGATCCTGTTGCAGACGCCGGGTGGTGTCCCGGGCATCTCGTACGGGGCGGGGCTGAGTGCCACGGCCTACGCGCTGTGGACCTGTGCGCTGGGCATCGGCGCGATGGTCGCCGGACCCCTCGGCGGGTTCTGCGCGAAGAAGTTCGGCCCGCGACAGGTGCTGATCGTCGCTGCCGCCCTGTTCATCTTCGTGATGTTCCTCGGATCCCGTCTTCCCCAGACTCTGGCCGAAGCGATCACCATCAGCGCGGCAGCCGGATTCGCGGTCGGTTTCCTGCACTCCTCCAACGCGAACCTGGTTCAGGACTCGTTGCCGGCCGAGCAGAGCGGGGTGGGCACCACGATCGCCGGAGTGGGTATGCAGCTGACATCGGCGGTCGCCGTGACGGTCACCGGTGTGATCATGGCGAACCATGTGGCCGGTGCACGCCCCGGCGGTAAGGCCGTGCTCTATGCCGACTCGGCTTTCGTGCAGGGATTCGGTGCTGCTGCTGTGGTCGGCGCGGTGGGCATCGTCATCGCGCTGGTGATGAAACACGGACGTGCACCTGCTCAGGGTGGACTTGCCACGCCCGCGCCCGCGCCCGCGACATCGACGGCCCCCCGCGAACACGTCTGACCCCCGTCGACGCCCTCTGCCCCGCACCCACCACGTCCAGTCAGGAGCATCTCGATGGATCGCCATGCCTTGCCGATCGTGACTTCGAGCCCTCAGCCTTCGGCCGCCGTCGACTACCGCAGTCAAACCCGCCCGTTCCGCCGGGACGAACCCGTCCGTCCTCCCGCAGGCGCACCGAACGTGCTTCTCGTGATGATCGACGACGTCGGATTCGGCGCAGCGTCCGCGTTCGGTGGCCCCTGCCGCACGCCGACCGCCGAACGGCTCGCCGAAGACGGCTTGAAGTACACCCGATTCCACACCACCGCGTTGTGCTCACCGACCCGCGCCGCGACCCTGACCGGGCGTAACCACCACTCGGTCGGAATGGGCGTCATCTCCGAGATGGCGGGCGCGGCACCCGGATACAACGGAACACGTCCCGCCTCGGCTGCCACCGTGGCGCGCATCCTGCAGGGAAACGGGTACACCACGGGAGCGTTCGGCAAGATGCACCAGACTCCGACCTGGGAGATGACTCCGGCCGGACCGTTCGACAGATGGCCTTGCCGTGAGGGATTCGACAAGTTCTACGGATTCCTCGGCGCCGAATCGGATCAGTTCAACCCGGTGTTGTACGAGGACTTCACGGTGGTCGCACCGCCGAGAACACCGGAAGAGGGTTACCACCTCTCCGAAGATCTGGTGGATCGCGCTCTGGCCTGGATCGAGGGTGTGAACGCCGTCGACGAGAACAAGCCCTGGTTCTGTTATCTGCCGTTCGGTGCCTGTCATGCACCGCTGCAGGTACCGGACGAATATCTCGACAAGTACCGGCACGAGTTCGATCACGGCTGGGACCGGCAACGTGAGATCACCCTGGAACGTCAGAAGCGCCTGGGTGTCGTGCCCGAGGACACCGTCCTCGCGCCGTGGGCCCCGGGACTTCCCCACTGGGACTCACTGGACGACGACGCGAAGAAGGCGTCTGCGCGCTTGATGGAACTGTACGCGGCCTTCCTCGAACATACCGATGATCAGGTCGGCCGCCTCGTCGACCGACTGCAGGAGACCGGGGCGCTGGACAACACGCTCATCCTGTACATGCTCGGCGACAACGGAGCCTCCGCGGAAGGAGGCCTGGAAGGTTCGTTCAACTATCTGGCGGAATTGAACGGCTACCGGAGCACTACGCGGGACGTGCTCGACCGGTTCGACGAACTCGGCACACCCACCAGCTACCCGCATTACCCGGCTTCGTGGGCTCTTGCACTCGACACCCCCTATCAGTGGGCCAAGCAGGTCGCTTCACATTACGGCGGCACCCGTAACGGGCTGATCGTGCACTGGCCTGCCGGCATTGCCGCCACAGGTGGCCTGCGCCATCAATGGCACCATTGCGTCGATATCACCCCGACCATCCTCGAGGCGGCGGGCGTTCCGGCGCCGCACACGGTCGACGGTGTCGCCCAGATGCCCATGGAAGGTGTCGCGATGAACTACACGTTCGACGACCCGGCGGCCGAGGAACGTCACGTCACCCAGTACTTCGAGATCTTCGGTAACAGAGGTATCTATCACGAGGGGTGGACGGCGGTGACGGCACACCGCGCGCCCTGGCACATGGCGACCTACGGTCTCGAACTGTCCGGCCTCGACGAGGACCGCTGGGAGTTGTACGACACCACCACCGATTGGTCCCAGGCCCGCGATCTGGCGGACGAACATCCGGACGCCCTCGAGCGCTTGAAACAGCTCTTTCTCACCGAAGCCGCCCGATATCGGGTGCTTCCGCTCGACGACCGCACCGTCGGCCGAGGATCGGATCCGAGCTCCCGGCCGCCGCACCCGTTCGCGGGCCGACGCACCGTGACGCTGTATCCGCACATGCAGGGACTGGTCGAGAAGGCTGCACCCTCGTTCTTCAACCGTTCCTTCTCGCTGACCGCCCGGATCGACACTCGGGGGTCATCGTGCGAAGGAATGCTGGTCGGTATCGGGGGGCGTTTCGGCGGATTCGGGTTCTATGTGCTCGAGTCGCGGCCGGTGTTCTGCTACAACTTCAACGGAAAAGAGCACACTTTTGTTCGAGGACCGGCACTCTCGGAAGACGTGCGCGAGGTGTCGGTGCATTTCGAGTACGACGGTGGAGGCATCGGTAAGGGTGGCCGAGTGACACTGCTGGTCGACGGTGTCGCCGTTGCCGATGGGCGCGTCGAACGCACTGCGCGGGCGATCTTCTCGATGAACGAACAGCTCGATATCGGTATCGATCGCGGTAGCCCGGTGGCCGAGGAGATCGCTCGCCGAGACCGTTTCGCATTCTCCGGCACTGTGCATCACGTCAGAATCGACTTCGGTTCGGGTGGGGGAGTCCCGGTGGACGAGCAGCGGCGGATAGCGCTGGCAACCCACTGACCGGAGGTCGATGATCGCTGTCGACCGCGGCCCGGGAAGTCCGTCGAGGGACTTCCCGGGCCGCGCTGCCCGGGTGGTTCGAATGTGTCTGTGCGGGATGACCGACCTGTTTCGGAAATGGGTTGCCGGCGAGTCACTTCACGATGTTGTTCGGTGGCATGTCGAGCTCGTACTCCGAGGATTCACGATCAGGGCCGGAAGATTCTTCTCCGGAATCGGCTTCGAATCGGGCCCTGATGGGGTGTGTTCGCGGGTCTCGGAGCGTCGGGGCGACATGCATCGCGCGGGCCCAGGAGGCTTCTCCGGGTGAGGGATCTCGTGCAGAATCCCGTCGACGCCGGTACCTGGTCTTGAGATGATATGCAGCGATGATCACGGCGAACGCGATCAGCGACTGCACCAGTTCCGGACGGGCACCGGTAAACCACATTCCCACGAGGATCGCAGCGATGGCGACGGTGACCACGATGGGCAGGACGGGATAGAGCCACACCCGGAACTGCAGGATCTCCGGAGATGTGCGTTCCCACCGGCGGCGTAATACCAGCTCGGACAGGCAGATCAGGATGTAGACGAACAGGCAGATCGCGCCCGACGAGGTGACCAGATACAGGAAGATCGTCTCGGGCCAGAGGTAGGCGGCAGCGATACATATATAACCGATGAAGGTGCACGACAGCACCCCCTTCAGTGGCACGCCGCGGGAATTGACGGATGTCATCCAGGCAGGAGCGTCACCGTGGGCGCCGAGTACGAACAACATTCGCGAGGCCGTGTAGAGCCCGGAGTTCAAGCAGGAGAGCACGGCGACGAGAACGACGAAGTTGAGTATTTCGGCTGCGCCGGGGACACCCAGTACATCGAGGGCGGAGACGAACGGGGATTCTCCGACGACGTAGCTGTCCCACGGCAGCATGGTGACGAGCAAGAATGTGGCGCCGACGAAGAACGCCAGGATCCGGAACACCACCGTGCTGGTAGCGCGGCGGATCGCCGCGGCAGGTTCCTTCGATTCGGCTGCGGCGATCGTCACCAGCTCTGCTCCCGTCATCGAGAAGATGACGGCGACGACACCGACGAGGACAGGAGTGAAACCGTTCGGCAGGAAACCGCCGTGGGCAGTCAGATTCTCGAAGGACGGATCGGCTCCCGGCCAGACACCCGACACGTAGAGGCCGGCCAGGACGAGAAACGCGATGATGACCGCGACCTTGATCCCGGCGAACCAGTACTCCGCCTCACCGAAGTTGCCGACCGACAACAGGTTCACCACGGTCATCAGCAACAGTAGGCCGGCCGCCATCAGCCACAACGGAACGCCGGGGAACCAGCGACCGAGCAAGGTGGCTCCGACCACCGCCTCGATCCCGACAACGACCACCCAGAAGTACCAGAACAGCCAGCCCGTTGCGAAGCCCGCCCAATTGCCCATGGCGTCGCGGGCGTATTCGGTGAACGACCCGGTGCACGGCTTGGCGACGGCCATCTCACCGAGCATCCGCATGACCAGGAAGACGATGAGTCCACAGATCAGGCAGGTGAGGATGGCCCCGGGGCCCGCTTGGCCGATGATGGCGCTGATGCCGACGAAGAATCCCGCCCCGATCACCCCGCCCATCGACAACATGGTGAGATGACGTCTCTTCAAAGCGTGACCGAGGGTATCGGACCTATCGGCCGATGAATCGGTGTGCACGGCACTCCCTTCGAAGCCTGGTGTACGGCGCAATCGGGTTACCGGTTCCGGTGTGCCGGCAGCGCTCACGTTCGATTGGGAGAACACTACGAACACGATGTGATCTGCGACATGTCCATGCTGTACAACCGATCGATGTCGCCTGGCCGTAGGGGCGATTGCTCGCCCGATGCGCCACGCCTCGTCCGGAGACATCGCCGCATCTGCGCCTGTCCGGACTCGGGACGGGGCGGGCCGGATCACCGGTCCGCCCCGTCCTCGTCAGGACCAGTGCGCGACAGAACGAGTTCGGAGCAGGTCGCGGAACTGTGTGGTGGTGGTGGGCAGCAGCTCACCGGTTCCCCAGTCGACGATCACGCCGTAACGCCGTACGAGGTCGAGCATGGACAACTCACCGCTGCGGTAGCGTGCGGCGACGGACTCGGGTTCTTCGTCCAGCCAACCCTCGCGCGACCGGCGGATCGCCGTGCGGGTTCGTTCGGTGGCGTCCCGGTCGAGTTCGTAACGGTCGATCTCGGGGTCCACCGGCACGACGACGACGCCGTAGTCGAGGGCGGCGCGCTCGAGGGAGACGTATCCGTCGATCACGTCTTCGAGCACGGACTCCGGATCCCGTCGCAGGGGATCCCCGTATCCGCCTCCGCCGGCCGACGGCCTGTCGAACGAATCACCGGACTGCACAGGAACGTTCGAGAACACGGATCCGAGGAAGCGTTCCTCGGGTGTGCCCCGGTTGAGCCAGACCCCATGGGGAATGGACGGTAGGCCCCCTTCGATTCCCCAGGTGACCGAGCGGGAGCGGTCGCAGCAGTAGGACATCACGCTGTTGTCGCTGTCGGTGAGGACACCGCCCTTGGACAGGCCGCATCCGCCGCGGTACTCGCCCGGTCCGCCGGAGTCGGTGATGATGGCGTGCTCGGTGGTGAGCACGGGGGTGAGGCGTTCTTGTCCTTCGCACGGCTGGACGGCAAGACCGATGCCGAACACCGGTGCGGTGGCGCTCGATCCGTCCTTCGAGTTTCGGCCACCCCAGCCGCCGGCCATCCAGTCGTACCACATGAAGAAGGGGCGCTCCTCGGTTCGGGCGTCGCGCCCACCGACGAGGAGGTACTCGAGGTTGAACGAACAGGCGATGCCCCGGGAGGGCACGACTTTCGACCACAGTTCGAAGATCGCGTTCATGATCTTCTCGTAGGGGCCGGAACAGAACCCGGTCACCGCATGCGGCCAGCCTGCGTTGACGACGGTGCCCTCGGGCCCGAGTTCGGTGTGAATCGCGTTGTACAGTCCCGAATTCAACGGGACATCGGGGAAGAACGACTTGGTGCCCGCCATGATTCCGGAGAATGCGGTGCCGTAACCGCTGTTGAGGAAGCTCGCGACGGCAGGTGCGCTACCCGTCAGGTCGTAGCTGAGTTGATCTCCCTCGATGGTCATGGTGACCCGGATCGGGACGAGGCCCTCGGGACGCGCGGGATCGGAGTCGAGGTAGTCCTCGGTGGTCCAGGTGCCGTCGGGGAGATCGGCGACCCGGCTGCGGACGATGCGTTCGACGTAGTTCTGGACCTCATGCATGGCCTCGGTGACGGTGCCGCGACCGTATTTGTCCACAAGGCGAAGGATCTCGCGTTCGCATATCCCCGTCGCCTCGGCCTGGGCGTGCAGATCGCCCATGCTGATCTCCGGCGACCGCGTGTTCGCGACGAGGAGCTTCGCGACGTCGGCGAGGAACCGGCCCTCGTGCCACACCCGCACCGGGGTGATCCGCAGACCTTCACCGAAGTGTTCGGTGGCAGTGACGTCGAAGGATCCCGGCACACTGCCGCCGATATCGGCCCAGTGCCCTTTGTTCTGAGCGAAGGCGATGAGGACATCGTCCGCGAAGATGGGCCGGATGAAGCTGACGTCGTTGAGGTGGGTGCCGCCGCGATAGGGGTCGTTGACCATGAAGATGTCGCCGGGGTTGATGTCGGAGCCGAATTCGTCCAGTACGGCCTTGCACTGGAAGTGGAGCGTGCCGACGTGAACGGCGATGTCCTGGCTGCCCTGCATGACGGTGTTGCCCTCGGCGTCGCAGAGCGCGGAGGAGAAGTCCCGCGAATAGATGACGAACGAGTAGCAGGTGCGCAGGATCTGCTCGGACATCAGATCGACCGAGGTGGCGAACGCGTTCTTGAGGACCTCGAAGGTGACCGGATCGAGGGTGGTGGACGGGGTGGTCATCGGGACTCCTGGATGTCGATGCGGATGTTCGCCCACTCGTCGATGGTGGCGGTGGTCCCGGGTGGGACAACGGTGGTGGAGTCGAGCTGGGTGATCACGGCGGGGCCCGGAATGCGCGTACCGAACCCGAGCGTGTCACGGTCGAAGACGGGCGTGTCGAGCCGGCGCTGTGCTTCGTCGAAATAGACGCTGCGCCGTTCCACCGCTACCGGTTCGGCCGTGGTGGGCTCGCCGGCATGCGGGAACTTCGGCTTCGGTGTGGTGCCCACTGCGCGCAGGCCGATCTGGTAGATCTCCACCGGGGTGTCGTCGCGCCGGAACGAGTAGTCCCGTTCGTGTTCCTCGTGGAATCGTTCGACGGCCTCGTCGAGGAAGCCGGGACCGTTGCCGGCGGCGACGGTCAGCGATCGCCACTGACCGGCGTAGCGCATGCTGATGTGACGGTCGAGAACCATGCGTTCGGGTGCGACGCCCTCGTGGCGCAGTCGTTGCGTGCCTTCCTGTTCGAGGCGCAGGAACTCGCGTTCGAGCGCTGTCGTGTCGATGTCGTCCACGCGGCCCTGGAACATCGCCGACAGATCGTGCCGGATGTCGACGAGCAGGCACCCTTGCGCCGAGATGATGCCCGGGTGCGGCGGCACCACGACGGTCGGAATGGACAGTTCCTTCGCGAGGGCCGCGCCGTGCAGGGCGCCTGCGCCGCCGCAGACGACGAGAACGAAGTCGCGGGGATCGTATCCTCGACGAATCGACAACAGCCGCACGGCATCTGCCATGTTCGCATTGGCGACCTGGATGATGTTGCTCGCCGCGGTGTCCGCGTCGAGACCGAGCGGTCCTGCCACGGTCTGTTTGATCGCGTTCTCCGCTGCCGCCACGTCGAGGCTGAGTCCACCGCCGATGAGGGCGGTGCCCAGTCGGCCGAGCAGCACGTTGGCGTCGGTGTTGGTCGGTTCGGTGCCGCCGCGCAGATAGCAGGCCGGGCCGGGGGAGGCGCCGGCGGACTGCGGGCCGTTGCGCAACGAACCCGCTTCGTCGAGCCAGGCCAACGATCCACCACCGGCACCGATCGTGAGCACCTCGATGCTGGGGAAGGAGATGGGGAAGCCGTACTCGACCTGCCACTGTTTGGTGGTGCGGACCTCGCCGTCGTAGACGAGGGAGATGTCGGTACTGGTGCCACCCATGTCCAGGCCGATCGCGTTGGGGTACCCGCAGCGCGTCGCGATGTCGGCCACGGCGATCGCGCCGGCGGCGATACCCGAGGCTGCGAGCCGAACCGGATACTTCTCCACCATCGCAGGGGTCATGGAACCGCCGCCCGAGTGGAGCAGCAGCAGATCACCCTCGTATCCGTCGGTGCGCAGCTGCGCTTCCAAACGGTTGACGTATCCGCTGACCAGCGGGGCGAGCACGGCGTTGGCGACGGTGGTCGAGGCGCGGTCGTATTCGAAGATCTCGGGGAGGATCTCGCTGGAGGTCGAGACGGTGACGTCGGGCAGTTCGGCTTCGAGCAGGGCTCGTACGCGCTGTTCGTGATCACTGTTGACGTAGCTGTTGATCAGGCACACCGCCACGGTCTTGATGTCCTTGCGGCGCAGGATGCGGGCGATCTCGCGGACTTCTGCTTCGTCGAGTGGGGTGACGACCTCGCCGGCGTAGTCGATGCGTTCGGTGACTTCGTAACGGTCACGGCGGCGGATGTAAGGGGGGCCGACATCGACGTACGTGTCCCACAGCTCGTCCTTGGTGCCGTCGCGGATTTCGAGTACGTCGCGGAATCCGCGGGTGGTGACGAGGGCGGCCGGCGGGAAGTTGCGGGTGATGAGCGCGTTGGTGGCAACGGTGGTGCCGTGCGAGAACAGGGTCACCTCGCTCAGGTCGACGCCCGCGGCACGCACACCGTCGACGACGGCACGCATGGGATCGTCCGGGGTGGAAGGGACCTTCGCGATCCGTGTGGTCGATGCTTTCTCGTCGAAGATGCACACGTCCGTGAAAGTGCCGCCGACGTCCACGGCGACGCGCAGGTAAGGATTGCGAGATGTGATCATCGTCATACTCCTGGTTGGGGTGGACCCAGTATTCGACCTGGTCGACAACCCATCAATTGGAAGAAGTGAATCGAGCTCCCCGATTCATTGGAGATTTTCACAGTACGGGGAGAAGATGACGGACATGCTTCCCGACCGTTTCCGGCTCGTCGACCTCCTGCTCGAACCCGATCTCGGGCTCCGGCTGGTCACCGATGCCGACCCGAATGTCGGAATCACCGGGGCACACCCGATCGAGATCGAGAACCCGACCCGATGGCTGCAACCGGGTTCGATGATGCTCACCACCGGTTCACGCTTTCCGGTCCTCGAGCACCCACAGCCGGCCTACCGCGAACTGATCCGCGAACTCGTCGGGGCGGGCATCACCGCACTGGGGTACGGGGTAGGAGTGATCACCGAGGACATTCCGCGGTCCCTGCTCGACGAGGCCGAGCGCCATCGATTCGCCGTCGTGGCGATTCCGTCGGAACTGCCGTTCATGGAGGTGGTCGGGCGCGTCGGAGCGGCGGTGCAAGCGCAGGACTCGATGCTGCTACGACGCACGCTGCAGATTCAGAACCACCTGCTCGAGGCGATGACCGCCGAGGCTCCCGAGGCCGACCTCGTCGCCCGACTCGCCGGTCTGCTCCGCAGCAGCGTGATCCTCTACAACGAGGTCGGGGATGTCGTCGCCTCGGCCGGCGGCGCGCCGGTGCACCTGATCCGCAATCAACTTCGCGGCCGGGAGGGGCGGTTGCTGTTCCGGGTGGGCCGATGGGCGGTGAGTGCTCACTCCATCTCACCCGGCGACCAGTACTACTGGTTGGCTCTCGCCTCCAAGACGAACGAACTCAGCGACCCCCTCACCGACCCTGCCGTCGAAGTGTCGCTGAGGCTGCTCAACACCATCGAGCGCACCCGTCAGCGAGCTACCGTGGAGAACCGCGCGCGCCACACCGCACTGGTGCGTGCGCTCGTCTCGGGCGACCCGGCCCACGCCGATACCGTCCTGGAACAGTTGGAGATGCTGCGGTTCGGCCCGGATCCCGACGTGCGCCTACTGGTTCTGTCCGCTGCTCCGGAGTACGAGAACCGTCGATGGGTGTTCCGGGCGAACTCCCTGCTCGAGGCCGTCGAGGCGGACGTGTCCGGTCTGGCTCGCGATCTGGGGCTCACGCTGCTGCTCGCCCGGAGCGAGGGGGGTCTCGTCGGTGTGGTCCCTGCTGGAGCGGAGGCCTTCGAATCGTGGTCCGCCAACCTTCCGCAGGGATTGAGATGTGGATCGAGCGAACCGTTCACCGACCCCACGCGTGGTCCCGAGAAGTTGCGTGAGGCACGCTGGGCGTGGCGGGCCGCCGAGCGCCGCGGACGTGCCGCCCAACGCTTCGAGGACGTCGGTCTCGCCGACTGGCTGCTGGCGGCTCGCGATCCGGAAGCGGCGCTCACACGAGCTACCGCCGTTCTGGCACCGTTGCTCGACGGACACGAGGACCTGATGGACTTTCTCGTGCTTCACCTGGCACGCGAACTGGACGTGGGGCGCACTGCTCGGGAGCTGAATCTGCACCCGAACACCGTGCGGCACCGCGTGAAACGAGTCGAAGAGCTGTTGGGTTGTTCGTTGCGTTCCCCCCGGGACGTCGCCGACGTGCATCTGGCTCTCGAGGTTCTCGCCGAGCGTCGCACCGCATAGCGGTCGCTCTGAGGAAGGATTGGGTTATGGCCATCACCGTGCGTCGGCTTGCGACAGTGCCGGAACTCGGGCTCACTCTCGTGGCAGGTCGCGAGGGAGCCGATCGCATCATCGAATGGGCGCATCCGATCGAACTTCCGGACCCCACTCCGTGGCTTTCGGGAGGCGAGCTCGTGATGACCACGGGACTGGAGATCGGCGCCGGCGCCGACGAACAGTTCGCGTACCTCCAGGGCCTGGCAGGGGCCGGTTGCGTGGCCTTGGCGTTCGACACGGGCACCCGGTTCGACCGCGTGCCCGACAGTCTTCGTACCGCAGGTGATGCACTCGGGTTCCCGGTCCTGGCCGTGCCCGCATCGACGCCGTTCATTGCCATCACCCGAGCGGTCATCGACGAGTTGACCGCCGATCAGGTCCGGGCGGTGCAGCGGGTCGTCGATCAACAGGAGCGGTTGGTCCGGGCCACACTGCGCGGCGGGGTCCCGGCGGTCGTGACCGCGCTCGGTCAGGCTCTCGCGGGAGCGGCTGCCGTCGTCGACGTCGACGATCGCGTGCTCGCCGAGTACGGGTCCGACACGACCCGGGTGGTCCGGCAAGCCCGCGGAGTGTCGGAGTCGGCGACGCGATCGCCGCGGCGCCGGCAGATGAGCAAGGTGTCGGCCGATGCAGACGGGCACTACACCGTCCAGAGCATCGCGACCGCCCAGGATCTCCACGGATACCTGGCAGTCGGCACCGCGGAACCGCTCCGTCCGGCCGACCGATTGCTCCTCGCCCACGCGGTGTCCCTGATCTCCATCGAGCTCGGTAAGCCCGCGAAGGTGCAGAGCGCAGAACAGCGGCTGCGTGCGGTGGTCACCCGGACGCTCGTCGACGCCCCCGACCGCATGGACGCCGGGTTGCTCCGGTACTTCGGATTCGAACCGACCGATACCGTCGCGGTCGCCGTGTTCACCGACATCGGGCCACTGTTGGCCGCGGAACGGCAGATCGGTGCTGCCCTGGCGGCCGAGGGGATTCCCTATCTGTCTGCCCCTGCCGATGCGGATGTGATGGTCGTTCTCCCGGCAGATCGGGCACGTGAGATCGCCACTCGGGTGCAGGAGCGGGTGTGTGCGCAGCTCGGCCGGCCGGTCCGGTGTGGGTTGGGCGGGGCATGTGATGTCGCGGATGTGAGCAGTAGTGTTCGGCAGTCTTTTTCGGCTGTTCGGGCAGTGCGGGGCGACAGTCGGGGTCCGGTGGTATTCGCCGAACTGGGTACGTTCTCGGTGTTGCTCGGCATGCAGGATCCGGATGCATTGCGCGCCATCGCCTATACCGGCCTGGAGGCGCTCGATGCCTACGACGCCGAGCACGGATCGGGTGGGCGCCTGATCGAGACCCTCGCCGTGTACCTCGAGCACAACGGCCAGGCCGAGAGCGCCGCAGCGGCACTCGGTATCCACCGGCACACGCTGCGCAACCGCCTTACGCGCATCACCGAACTCACCCGTCGTGACCTCGAATCCGTTCACACCCGCACGGAGTGGTGGCTGGCCGTCAAAGCCAGAGAGATGCTGGATGGCGCGTCGAGCTGAGCGAACCCCGGCCACCTTGCGCACTGTCGTGCTGCAGGATCGTTCGACGGGGACCGCCCCGCTGCCGGACGGCAGCGGGGCGGCGATCTCCAGTCCTTCGCGGTCAGTCCGCGACTCCGCCCAGGGGTGGTGGAGCCGAGCGGTACCGGACCGGGGTCCTGGAGAAACTCAACGGGTTTGCGATCTGAGGAGTGGCGCTACCCGGCACCGCTACCACGGCCCCGAGACCGAGTCGCCGGGCGAACTCGAAGGCTTCGGCGACATCGTTGATGGGTCCGGCCGGAACACCCACGCGGGACAGTTCGTCGTACCAGAAATCTGCTCCGGCCGTGGTGAGGACCGAGGTGATCTCCACGCACAACTCCTCACGGTGCGCCACGCGTTGCGGGTTGCTGTGAAAACGCGGATCGGTGGCGAGTTCCGGCACACCGAGAGTCTCGGAAAGTCGCACGAACTGCTTGTCGTTGCCCACCGCCAGCGCCAGCGGACGGTCCTTCGTCGCGAACACCTCGTAAGGGGCGATGCTCGGGTGCCGATTGCCGAGAATTCCCGGCACCACTCCGGCTCCCAGATACGCGGAACCCTGGTTGACGAGCGACGAGAGCAGTGCAGAAAGAAGATTGGTGTCGACGCGCTGCCCCTCGCCGGTGCGCTCGCGGTGATGCAGTGCAGCCAGAATCCCGGCGAGGGCGTGCAGGCCCGTGAGCACGTCGACGACCGCGACTCCCACCCTCGTCGGCGTGCCGGCCTCGGGTCCGGTGATGCTCATGAGCCCACCGACGGCCTGCACGAGCAGGTCGTAACCCGGCAGGGCTGCTCCGTCTCCACTTCCGAACCCGGTGACAGAGCAATAGATCAATTGCGGATTGACGGTGAGCAGGTCGTCGTAGCCGAGACCGAGCCGCTCCATGGTACCTGCGCGGAAATTCTCGACCACGATGTCTGCACGCGCCACGAGGCGGAGAGCCTCGGCTCGGCCTTGCTCCGACGCGAGGTCGAGGACCACGGAAGTCTTGTTGCGGTTCACCGAGTCGAAGTACGTGGTCGAGCCGGCATCGTCGTAAAGGGGTCCCCAAGACCGGGTATCGTCACCGGTCCCGGGACGCTCGATCTTGACGACTTCGGCGCCCATGTCCGCGAGCATCATGGTGGCGTAGGGACCGGCGAGGACCCGGGTGAAATCGGCGACGACGATACCGTCGAGTGCGCCCCCGCTCATGTGATCGACCTTCCACCGCGCAGGTAGACGGTCGTCGTATGTGTGAAGAACTCCCTGGCGGCGCGGCCCTGTTCCTTCGGGCCGTAGCCACTTTTCTTGGCTCCACCGAACGGAACGTGCGGGTCGGCGCCCGCGGATTCCGAGTTGATGTGCAGGATGCCCACGTCCAGATCCTCGAGCGCCCCGAGCGCGCGTGTGAGGTCTTGGGTGAACACCGCCGCCGACAAGCCGTAGTCGCTGTCGTCGGCGAGTGCGAATGCTGCCTCGGCGTCCGCTGCGCGGCACACGGCGAGGACGGGCCCGAACAACTCTTCCCGCCACACGTCGAGTCCGGTATCGGGCAGTTCGAGCACAGTGGGCGGTACGTAGAACCCGGTCGCGAGTTCACCGTCCTCGTACGATCGCTGCCCGCACAACGCCCGCGCACCCTGCCGGATCGCCTCGTCGACCCCTGCCCGGATCGACGTCTGCGCTGCAGCATCGATCACCGGACCCATGTCGACCTGCTCGTCCAAGGGATTGCCTACGGTCCACTTCCCGATCCGCGCAACAAGTTCACGGACGAACTCGTCGGCAACATCCTCGGTGACGATCAGCCGTGAGGTCGCCGTGCATTTCTGCCCCGATGAGCGGAACGCTCCGGCCAGGACCTGCTCGGCGGCGAGATCGAGGTCCGCGTCGCCGAGCACGACAGCCGCGTTCTTGCCCCCCATCTCCGCCTGCACCGGCACGCCCCGCGCGGCTCCCGCCGCCGCGAGGCTGCGGCCCACCGCCGTCGAACCGGTGAACGTCAGGGCGTCGATCCCCGGATGGTCGGCGATACCGGCGCCGATGGCTCGTCCGCCCATGACGAGGTTGAGCACCCCCGGCGGCAGCCCGGCGTCGTGGAGGGCTTGCGCAAGTCGCATCGCCAGCAGTGGCACGGTGCCTGCCGGCTTCCACACCACGGTGTTGCCGTAGGTCAGGGCCGGGGCGATCTTCCAGGCGGGTATGGCAATGGGGAAATTGAAGGGCGTGATGACACCTACCACGCCGATCGGCTTGCGCGCGACCATGATGCGTTCCCCGCGTCGCGGGGAAGCGAACATCTCGCCGGCTTCCCGGTCGCCCTCACCACCGTAGAAACGCATGATCTGCGCGGCGCGGAGCACCTCGGCGACGCCCTCGCCGCGCGTCTTGCCCTCTTCGCGGGCAAGCTCCGCACCCCATCGAGGGGCAGACGATTCGATGATGGCGGCGGCCCGTACCAGGACGGTGCCGCGCTCGTGCGCCGGGGTTTTCGCCCACTGCCGGGCTGCCGCACGCGCGGCAGCGACAGCCCGGTCGACGGCGTCGACGGTGGCCGCGCGGCCGTGCGCGACGGTGACGTCCGGTTCTGCGGGACTGATGCTCACCAGGGCATCGGCGTCACCGTCGAACCATTCACCGTCGATGTAGTGCTGCAGCAGAACGGGTGTCGTCATCGTCTGTCCCTTCGACGCGTGGGGTGCGGATCAACGGAATGCGGGGTGACCGGTCGATGCGCGGCCGGTCGAGAGCAGGCGCACCTCGCTGACGGTGGTGGCGGTGTCGTGCTCAGAGGGTGGCGAATGCGTCGCGGAGAACCGAAAACGCCTCGGCGAGCAGCTCATCCGAGATCGACAACGGAGGCAGGAAGCGCAGTACGTTCCCGAAGGTGCCGGCTGTGAGGGTGAGGACTCCGTGGTTCTGGCAATACCGGGCGATCTTCGCGACGGCCTCCCGGTTGGGGGTGGTCGTGCCGGGTTCGACGAGTTCGACGGCGATCATGGCTCCGCGGCCACGGACCTCACCCACGACGGGGTTACGGGTGCCGATCTCGCGCAACTCCCGCAGCATCAGCGTGCCGATCTCCTGGGCGCGTTCGAGCAGGTGTTCGGCTTCGATCGTCTCGAGGACGCCGAGCGCTGCGGCGCATGCGGCGGGGTTACCGCTGTAGGTCCCGCCGATGCCGCCCGGATGGGCGCGGTCCATGATCTCTGCTCGGCCGGTGACGGCCGCCAACGGGAATCCGCCGGCGAGTCCCTTTGCCGTGACGATCAGATCCGGGACAAGGCCCTCGTGCTCACACGCGAACCATGCTCCGGTACGGCCGATTCCGGTCTGTACTTCGTCGGCGACGACGAGGATGCCCCTGTCCCGGCAGAAGTCGGCGATGCGTCGCAGGAAGCCGTCGGCCGGGACGATGAATCCGCCTTCGCCCTGGATGGGTTCGACGACGACACAGGCCACCTGGTCCGCGCCGACCTGGGCATCGATGAGCAGACGGAACTGTTCGAATGCCTCGTCCGCGGCGCGGTCGGCTCCGCTCGGCCATCGATAGGGATACGCCATCGGGGCGCGGTAGACCTCGGGGGCGAACGGACCGAAAGAGTGCTTGTAGGGCTGGTTCTTCGCGGTCATGGTCATCGTCATGAGCGTCCGGCCGTGGAAGGCATGATCGAAGGTGACCACTGCCGACCGGCCGGTCGCTGCACGGGCGTACTTCACGGCGTTCTCGACGGCTTCGCTGCCGGTGTTGAACAGGGCCGTGCGCTTCGCGTGCGTGCCCGGGGTCAATCGATTCAGAGCCTCGGCGACTTCGATGTACGGCTCATAGGGGGTGGCGAGAAAACAAGTATGGGTGAAGTGCTGCAGTTGTGCGGTGGCGCGTTCGACGACCCGGGGCGCGGAGTTGCCGACGGTGGTGACGGCGATTCCGGAACCGAGGTCGATGAAGGAGTTCCCGTCCACGTCCACGAGCACCCCTCCGCCCCCTGCCGCTGCGTAGATCTCGGCGCCACTGGTCAGACCTGCGGGTAGCGCATCGGTGCGACGGCGCGCCAGCTCGCGGGATCGAGGGCCCGGAATTTCGGTCACGACGCGACGGACTTGCTCCAGCGCGGGTCCGCCGAGCGTGAGTTCAGCTGCAGTCATGGTCTTCTCCCTTCAGCGGTTTCCTCGAACCTTAGGAGTGAGAACGCCGGAACGACATGGACATCAAGTCGAAAATCAGGCCTGTGGATGGACGCTGCGTACATATGTGTGCCGGGCCGCCGACCGCAGACTGACGGCACATCCCGGCCCTATGGGGTGAGCGAAAGGACACGGAGATGACCAGCTCTCTCACGCACTCGTACGAACCGACAACCGCGAACGTCGCGGCGGTTGCTCGACAGCTCGTGCAGTCTCCGGCCGACGGGCCGGCCCTGCTGTTCGTAGAGGACTCGTTACCCGCCGGCACCGCGTGCGCCGTCGTGCGATGGCCCGATCGGGAACTGTTGCTCGCCGACGCCGTGCACACGTTCGAACACTTCGGCCTGCGTATCGGCGATCACTGCGCCCTGACCACGGAGGAGACGAACCAGCAGGCACATCGATTCGTGTTCGTCACACCACAGGAGTGGACCGCGGACTCACCGCGCCGGGTCGAAGCCGTCTTCGATGCATACGTACAGAACCGCACTGTCGTCGACGGATACTCCCGCCTTGCGGTGGTCGCCGAGGTGACCGTACGAGATATCGCCCTCGTCCGGGCCGCTGCGCGTTTCGCTCGCCAGGCAGGCCTGGCGATGTCGGAACGGTACGTCGTCGACACACTCTGCCGGCATGCGGAATTCATCGAAGCTCTCGTCACCTGCTTCGATACACGTTTCCGGCCGGACACGACCGACCGTGACGTCGCCGCCGAACAACTACTCGCCGAACGACGCAGTGCAGCGGACAACCTCGACGACGACCGCATCATGCGCAGCCTGGAATCGTTCGTCACCGCGACCCTGCGTACCAATTGGTACCAGCGTGACGCCGACGGTGAACCGAAACCGTACGGCGCGTTCATGCTCAACTCTGCTCGCTTCGCCGCCCCAGGACCGGTCGTTCCGTACCGCGAGATCTTCGTTCATTCGGACGAGATGGAAGGCATCCATGTAAGGAGCGACGGTGTCGCCCGCGGCGGAATCCGCTTCTCGGACCGTCCGGAGGACTATCGCACCGAGGTACTCGGTCTGATGAAGACACAGGTGGTCAAGAATGCACTTGTCGTCCCGGGTGGAGCCAAGGGCGCATTCGTACGGAAAACGTCGAACATCTCTCCCGGTCGAGCGTATTCCACCTTTGTCCGGGGAATGCTCGACCTCGTCGACAACATCGTCGACGGCCGAGTCGTGCACCCCGAAAGCACCGCCGTCCACGGCGGGGACGACACCTACCTCGTGGTGGCCGCAGACAAGGGCACCGCCCGGTTCTCGGACCTGGCCAACTCCATCGCTGCCGAGTACGACTACTGGCTCGGTGACGCCTTCGCATCCGGGGGTTCGAGCGGATACGACCACAAGGAGATGGGGATAACCGCGCGCGGTGCGTGGGTCGCCGTTCGTGAGCATTTCGTCGATCTCGGCACCGACGTGGACACCACGGAAGTGACCGTGGTCGGCATCGGGGACATGTCGGGTGACGTCTTCGGCAACGGCATGTTGCTTTCCCCCCATCTGCGACTCGTCGGCGCGTTCGATCACCGGCACATCTTCCTCGACCCCGAACCGGACGTGGTCCGCGCTTATGCGGAGCGGCGTCGGTTGTTCGAGCTTCCGGGCTCGAGTTGGGACGATTTCGACCGCAAGGTGCTTTCTTCCGGAGGGGGAGTGTGGTCGCGTTCCGCGAAATCCATCACCGTTCCGGAAGCAGCCCGACGCCTGCTCGGATTGTCCGATGCGACGATCACCCCGAACGAGTTGATCAAGACGCTTCTGACGGCGCCGGTGGATCTGCTCTGGAACGGAGGAGTAGGCACCTATGTCAAGGCATCCTCCGAAAGCCACACCGATGCAGCAGATCCGGCCAATGACGACGTACGGGTCGATGCCTCCCGACTACGGTGCCGAGTCGTCGGCGAGGGAGGCAATCTCGGTTTCACGCAGCGGGCACGCATCGAGTTCGCCGCAGCAGGCGGGCGTATCAACGCGGACTTCATCGACAATGCCGCGGGCGTGACGACCTCCGACGCCGAGGTGAACCTGAAGATCGCGCTCGAATGTGCCAGGCGTGCCGGAACCCTGACGACGAACGACCGAGATCGACTGCTCGACGACGCCCGCCACGAGGTGGCGCGAACGGTGCTGCGGATGAGCAGGGACCAGTCGGTGGCACTCGGTCTCGCAGTTTCCCGCGCAACCCGGCTGCTCGGTAGGCACGAGCGCCTCATCGATCACCTCGAGAGCGGGGGTGGGTTCCGGCGCAGCACCGAGGTGTTGCCGAGTGTGCAGGAACTGGCTGCGCGAGCCGACTCCGGTCGCGGGTTGACCAGACCGGAGATCGCGGTACTGCTTGCACGATCGAAGAACATCGTGTGCCGGGATCTCCTCGACTCGGACGTACCGGATGATCCCTTCTTTGCCGACGTCGCCGTGGCGTACTTCCCCGAGTCCATGCGTCACGCGGTGCAGGACGAAATCCGACATCACCCCCTGCGCCGTGAGATCATCGCGACCCGTATCGCCTCCGAACTGGTGGACCGCATCGGTCCCGGAACGATCTACCAGTTCGAGGAGCGCCTCGGTGTGCGCACACCGGAGGTTGCCCGGGCATACGCTGTGGTTCGGGCAGTGTTCGATACCGACCGATTGTGGGCCGACGCGCAAGAACAGGTGGCCCCGAGCGGCGACCGTTGGGAACGTCTCGGAGCCGTGCAGAATTTCATCGAGCACACGGCCTCGTGGCTCCTGCGGATGCGGTCGCTGTCCGAGGTGACCTCCGAAATCGTGCGGCTGCGTGCCGGAGTCGGGGAGCTGCTCGTCGGCGCCGAGCTGGGTGAGGCACCGGATTTCCGGCTTCTGGGAGAGTGTCTGGCCCTGGCGGATACCGCGTCCACGCTGGGCTGCCGGACCCGAACGGTCGCCGGTATGTATGCCGCGACGGGAACCCTTCTCGGACTGGACGGTATTTCTTTCGATCCGGACGCTGGGTCGGCGACCCGTACGTGGTGGGACAGTATGGCGGCAGCCTCGGTGCGTGATGACCTCGCCGGGCTTCGGCACGAACTCGTCACCGCGATCCTGCGCGGTGACCGCGATCCGGAGAACTCCGACGTCGTCGACGAAACCATGGGTCGGTGGCAGCGTCGAGTTCCGGATTCGATTGCTCGGGTGAAACGAGTGACGGGGGAACTGTGCGGGAGCGGGTCGATCGATCTGCCGCGGGCGTGCACACTCGGCGCGGAACTGCGCTTGCTCGTACGCGCTACGGAGCGATGATCGAGCGACGAACCGGGCCCGCTCCGATGCCCCGCGTCGGGGCGGGCCTTCGACGGTGACGGGATGAGCGCATCCGTTCGACCGACATCGCGGTCCGGCGTGGAGGGTCAGATCGTGGTGATTCCCAGGTCCAGTACCATCTGCGAGCCGGTAATCGCTCGCGCCCGGTCGCTCGCGAGATACAGCACGGCGTCTGTGACATCGTCCACGCTGCACTTGTTCAAGCCTGCCAAGGGCCACTTGTAACTGTCGACGTAGCGTGGGTGTCGCGCAAGCAACCGGCCGACGTTCGCATCCTGCCCCATCGGGGTGTCCACCGCGCCGGGGTGAACCGAGTTGACTCGAATGCCGAACTCTCCCAGTTCGATCGCCGCGGTTTTCGTCAGGCCCACAAGACCGTGCTTGGCGGATGTGTAATGGGATGCGCCCGGTCCGGCCTTGATGCCGGCGGCGGAACTGACGACGATGATCGATCCGCCGCGTCCACCTTGGATCATGGCGGGTACCGAGGCCGAGAGGGTGCGCCACACCCCGTTGAGATTGATATCGATCATGGTGATCCACTGCTCTTCGGGCATCTCCCAGAAGCGATTCCATGTCGAGATACCGGCATTGGCTACCACGACGTCGAGACGGCCGAAGCGTTCGACTCCCGCGTCGACGGCGGCCTGCAGTGCGGCCAGTTCTCGCACGTCACCGACGACAGTGAGGATGTCGCGACCTTCGGCACGGACCAGACGCGCGGTCTCCGCGAGGTCCTCGGGGGTGGAAGGGGAGTAACCGACATCGTCGGATACCGAGGCGCAGAGGTCGAACGCGATGATATCGGCGCCCTGCTGCGCGAAGCGCACGGCATGATTGCGTCCCTGACCGCGTGCAGCACCGGTGACGAACGCGACCTTGTTCTCGAGCAGTGCCATCCGAATCCTTCCGTATCATCCGATGTCCACGCAGGGTAGACAGGTTTCCTGTGAACTTGTCGCTCGGTTCCGATGACCGGACTGCATCGGTCCCGGTGCGACCGGCCATGATGGTCAGGTCGGATGCTCGCGGCGGGGACGAGGATCGTTCACCTGGTGTGGATTTGCTGGTGAGGGTAGGGCTGCGTCGGGCTATCGCCCGAATGCCGACCAGGCGGCGAGCGTCGAACCGATGACCGCGGCGATCACCGCAAAGGTCGTAGTAGCAACCAGCACGGGCCACACCTGCAGTGTTTCGACCGTGCGGTCTCGGCCCGTCGGGAAGCGACGAGCGGCAAGACCGAGAAACGCTGTGCCGATAAGTAGAACGACCATTGCAAGCGGAACAGCGAGATGTCGAATGATGGCAAGAACGAGAATCGTGTAGGTTACTCCCACCGCCAGTCCGGTGCGTTGCCATGCCAATGCGGTGCGTTGAGGCTGGAGTCCGGGATCGCCCGTCATAACGAGAGCGCGAGTGCCGTCACGGCGAACACGGTCAATCCCACGGATACGATGGCGATTGCCGTGACCAGCCAGGGAAGCGACAGCGGGGCAGGCAGGGGGAGATTCATCCTCAGCGCGCGTTCGTTGCGACGCCACGACACCAGTGCCAGCAGTGCGAGTAGGCCCCCTGCGACGCACGCGACGAGCGACAGGCCGTAGATGACCAGCGGGAATGGTGTCAGCCCGGCCACTGTCGTCAAGGTGACTCCTCCGGCGATCAGGGCCAGAGCGGTGCGAACCCATGCCAGGGCGGTGCGTTCGTTGGCAAGAGAGAACCGGACATCCGGTTCGATGCCGACCGAGTACACCGCACGAGGTCGTCGTTGCGGAAAAGCGTTGCGCATGTCGTTGTCCTGCGAGAATTCGATACCCTGCCCAGGTATTCGGTGATCCGATGCGGATAGTGCTGTGGCGAAACTACATTACCTTGATCATCGAACCCGTCGGTCGGCCCGGCGGGGAAGCGCGGGGGACGGTGCGACGAGCATGCCTGGTAGACCCATGTTCGAGTTGTGACCGTTCCTTGCGGATCTCCCTGGTTCCGCGCGAAACCGCGACTGCGGAATTCGGTCCGGTGGCAGGGACGCCACGACGCGGATCGAGTGCGGAGCCAGTTCCATTGTGAGTGTGCGCATCAGGACGATCACGCCGTGTTCCGACGCGACGTCGTGGCCGAACCGTGCGAAACTCTCGGCGAAAAGTACATCGGCCCGCTCCCGACCCACAAGCAGACCCTCGATGTGGGTCGAATCCTGAACCATCAGGCTTCGGGACCGCTGTCCGCTGGGCGGTTCAACGGCGGTTTCTGGTGGGGAGTTTCCGCGGCCTGAGCTGCGGCCGGTCTCTCCATTGCCTCGGCGCGGAGCGACTTCGAGGTCGGCCGGTGGCACAGCGCTACACCTACACCATTGCGGGGATTCGACCTGCTCGACTGCTGTCCGGAACTCGGAGGACCTGAGAGAACATCCTCCGTACAAGGCCTTTCGTACAAGGCCGGTCGATACGCTTCCGTATCGATCAGACGAGCGGTGTTCCGTTGTCGGGGCGAGGAGACTTGCACCCGGCACATTCGAGTGCAAGCCTCCTGTGCGGGTTACCGGTGTCAGTTCGACGAGTGCTTCACCCGATCGGGTCTCGGTGCATGACCATTCCCGCGTGGTACAGGACGTCGTTACGGAACTCGCCGTCGGCGGAGAACCCGGTGTCGTCGCGGTAGTAGATCATCGTGCCGTCGACCCGGTAGTCACCGGTGTAGGCGGCCTCCCGGTTGCCGCGGGCCTCGACGTATCGGCCATCCGGGAGGAGACGTTGGCGAATGTTCCCATCGGCGGTCACCCATAATCCGACGAACGGGTGCTGAGCTTGTTTCCTGCCCTTCGCTTCCTTCACGGTCTTCACAGTGCTGCCGCCACCCGTCGGGTGATGTGGTCGCGAGAGCGGATCACGTCCTCGCGGAGGGCGTCGATGTCCTCACCTACCAGCGAACCCGCCCATTTGCGTGGGTTTCCGGCGACGAGGACGGTGTCGATGTTGCGTGCGTCGGAGCCGAGCACAAGGGTGCCGACGGCGTCGTTGAGAGGCATGTTGTTGACGTCGTCGGCACGGACGATGAGCAGGTCGGCGTCCTTCCCTGGTGTCAGGGAGCCGGTGACGTGATCGAGCGCGTTGGCGTGCGCGCCCTGCAGGGTGGCGAAGTCGAGGACGTCGCGAGTGGTGATCCGGTTGCGGGTCTCCTCCGTTCCGTAGGTGGCGTTCGTGGCACGCATGCGCTGGATCGCGTGCAGCGTGCGCATCTGGGTGAACATGTCGCTCGCGAGCGCGACCTCCACGTCGATGCTCAGACCCGGCCGGATCCCGACGGCGAGGGCCTCGTCCACAGCGGGCACCGCCGTGTCGAGGCCGATCTGGGCGTCGGAGGTCGGGGCGAGCGAGACCGTGACACCGGCATCTCCCATCGCCGACCATGCCTCGGGGGTCAGGCCGGTCGCATGGATCAAGGTGAGGGTCGGAACGAGGATTCCCTGCTGCGCCCAGCGCAGGATCGCCTCCGACGAGGGCACTCCGAAGACGGCATCGATACTCGTCCACACGTCGAGATCGCGAGCGAGAGCGGCGAGTTCGGGCCCGTAGGAGATGGCGGGTCCTGCGATCTCGTCGGTGGAGAGGGCAGCCAGTCGCACCGTGACGAGACCGTTTGCGACGCCGTGGAAGTCGCTCACCAGTCGGTGTATATCGGCGGGCCATTGGCCGTCCCACCGACCGAAGTGCGGGCCCATCGAGGCATGCACTCCTCGGATTCCGGTGTCGACGAGGGCGTTGAGTGCGGCGTCCGAATGGGCGGTGCTGCGTGAATTGTGGGAGAAGTCGAGCATGGTGGTGATGCCCGAGTCGAGTGCGGTCAGTGCGGCGAGGCGCGTCCCGATGTACATGTCCTCCGGCGCATAGTTCGGCGCGATGCCGGCCAGGGTCGACAGGACGTATTCACCGAGGTCGGTGACGTCGGGGATGCTGCGGCGCAGCTGCGCCTCCCAGGCATGGCGGTGCGTGTCGACGAAGCCGGGGCCGACGATCGCGCCGCGGGTGTCGACGACGAGCGCCGAGGCGGCTGCGGCCCCGTGCTCGGGATCGGAGCGCAGGTCGGGCCCGATCGCGACGATCCGGGAGCCGACGAGCAGGACGTCGCCGGTGTCGAGGTCCGGGATGGTGGGATCCATGGTGACGACGGCGCCGCCGGTCAGCAGGATCGGGCGGCCACTGTCGCGGGCCGCGGTGAACTCGGTGAGGGAATTCTTCGGCATGGTGTGCTTTCGGGGGTTGGTGGCAGGTCAGGAGCGGTGGAAGGTGTAACCGGCGTGATGCAATACGCCGTCGGCGAATTCGCCGAAGGCCCAGAATCCGAGATCGTCGCGGTAGTCGATGCGGTCGCCGGTGATCCAGTACGAGCCCTGGTAGGCGTGCGGGCGTCCACCGCGGGTTTCGTCGTAGCGACCGTCCGCGGTCAGGTGCTGATGCACGAAATCGTTCTCGTCGATCCACGTGCCGAGATAACGGTCCGCGGAGGCGGTGTGGGCAACCTCGATATCTGCTGCACGGCCGGCGTCGACCGGGTGTCCGTCCCACCGGACGATCTCACCGTCGACGACGAGCACGAGCGAAATGTCGGGGGCGGCGAGGAATCGACGCAGCGCGGCGGACCCCGATTCTCCGGATACGGCGGACAGGATCGCGAAACCGGCCGGATTGCCGGGTGCGATCGCGGTCGGTGACCGGAACGATCTCGGACTCAGACCGCACAGCTGAGTGGTGTCGACGATTGCCGGCACGATGACGTACCCGGCACAGTCGATGACGATCGCGCCGTCATCATCTGCTGCGGTCAGCAGACCCGGACCGATGCCGACCACGCGAGAACCACCGAGAAGAACATCGCCGCAGTCGAAGTCGCCGATCAATGAATCGACGGTGATGATCCGGGCATTGGCGAACAGCAGCGGACGATGCCCGCCGGTGCGGTTGGTGGTGATGAGTTCGAGCAGTTCGGGAGTGAAAGCGGTGATCATGTGTGCTCCAGAATGGGGAGTGGGGTCGCCGGGTGGTCCCGACGAAATCCACTATCGGGGCGGGGGGATCCCCGGACCAGGCCGGTGTGTGCCCGGGCGCACCAGAGCCTGGTTCGGACTGAACTCGAGCACGAGGCTCGAGCCCTGCCGCTCCAAGGCATCTCGGGAAAGGAATCTCATGGCCTATCGAACCGCAAGCGACGTAACGGGCACGTTCGATTGCCACGTGCGGTTTGTCGCGGAGGCGAGCGTAGAGAACATCCACACGCCGACAAGCCAGGCGCAGGGTGGCTTGGACGGGACGTTGCCTTCGCCGCGTTGGCGCTAGTGGTGAGGCCTTACGGCCAAGCAATCCCAACCAGGGTGCGACACGGCCTGTCAGCCGCGACGCGGTGAGGCTAGCGTCGTCTCATGAGCTCCACCGAACTGGGAACATTCCTCAAAGCGCGACGCAGCCACGTGCAGCCCACGGATGTCGGCATCACAGCGCAGTCGGGGCGGCGGGTTTCCGGCCTTCGCCGTGAAGAAGTCGCCATGCTCGCCGGCGTCAGCGTCGACTACTACACCCGACTCGAGCAGGGCCGCGAGCGACACCCCTCCCCAGCGGTTCTCAACGCGCTCGCCGGTGCACTCGACCTCGACACCGATCTGCGCGAACACCTGTTCCGCCTCGCCGGCCTGGCCCCGACACCGCGCGCCCCGGTAAGGACAACCGTCGACGATTCGCTCCGGCAACTGCTCGCATCCTGGTCGCACACCCCCGCGCTCATCATCAACCGTCAATTGGACGTTCTCGCCTACAACGACCTGGCTGGAGCTCTGTACAGCGGATTCGAACGCATCGACAACATTGCGCGGATGGTCTTCCTCGACCCCTTCGGACGCAGTTTCTTCACCGACCGGGACCGCGCAACCACCTCCTGTGTCGCGAACCTTCGGCTTGCTCTCGGTCACACAGGTTCGGCAGATGACGTCCGCGCTCTCGTTCTCCAGGCGCACGCTGCAAGCGCCGAGTTCCGAGAACTGTGGAGTCGGCACGACGTCCGAGGAAAAACTCACGAGGCCAAAGAATTTCGCCATCCTGCCGTAGGGGATCTTCTCCTCGAGTACAACGCTTTCGACGTCCGCAGCGCACCCGGCCACCAATTGATCGTCTACCAAGCTCCCGTCGGCTCGCCCAGCGCCGACAAGCTCCGACTGCTGGGATCCCTCGCGGCGACAACCAGTTCCGACATCCCGTAGATCTGTCGTGCAGTCAGGGAGGAACTGTCCACTCATCACGGTATTCGGACTGTGAACCTTTTCCGAATGGGCGGCAGCGTGTCGCCAGGTGGGGTCATCTGTCGCAGCAGTGGTCAGGTGTGCGGCGACGTTCGTTGTCGTACTCGACGGCGGGTGCAGAGGTGACGCCGCAGCAACAGGCATGGGAGCATCGGTCGTGATCTCTTCGGGTTTTGAGCCCGGTCGGCGGCGACGGGAGGCCGGATGAGTTGGCGGGGTGTGTTGTCGTGGCTGGATGTGTGGGGGCCGTTTGTAGTCCTAGTTGCGTGGGTTGTTCTGGGTGGGCTGGTTTTTGTGCCGGATGCCTTCATTGAGCCGTCGGGCTGGCACTGGTTCCGGTTCGGGTTGTGGGTGTTCGTCGTGGTGGGTGCTGGTTGGGGGTGGGTCCGGAAGCGTCGTGGTGGTGTGTCGGCGAGAATGGTGGCGCCGGAGGATGTTCCGGGGGTGGATGTGGAGGCTGCGGTGGCGTCGTCGTCGGATCGGGTTTCTGCGGTCAGGGTGTTGCGGGAGCGGCATCCGGATCTGGGGTTGAAGGCCGCTGTGGATCTGGTCGATGGGGTGCTCCGCAGAGATTCGCTCCGAGGCGGGTGACTCGGTCCCTGCGTCTGGTCTCGGGCGGGGGCAGGGCTCCGAAAAAGTTGCATAGTTGCATGCCAGATGCGGTTCCGCTTCGCTGGCGGGGGCCGGTGTCGACCGCGTCCTGAACGACACCGGCCGGAAGGGCGCGTGACATGAGTGTCATGAACACGGCCCAGGACACGGCGCGGTTGCCCGAAGAGCCGACCTACATCGACGGCGAGTTCAGCGACGGTTCGGGCGAGACGTTCTCCGTCGTCTCCTCGTCGACGACAGCGTCCTCGGCGGCCCGCGCGCTACCGGGCCGAGCAGATCGCCGTCGCCACTGCCCAACTGACGTCTCTGCGGATCGAGCACTGTGCGCCGGATGTAGTTCACCACCCGTCGGATGCGTCTCGCGCATGTTCCGCACCGCCTCGTCTCGGGCGGCGTCGACCTGGGCGGAGTGCCCACATTCGGCACTGAGCCGATCACCGGAGCGTAGTGGTCGACGACCGGTTGTCCGGCGGCGCGTAACCCGTCGTCGGTCTCGTAGCGTGTCGCACCAATCCCACGGCAACCCCGGCCGGGTCGGCGACGGCACGCATCGAGACGCGGTCCTCGCCGTGTGTTGTCCGACAGTCCCGGATCGGTCGAAGGGGTGCTGTCAGTGAGATACTTTCTTCTCGACCGCGTGGCTGGTCGTACTGCTGTTCCAACCATCAGGGCCACGATGAGTACGAGGCGGGACAACATTGGCGAGGGTAGGGGTCGATCCGACCGCACTGGTGGGGAGAGACCGCGAACTTGCCGAGCTCACGAAGTTCGTGGGTAGAGCGGCGACGGATGGAGCCGCAGCCCTCCTCACCGGAGATCCGGGAGTGGGGAAGACCGCGCTCCTGGACGCGACCGCCGACCTTGCGCTCACGAAGAAGATGCGGGTCATCCGCGGCAGTGGCGTCGAGTATGAAACGGACATCAGCTTCTCGGGTCTCCACGAACTCGTGGCCTCGCTCCCTCGCGAGATCAACGGTTTGCCCGATGCCCCGCGAGAGGCCCTCGAGGTCGCGATCGGCCTTGGCACCGGCCCCACACCCGACCGGATCGCCGTACTGAACGCGGCGCTGGTGCTGTTCAGCGAGGCCGCGAAGGAACAACCACTCCTGGTCGTCGTCGACGACCTCCACGCTCTCGACGACGCGAGCCGATCCACGTTGTCATTCGTCGCCAGAAGGCTCGCGGGCCGCCGAATCGGACTTCTCGGAGCCTGGCGCACCGAGACCGACGAAGTGTTCCGGTCGATCGGCTTCACCGAGCTCGCGATCGCGCCTCTCGACGACGCGGGCGCACTGCGGTTGCTCTCCACAAGTTTTGATCATCTACCTCCCCGGGTTCTGCAGACGGTGGCACGAGAAGCTCAGGGCAACCCACTCGCTCTGCTCGAGTTCGCCGGCGCCACCAGCGTGTCCGGGGATACGGATCTGCGTGGATCGTGTTGGACGAGCGGGCAAGGGCGAGATGTCCGCGCTCTGTACGCAGCCCGCATCGAGCAACTACCGCAGAGAACCCGCGACCTACTCCTGCTCGCGGCACTCGAGAGCTCCGGCGACCTCGGGCTCCTCGAAGTGGCTGGTGGACCGAGCACACTCGACGGGCTCGCTCCTGCAGAACGCGACCACCTGCTCGAGGTCGCCGAGAACGGTCGCGCCATTCGCTTCCGACACCCGCTGGTCAGGTCCGCGGTGGTCGACGGCGCCACAGGAGAACAGCGTCGCAGTGCGCACCACCGCTTGGCCGAGGCGCTCCTCGACCAGCCGGAACGCCGCGGTGACCATCTCGCGCGAGCCACGACGGTGCCCGACGAAGTGGTGGCCTCGGTCGTCGAGACCGCGGCGCAGAGCAGTCTGCGGCGCGGTGACGCTGCCGGCGCCGTCGCTCGTCTGCGTCGCGCCGCCCAACTGACTCCAGACTCGGGGAACCGAACACGCCGCCTCTCCCGAGCGGCGTACATCGCCGCATGGGTGGCCGGCCGACTGGACACCTCGCACGAGATCATGCGTGAGATGCACGGGAACCCGCCGGAGGCGCTGGCCACGGCCGCGGCCGCTGCCCTTCTGGTGCTCGTCACCGAGGGGGATGCAGATACCGCCCACGCGTTGTTGATGAAGCTGATCGAGGAGAACCTGGACCCCTCCGAGCTGCCACGTGGCGAACTCGAGACTGCGCTCTTCACCCTGACCCTCGCCAGCCACTACTCGGGACGCGACGAGCATTGGCAGCCCCTGATCGGCATCCTCGGCCCGCTTCCCGAGGATTCGCCCGCGGCAGCAGTGTCCATGGGCCGCGTCCACTACGCCCCAGGGTCCGTCACGGACGACATGCTTCGTCGACTGGATGACGAGATCTCCCACCTCGAAGACCAGACCGACGCCGACATCGTCGTTCGCACTGCCCTGGCCGCCTCGTACCTCGACCGGCTTTCAGGCTGCCGTGAGGCTGTTTCTCGCATCGTCGGCGATGACGGCGCGGTCGGCGCGAGCATGCCGGGGCTCATGTTCGTCGCTCTGGACGACCTGCACAGCGGCAGGTGGCAGTCATCGGCCGACGCTGCCGCCGAGCTCATCGCGTTGTGTGAGGAGACCGGCTACCACCTGTTCGGCCAGGTCGGTCGCTACATCGCGGCGATGGTCGAAGCTCAGCGCGGCGACCTCGATGCGTGCCGTGCCCACTGTCAGCACATCTGGAGCTGGTCGGAGCCCAGAAGGTTACGGCGGTTGGAGAACTGCGCCCACCAGGCAGCCGCCCGCGCGGCCATCGGCGCCGCCGACTTCGACACAGCCTTCCAGCACGCTACGGCGATCTGCCCGCCCGGCGTGTTACCACCCTTCAACCCCGAAGCGCTCTGGTCCGCACCGGACCTCGTCGAGTCGGCACTACGCACCGGGCGCGGTGCGGAGGCGCGGCGGCACGCCGACGCGCTGCGTGCGGCGGGTGTCGACCGCCTGTCACCACGATGGGCGCTGAGCGTGGCGACAGTCACCGCAATGACGTCGGAACCCGACGACAGGGTCCGACGATTCGAGGAGGCGCTCGCGCTCCCGGCCATCGAGCACTGGCCCTTCGAGGTAGGCCGCGCACATCTGGCGTACGGCGAAGAACTGCGCAGACGAGGACGCACCCGTGACGCGCGGGTGGAGCTGAACGCTGCCTGTGCCCAGTTCGAGCGGGTCGGGGCCCGGACCTGGGAGGCCCGGGCGAAGGTTGAGCTTCGCGGCACGGGAATGACGCGCGCTTCCCGGGGCAATGTCGGCACCAGGCTCACGCCACAGGAGCTGGAGGTCGCCAGGCTCGCAGCAACGGGGCTGTCGAACCCGCAGATCGCCTCGCGACTCTTCCTGTCACCGCGGACCGTCTCGTCACATCTTTATCGGTTGTTTCCGAAGCTGGGGATCACATCCCGTGCCGCTCTCCGAGACGCTCTCGACGCTCTGCCTCCCGAAGCGCCGACCACCCGGTAAGTGGGGTCCGCGAGCCGGGTGCCGTGCTGTAGAGGACCCGACTCGAGTAGACGGCCATGACATGGCAGTCAACTGACGGAGGCTGCTATCACCGCGCGGAGCGACGCTGGTGGAGTCAACAATTCACCCGGCACCCGGGCCGAATGCGAGGAGTCCACCATGCCCTTCCTCACAACCGATGACGGGTCGAGATCTTCTACAAGGGTTGGGGCGCCGGCCGGCCGATCATGTTTCACCACGGCATGGACCGCCCGAATCGAACCCAGGAGGATTGCCGATGGAGAACGCATCGTCGAGGGCGTATCCGGTCCTGCCTCACGGAATGTGCACGGTGAACGCCGAGACCATCAACGCCGACAAACGTCGGCAGAACCGTGAGTTGCTCGAGCCATCCGAGCGCACCGCGAATGCGGGACCTCGTCCCCCAGATGCTCGAACTGGTCGAAGGTTCCATCACGAACGTTGCCGATTCTCCACGCACTTCTTCACGCGCGGCACCGGCACCACCACATGCCACGAAAGAGGAAACATGACAACCACATTGATCACCGGCGGCAACAGGGGTCTCGGCTACGAAGTGGCCCGCCGCCTCATCCAGGCCGGCCAGACCGTCTGGATCGGCGCCCGCGACGCCGAGAACGGCCGCGCGTCCGCCGACCGGCTCGGTGCCCACTTCGTCCAACTGGACGTGACCGACGATGCGTCGGTCGACGCTGCAGTCGAGACACTGCGCGGGCAGGTCGGCCACCTCGACATCCTCGTCAACAATGCCGGGATCCTCGGGGAAGTCACCCCACCCGAGGACATGACGGCCGACCAGATCCGCCTCGTCTACGAAACCAATGTCTTCGGTCTGGTGCGTGTCACGCACGCATTCCTGCCCCTGTTGCGGGCTGCGACCGCCCCTTCGGTCGTCAATGTCACCAGCGGACTCGGATCGTTCACGATGACCCAGGACCCGGAACGAGTCGAGTCGCAGTACCCGCTCGCCGCCTACGGCTCATCGAAGAGCGCGGTCACGATGCTGACAATGCAATACGCCAAGACCACCCCCGACGTTCGCTTCAACGCGGTGGACCCCGGCCGGACTGCAACCGAATTCACCGGCCGGGTCGGACACAGCGTCGAGGACGGCGCCGAGGCAGCGGTGCGCATCGCCACCCTGGGAGCCGACACGCCCACCGGCACGGTCACCGACCGCGCCGGGGTGCTCCCCTGGTGATGCGACAGGCTCAACGCGGCGACTCCGAGGAAAAACGGGCGGCACCGCTGGAGTTGTTCTACGACCTCGTGTTCGTCTTCGCCATCAGTCAGGTCTCACACCTGCTGCTGGAGCACCTTACCTGGGCCGGCGCAGGCCGAGCGGTGCTGATCCTCCTCGCGGTCTGGTGGTCGTGGAACTACACCACGTGGGCCACCAACGAGCTCGACCCGGAAACCAACGCCGTGCGCATCCTGCTGATCGCTCTGATGCTCGCAAGTCTGCTCATGGCGATCGCAGCACCGGAGGCCTTCGGCAGCAAAGGACTGCTGTTCGCTGCCGCTTACGTCTCGATCCAGGTGGGCCGTCATCTCTTTCTGACGTTCGTCGTCGCCGCGAAAGGCACGATCGAACGCGAACGGGCCGGCCGGATCCTCATCTGGTTGACCGTCGCCGGCATGTTCTGGATCGCCGGCGGTTTCGCGAGTGATGAAGCACGCGTGGGTGTGTGGATCGTCGCGCTGGCGCTCGACTACTGCGCGCCGCTCTTCTACTTCCGTGTCCCGGGCCGGCCTCGGTTGGCCGGCGGGACATGGGATCTGGCCACCGACCACTTCGTCGAACGGTTCGGGCTCTTCGTCATCGCCGCACTCGGAGAGACAATCGTCATCACCGGTACGACCGTGGTCGATCTTCGGCTCGATGTGATGACTGTGACCGCGTTCGGCGGAGCGTTTGTCGGGACGGCGGCCTTGTGGTGGCTGTACTTCACCTCGACCCGAGAGCTTGCTCACAACGCCCTCGCTCGATCATCTTCTCGAACACAGTCGGCCCGCGACTCCTACACCTACGGGCATGTCCTGATCATCGCGGGCATCATTCTGACGGCAGTCGGCGACGAGTTGGTCATCACGCACCCTACCGACCGCTTGTCGTCCGCACAGATGAGTGCGGTCATCGGCGGACCCACCCTCTACCTCGTTGCCCAAACTGTGCTTCGGCTACGGGCCACACGAACCATCAGCGCTCCACTGGTGGGTGGAACGCTCGCGTGTCTCGCCATCGGGATCGTCGGCGCGGCTCTGCCGGGTGTAGCTGTCAGCGCGCTTCTTGTTACCGCCTTGGTTGTTGTCGTTCTCGTTCAGGAAGTGCAACGAAGAAGGGCCACAAAGGAGTTCCGATATCGGTCTCCTTCTGGAGTGTGACGTCGGTCGGGTCGTTCCGCGAACCGATCACCGATGTGCCGGGACGAGCGGTGATCGTGGCTGTCCGTGCCTGTAGCAGTGCCGCCACGCACGACGCAGAGGCGTATGGGGATTCGGGAGGACGTCGATGAGCGGTGACCGTGAGGCGGTGTGGGCGTCGCTGTTGGTGGCTGCAGCGCTCAGCGGCGTCGTCGGCGGTGGGCTCGGAGTCGTGGCAGCGATAGTGGTGGTGGAGGTCTTGCAGGCGCGCCGGGTCGGGTGCTTCCTCACCCGGATCGATGGGCAGGGCAGTTGGAGCTGCCCGGACGGAATCGCTTATGTCGTTCCGGTCCTGGCTACCGTCTCGGTGATCTGGATGATCGCAATGCTGTTCTTCGTGTACCGGGAGTTTCGTGGTGCAGGCGCCGAGAGCCCCTTCCGCGCGGCGACCATCTCGAGCACCGTCGCCGCGGTTCCTCTGATCATCCAAGTGGCGGCGACGGTGCCGGCCGGTGTGGCCGGTGGTGTCGATCCGGGCCTGGTCTCGCTGGGAACCGTGATGTGCGTTGCGGGGATTGCGGTGTTGATATTTCGGCGCCGCAGCCGGACGGGCTTCGTGGTGTCGTGCGCGGTGTCGGCGGTGTCGGCCCTGGTGGTGGCGCCGTCTGTGGTTCTGCTCGCTCCGGTCCTTGTCGCCGTGGCGGGAGCGTTGGTGGCGGCAATCGTGCTCACTGTGACGGGGACACGATCAGGTGATCCGCTGCCGCACTGAGCGGGCGGAACGCGCTGGGTGGGTGCTTGTCGTCCAGCGCGGTCGATTCGTGGTGGACCAGCGCGCGGTTCGGAGGTGATGGCTCCGACCGTCGTCAAGCGCCGCCTCGCCGACGTGCGCCGCCCGGTGTAGCTGTCGGTCGGCGAGTCTCGGGTGCGGAGGCGTGCGTGGGGTGCCTGGGATCGGAGGTTCCCTCGGCCTGCGCCACCGTCGACCGAACCCCGCGCGATCACACTCGGCACCTGATCCGGTTCGGTGCGCGACGTCCGGTCTCAGGCACCCTGAGCGGGGCCGCACCGCCGCCGACTCGGCGATGATGTCGTGTCGGGCGATCGATCACCGCCATGGTCGTGTACCACGACGAGAAGTACCGCACGATCGTCGGAAACCGACCGTATGCGATGTGGTGTATTCGAGTCGAAGTACATGCTGTCGCCTTGCTCCAGAACGATCACCCGGTTCGGGATCGTCACCTCCACGACTCCACTCTGGACGAAGATGAACTCCTCTCCCGCATGCTCCATGTACTCGGAGCCGGCTTCGGTGGTCGGATGAACGATGAACGGCTGCATCGACTTCCTGACCATCCGCGTGGCCATCGCGTCGTAGACGGCAGCACTGGTCGAGGCGTCTTCCGGTATCTGCACACGCTCGTTGTGCCGTTCCACTGTCATCACCGTCTCGTCGGGATTCTCGGAGAACAATTGGCCCACATCAGTATCGAGTGCACGAGCGATCTTGAGTGCAACCGCGATCGATGGCGTGCTCAACCCCCGTTCGACCTTCGACAGGTAGCTCTTGGTGAGCCCCGTGCTGCTGGCCAGAGCATCAAGCGTCAAACCCGCTCTGCGCCGATGCGACCTGAGAAACGCTGTCACGTTTCGTCCCTCCTCCTGTACCTCGTGGTCCTGGACAAATCTACTCAAACCCTTCGACGGTTGCATGCAGGACACTTTGTGTCCTAACGTCTACTTAGTGTCTTCGTGTCTACGGAAAGGGCGCTCGGATGTCTACGACGATGAACCTCGGTAAGGCCGAGTTGATGGATACCGCCAAGAAGGCGATGCTCACCCAAATCCCCAAAGCTCAATGGACCGATCGTCAGAAGATCGCACTGACCTGCCGGGCGCTGTATGACGCCGGCCACGACTCCGGCCTTGCGGGACAGATCTCGGCGCGCGGAGAGGAGCCGGGCACGTTCCTGACGCAGCGGCTCGGGCTCGGCTTCGACGAAATCACGGAGGGGAATCTCCTTCTCGTGGACGAGGACCTCAATGTTCTCGACGGTGACGGTATGGCCAACCCTGCCAATCGTTTTCACAGCTGGGTGTATCGCGCGCGTCCGGATGTCAACTGCATCGTGCATACGCATCCACTTCATGTGGCGGCGCTGTCCATGCTCGAGGTTCCCCTGCAGATCTCGCAGATGGACATGGCGCCGCTCTACGACGACTGCGCCTTCCTGCCTGATTGGCCCGGGGTGCCGGTCGGCAACGAGGAAGGTGAGATCATTTCTGCGGCACTAGGGGACAAGCGGGCGATTCTGCTTGCACATCACGGACAGCTCGTGGCGGGCTCCACGATCGAAGAAGCGTGCTCCCTCGCGCACCTGATCGAGCGGGCGGCGCGACTGCAATTGCTCGCGATGGCCGCCGGCGACATTCAGCCGCTGCCGCCTCGCCTCGCAAAGGAGGCTCACGATTGGACGCTCACCCCGCGACGCAGTGATGCGAATTTCGCCTACTACGCCCGCAAAGCACTGCGCTCACATCCGGATGTGATCGAGAACAAGTAATTCCACCACGTTCAGTACGCACCCGCACAACACACTTGGAGCATCAATGACCAGTACCGTCTCCGGAATCGTCGCCTATCCCGTGACACCGTTCGAAACCGCTGACAACGATGTGATCAATGTGGAGATTCTCCGCCTGCTGATCGACCGGATGATCGATGCCGGTGTCGACGCCATTGCGCCTCTCGGTAGCACCGGGGAAGCGGCTTACCTCGATCACAGCGAATGGATAACTGTGGCAACCGAATCCATCCAGACCGCCGAAGGGCGTGTAGCGACGATCGTCGGGGTCTCCGACCTGACCACAGCAGGTACGGTGCGACGCGCGAAGATCGCCGAGCGTCTCGGGGCGACGGCAGTGATGGCTTTGCCGACGTCGTACTGGCGCCTCACCGAGGAGGAAGTGCGAACCCACTTCACCACCCTTGCCGATTCCATCGGAATCCCCGTCATGGTGTACAACAACCCAGCCACGACCGGCATCGACATGCAGCCCGAACTTTTGTTCGATCTGTTCAGCAATGTCGAGAACATCACGATGGTCAAGGAATCGACCGGAGACGTGACGCGCATGCACCGCCTCCGCGAGCTCAGCGGTGGGGAGCTTCCATTCTTCAATGGAAGCAACCCGCTGGCCCTGGAAGCGCTGCGCGCGGGGGCCACAGGCTGGTGCACGGCTGCGCCGTGCTTGATCCCTCACGAGATTGTCGACTTCTACCGCGTGGTCGCTACAGGAGATGCCGAACAAGCGGACACCATCTTCCGCCGCCTCCGTCCCTTCCTCGACATGATCGTCAGTCGGGGGCTGCCCACCACGATCAAGTCCGGCCTGAAGGGCCTCGGAATCGACGCCGGCCTCCCTCGCAGGCCGCTGCTTCCCCTCGGTGATCCCGAGGCGGGCAGGCTCCGCGGCCTCATTGGCGAATGTGTATCGCATGCAGATGTCCCACGCGGCAACTGACAGGGACTTACGCTACCTTGCCGTTCGCTCCGCGTGCTGACCGAACTGCAAGCGTGGACGGCCGGTGCGATCGTCATCGGCGTGTTTACCTCTTCGGATCTCGGACGTGGGTGGCTGCCGCTGGCCGAGACCGGCACCTACCATCTGGTCCCGGCCTTGGCCACCGCGCTCGTCGGCCTGGGCGCTGCGGCGGCCGGGGTGGGACTGCTGCTACGCCGCCGCCAGGACACACATGGCCCGGCGCGGCTCAGTGCTCGGTGACCGCCGCGCAGGTGATCACCCCCGCACGGTCAGCGGCGCCGGATCGATATCGACTCCGGATCCGGTCGCGATCAGCGCGAACACCACCTGCCGGCCCTCGTCGCGCACCTCGAGGTCGATGCCGTCGGTGCTGTGAAACTGCGGTCATCACGACACCAGACATTCACGTCTTCGATAGCAGCCCGATGGCCCGCGGTCTGCCGGTCGGCAGGTAGGGCGCCATCCCCGTGGGGATAAGTTGGATGCGATCGGTGCGCTCCCGATGTCGCGAGAGGATCCATTGGCATTCAGAAGGATTCAACGAGGGAGCCATAGTTCGAGGGCCTATCGTGTGGTCGCGCTGATCGGCGTCGCTGTCGGTGCGGTGGTATATGGCGCGGCGTTCTTCGTCAACGCGCCGATCGAGGTCTGCATTGATCAGGCGACACCAGGTGCAGCAGAGGCCGGTTCGCGGGAGGCGACAGCGGCGAGCTTCAGCAAGACGTGGGTAGGTATCGTCGGGTCTCGTTGCGAGCTGGCGTTCACGTCGGGCGTTCATGTCGATGACCTCGTCGTGGAGTGGGGCCCGTCAGGTATCGCGATCGTTGGTCTTGTCGTTGTCGTGGTCTCACTGTGGATCTGGTTCCGTTTACGCGGCGGACGTCGACGAGCGAGGGGTGATCGGCTCTCTCATCAGTGGTTTCCGTGAAGCAGCCCGAGGAAGCCCGAGCTTCCGGATGTCCACCGAAGGTTCGACATGCCTGGTGTGGCGATGACCGCCGGAAGCCACCGAACGTCGAACGAAACGGTCGTTACCATAGGAGGTATGGAGCGCTCTGTTCGATCGAACCCATCCTTTGATGAGGGAAGCACCGAAGGACCGAAGACCCGGTCACGAATCGGCCGGCTGTTCCGATGGCTGAGTTTTCGCCTTCGCCACCTCATGGATGATCGAAAGCCCAGTGGATATTCGAGCCTCGCGCCGCGGCGTCCGGACGGCACCCGTGGACCGATCTTTCCCTTCAATTCGAGTGGCGGCGGCGCCGGATCCGGTGGGGCGTAGACCAATGCTCGGGGTTCGTTGCGGGCGGGTGTAGCTGCATGTCACTGCGTCGGGGTCCTCCGGTACGAGGCCCGGACGCAGCGACCGGCTGATCCGAGCGAAAAGTCGTTTCAGTGCAGCGTAAGTCGTTGATCGGAGCCGTCGGCGAAGCCCGGTGCAGTTCCACGATCCAGCGATCGGACTTGACGTCGCCGTTTCGGACGGGGGTCCTCGCGAGCGTATTCGCCGCGCGCTCTCGATCGCCCGAATGGCGAAAAGGATTACCGATCGCGGACGATCGTCGAAGAATCGGCCCCGCAGAACACGTCCTGTACTGGCCGGTCGAACACGGCACTGACATGCATTGCCAGGTCCGAACTCGGCCGCTGGTCTCCCCGCTCGAGTGCGCCCGATCGTCTGTGCGTGCGCCCCGCTCAGTGCCGCCGGTTGTCGGTGGGACAGTCCGTGCTTGCGCCGTAATTCCCGAACACTGTTGCCGAGGCGACGTGTTGTCCCGTTCCGAGGCATGCGTCCATTTCAGAAAAACCAACGAAAAACAATGTTCTGAAACTGAATGATGGGTTGGCCCGGGACTCAACTCAGGTCGTGTCGGATCCCGGGACCGACCGTAAGTTCCCCCGGCCGAGGGAACTGTCGACCTGCGCGCTACGCCTTTTCCTATCAGCTGCCGCACGTTCATTGCCGCGTCGTCAAGCCTGCCGCGAGGCCGGCAACCCCTCGCGACCGGCCTCGTCCATGTGGTGAACCTTGGCCGACACGGTCGGAGCTTTGCGACCTTGACGTCTCCGGTCATCGGGTGGCTGCCAGCCGATTGTGCGTCGTAGCGGATTCCCCACCCGCCCATGTTGGGGATCTCGTGTCGATCATCCGGTCCGGTTTCAGCCAGGTTGCTCTATCCGGGTGGCCCGATAATGGTAGCCGTCCTGATCGGTGACCTGTTCCCAATCGAGGACCACGGTGGCTCCGACGGCTACGGTACGAAAGCCCTCGCCGATGATGGTGCTGTAATGCGCCCAGCATCCGCCGGGGGTCTGGTCGGAATCGATCACTCCCCAGCCCTGTTCGTCGTTCCACGCCCGGACCGTGCCGACAGTTTGACCGGTCACCCGAGACGAGTCGGGGACAGGGGCGGAGGGTTCGTCGGTGAAGTGATCTTCCTCGATGCGGCCGTCGGGATGAACCGACCACACCCGCGCCCCGAATCCGGCAGGACGACGGACCGGTTGTTCTCCGGCCGGCCATGCCCGCACACACTCGAATTCGAATTCGACACCCGCCGCCGGGTTCTCGGCGCGAACCCATTCGAACTCCACCTCGTGGCCCGACGTCAGAGCGGGAAACCCGTCCACCGCCACGGCCGCGAAGTCGATATGACATCCCCCGGGAACCTCATCGCCGTCGATCACACCCTGCATGCGCTCGAGATCCCAGCTGCGAACCACACCTCGACTCGACACCGCGCCGTGATCTCCCGCCCCGGTTTCCTCGACACTGTCGCCGGCTGCAACCCCATCGGGGCCGGATACAGCACCGACGGTCCATATCCCCACTGCTGCGACCGCAGTCAGCATCACCGCGGCAGTGACGGCCCGTACCGCTGTGCGCACCACGTCTCCTTCCGCCTCGGTGATCCCCGCATTCCGACACTGGCGACGACTGCGGTGCGGAAAGTCCGGGTGTGCACCACCGGACTTCCCGTCGGCCCACGCACAACGGGGAGGAATGCGCGGACCGAGCGGCCCCGTCGCTCCGAGGAGGGAGAAGGAGCGGGGACCACCGATAACCACATATGGACTTTCGCCTCCAGCGTCACATTTCGGCCACACGCCCCCACGAGGGTGGTGTTTACCCGTGTCGTGGGTACCTGGTGGCGCGACACCGGCAGTGCGCGGCACATCAACGGCGCTGGACCGGAGGGGAACCTGCGGTGATCCCTACCGGTGGTTGGTGAGATGCGGCTGCGATCATCGATGCGGGCCCGCAGAGGTGTCGGGTAGGCGTGTCAAGATCACCGCCATGAACACACAGACGAGCCCGATCCTGGAGTCGACGGTGGTGCTGGCGATGGATTACGGGCAGTTCTGTCTCGACGGCGGACTCGGGGACATCGACAACGAGCTCGAGCTGCTCGAGCAGGCCCAAGCGGAGCAGCCCAGCGCCGGCGACGGCACCATGGTCGTGGTGTTGTGCCCGCATCAGAACAACTTCGAGATGATCGTGGAGGTGCAGGTCTTCGACCGCCGCCCCGCCGCCGATCGCTCGGAGTGGCAGCAGGTCAGCGAAGACCGCCTCGCAGTCGATGCGCCCGGGATATTGAGTCTGTCGTCCCCGACCACCGAGCCGGTCACCGTGGCGGTGCCGCCCGGCCAGTACGTGGTGCAGGTGTCCGGGCGTGGTTTCGTCAACTACGGCTGGCCCGGTTCGACTACCCCTGGGGATGTGTGGCGGCTGCGGTTGTGGCCCGACGACGGTAGCGTCCTCGAACCCGCACAACTGTGGGAGATGCCCGGATACGGCATCCCGGAGAACGTCCCGCCTTCGACGGACGGATCAGGCGGCTCAGAGACGGACGGATCATGAAGCCGCAGCCGCAGCCGCAGCCGCAGCCGCAGCCGCAGCCGCAACCGCAGCCGAGGTCGGTGGTCGTGACTGTGCTGGTGTTCACCGGGTTCGGTGTGGTGTGCGGGATAGCCGGCGCTGCGGTGTTGTGGTGGTTCGCCTCGCAGCCGTTCGATTTCTACACCGCCGGCTATCAGCCGCTGGACTTCGCGTCGGCCCGCATCGATGCGCCCTCGCCGTACGGGTACATGGCTGCACTGGTCCTCGGTGGTGGCGTGTTGGGAGCGCTGGTCGGTGCACTCGTTCACTGCGTCGGGTGGAGTCTTGCGCGGCGTGCACCCGAGTAGGAAGCACCGCGTAGGCGCGGGCATGCAAAAGCGTCAGAGGAAGGCAGTGGGGGACAGGACGGTCTATTCCCCGATATTGCCGGGTTCGCCGCCGCGCCGTAATTCGTCGATGTGTAGTGGCGTGTGCTGCGGGTCTTCGCTGCATCTCGCGATAGGTTCTCGACCGGTGTCTTCGTCAGTGGTGTCTGCCGCGGATGGCCCAGCGATGCATCAACATTGCAGCGAGAACGACTACCGCAATGATCAGCAGGGATTTCTGCCACAGGGGCGGATGTCGTCGATGCCGATCGGCCGTGTCTGCGGATCGGGCTGGTGAGGTGGTCCGTACACGGTGTGCGCCGCGTCTCGGGTGTATGCGTTGGTCGATGCGGTTGTCGCAGAACATGCTTCGACCGACCAGGGTGCGTTCTTCGTTTCATGGGTCGAGACGAATGCGAGATACTCGATGCCGAGGGTGAATCCACGTCCGCACGCGGAACCTTGGGTGCTCGACGACACGACGGTGGTGGATCCGACATCCCCGGTAAAGACGCTGTGAACGTCGAACTCGTAGTAGACGGTATCCCCGTCGGTGCGTTCTCTGGTGGCGGTGCCGGTGAAGGCGGCGGCAGCGCGGGAGATCTGTTCGGTGATGTACGGTCCGTTCGGCTCGTATGCGCATGAACAGGCATGTGCGGTGGCCGGGGCGGACAGCGGTAGTGCTGCGGCCATACCGACCGTGAGGACGAAAGACAGCAACCACCGCATTGTGGACTCCGTTCCCCCGGGCCGATGACCGTCGGGTTTACGGCTAGATCCTAGCGAGAGGGCTCTGCGTGGTCTTCTCATGCCCATGGCTGCACGTCGCATGGTACCGACCCAGCCGGTTGTTGCGCTCGATCCCGCGCCGGGCGATGCGACGCCCGCAGCCACCGCCGGTGCACGAGATGGTCGTAGCCCTTGTCCGCCCGAACCCGGCCGGACTCGCGGCGGGGCGGCCCCCGATGCGAGCGCACCACCTTCGATCGCGGTGACCATCGGCAGCAACATCACACTGCCGTGGGTGTTCGCGCAGGTCACTGTCGACGTCGATAGAGGTGAAGTTCTTCTTGCCTGACATGAACTTCAATCATGAAATGGAGACCGGTCCGGTTGTGCCGGTCACGGTCCACTGCCCGTCGACCTGGTCGAGGACGTAGGTGAGGCCGAGTCCGCAGTCGATGCCGCACCAGAGTCCCGCGCCGATGTGGACTGTTCCGTCGTCCTGCGGCCAGGTGGGGGACAGGCCGACGATGACGCCGTCGTGTGCAACCCCGGTCAGGCCCTGCCGTGCGGGATCTGCGTACTGCTGTGGATCGGCGGTGAACTCGACCGGCGGTAGATCCGCGGATTGTGCGCTGATCTCGTTCTTCAGTTCCGTGTCGAACGGTGGCCCGTCGGCGACGGTGAACATGTGTGCGCTGCGTGAGGCAGGGCCGTCGACGATGTAGACGGATCCGATCGGGGTCGGTGCTGTCGCGAAGGGATTGTCGACGAGGATGAGGTGGTGCAGGGCGGTGGCATAGAGCTGTGACTGCTCGCTGGGTGGCGGGGGACTCGTGGGCGGGTCGAGTTGATCGGTGCCCGCGTGGGTGTCTGTGCTCGCGCAGCCGGCCAGGATGGCAGCAAGGATCCCCGAGAAGGTCGCCGCTCGAACGCTCACGGTTCGGATGGTACCGATTGCCGGATCGATGTTGGCTTTTCGTGGATCCGCTGGAGGGGTCCGCTCGCCCGACACAGCCCGGCGGTTGCGCTCTGGTGCGAGGGTTCGTGCGAAGGTGAGTCATGACTGTCGCTGGGCGTCCGGCTCGTTGGTGGATCGTGCTGTCGGGGGTGACCGCGGTCCTTGTCGGGTTGGTGTGCGGGGTGATCGTATGGACGTTCGTCCCGCCGGTGGTGTTCTTTCCGTGGTTTGCTCTGGCGTCCTGGGTTCTTCTGATCCTGGGTGCGGTGTGGTTGGTGGTCGGGTTGGTCGGCTGGTTCAAGTTTCGCGCTCTGCGCGTGACCGCGATCGCGCCGGCGTTGGTGCTTGCCACCGCGGTGCTGGTGGTGTTGTCGGTTCCGTCGACGGTGGCGTTTGCGGTGTCGAAGGGGTCTTTGGTCGCAGCGTCGGCGCAATGTGCGCCGTCCTGGGACGGTCGGCGGATCGGGGTGTATCAGGTGCGGCGGATTCAACCCGTCGACAGTGGGTGTCTGTTCTACATCGAAGGTGGGCTGATCGACCCGATCGGACTTGCGTAT
This sequence comes from Rhodococcus sp. As11, assembly GCF_048957735.1. Lineage (NCBI taxonomy): Bacteria > Bacillati > Actinomycetota > Actinomycetes > Mycobacteriales > Nocardiaceae > Rhodococcus > Rhodococcus sp. As11. The sequence goes on from NZ_JARDJE010000016.1 coordinate 112,721, forward strand.
CTGCCCGGTGGCGCGCCGTATCTGGGTAAGCCCCGCCACGACGGCGACATCGGGTACGAGCAGTACAGCGGCGACTGGTATCGATTCGTGGAACGTTTCTGAGCTCTGCCCGCAGGTACGGCGGTAGCGCTGAGTTGATTGCTGGACGGCGACCCCTGAGGCCGACCGGTCTGTCGGCGGTTCGTATCGCGATCCTGTAGCGCTGCGAAGGCGATCACCGTGATAATCAGGATGGATGTGTGCGATCGGGTGCGGTCGCGCTGTCGTTCGACCGACAGCCCACGGGGCTATCGCCACGAGCGCGACCAACCCGATTGCCAACGGCGTCATACCGATGAGACTGCCCGAAAGACCGTGCCCCGGTGCGCAAGACGTCGGCGAACCTGCGGACGCCGGTATCGCGCGAACGTGTCGGTTTCCGGTGCCACTGTCGTAGAGCGGGCGGTCAGGCTTCGGACCAGGTTTCGGTGTTGGTATCACGCACCCAGTCGACGATGTCGCCGTCGGCGTGGACGTCGTCGGTGAGCCAGAATGTTTCGTCGGGTGCCCAGCCCGCGATCACCGACGCCGTGTCACCGTCGACGTCGATGGCAGCGCCCGCAGCGGCGAGATAACCGGCCACGGTCAGGTGCACTCCTCCGTACACCTCGGCGACGGCCCGCCAGTCGGGCAGAACCCACTTTCCGTCGCGGCCGGTGGTGCGGTACCAGTCGTGACGTTTCTGGGCGGTGACCTCGAGTGGAAACCGCCGGCAGAGTTGCGCCCAGTCGTCGAGGCCGTAGATTTCGAATACGTCGACGGTGTCGGGAACGATGTGTCGCCGTGCCCCGGTATGGTTCTCGCCTCCGGAGTCTTCGACGAACCACAGGCATGCGGGTGAGCCGTCGTCCAGTGCTCGTGTGGAGCACGGGACGCCGAGCGGCGTCGACCACCACACCCCGGACCAGTTGGCCGTCGGGTTGGTGGGGCGTTCCCGTGCTGCTCGTTTCTCCTCGGTGACGACCTTCTCGCGCCAGGTGGCGAGCGCGTGCCCGACCCGAGGAACATTGGCGTGTGGTTCGACCCAGCCCAGTGACCACTGCTCGTCCCGCACGATGCCGGTGGTCCACCACCGGGTGCGCTCCGATGCGGTGAGGTGCTCGGCGATGCGTCGCAGTTGCGGGCGCACCGGCTCCGTCGCAGCGAGAATGTCGTCGCCGTCGGGTTCTTGCCAGTATCGGGCGGAGTCGGTGGTGGCGGCGAGCACGGTGCGCAGGTCCTTTTCCGTCACGTCCGGCAGCGGCACGTTCGCCAACCGTCGCGCTACGTCGCCGGGGGAGATGTTCGGGAGGGGTCGGTCGGCGCCGGGCCCGTAGAGGACGCCTGCGGTTCCGCGTGCCATATCGATGCGGTAGGTGGCGTAGAAGACGCCCGACGAGAACGAGTCCTGGCTATACCCGTCGCGGGTACGGCTGTCGGCGATCTGCGCGTATTCGAGGAGAAGACGGCGACCGCGCGGACCGGCCGGCAGTGCCTCGGTCAGGTTCGCCGGAGTGTCCCGTGCCGTCATGGCGTCCAGTAGATCATTACCACCGCGACCGTGACGGGCGGAAGATTCTGACGCCGCGGCGCGCGGCGTCAGGTCACCGACCCGATGTGTGTTCGACCTGTCGCGGGGCTCCCACGCTCGTCGCCCGCCACATCTGAATCAGGTAATCCTCGACGGGGTCGCCGTCGAGACAGCCGTCGAAGCGAGTATCTGTGCCTCGGACGCAGATACGGACTCGGTATCGGTGGTTGCCGGGCTCGGTGATGTCGGAACTGCCATTCGGAATCCACCGCAGCCGATCAGGCTCCCCACCACTGCGCCGGTGCCGGCCGCCATCGAGCAACCCCGCCCCACGAAGGAGAACTGAGTCGATGTCGCGAAGCGTAATCGAAGACCAACTGCTCGCCGAGGTGGTCATGGGGCTGCCGCTGCCGGGCATGGCTCTGGAAGCTGTGGCGGCGGCATCCCACTGCCGACGGGTGGGAACACCGGAGCAGCAAGTGGGCTCCTGGTAGGGGCAGGGACGTAAGCACTCGCCGACCTACCAGGAGTTCACCCGTATTCGGGCCGCCACACGCCGACGCTCACCGAGTTTTCGGATGCGCCGAGTCGTTGACATTGTGCTGCGCCTCACATACGGTCTCCGCAACACATTCAAGTGAAAATATTTCATTTGAATTTGTTCCTCCGGGGCGTCCACCCCAGAGCGTCACCCTTCTACAAGGAGCGTGTCGTCATGGCACTGTCGGTACAGGAACTTCTGGCGAACAAGGGCATATGCCCGCCGCGGGATCGGATCGCCGCGCTCGAGTCCAAGTGGGCCGAGATCGTGCAGCGACGCGGTGACCTCGGGGCCGTGGCAGTCGACGACGCGGACATTTCTGTTCGCAATATCCCGGGAGGCGACCATGTCCGCTGACGAACTCGTCACCAAGTCGGTGACCGAACTCGCGCCCCTGATCGAGAGCAAGCAGGTGTCCCCGGTCGAGGTCACCACGGCGCTACTCGATCACGCCAAGGCGCTGAATCCGGAGATCAACGCCTACATCAGTTTCCGCGAGCACGCCCTCGACGATGCCCGACGTGCCGAGGAAGAGATCGGCCGAGGCGATTACCGCGGGGTATTCCACGGAATTCCCTTGGCGCTGAAGGACAATCTGTATGTAGGTGGCGAGGTCACCACGATGGCATCGAAGATCCACAAGGACTTCGTGCCCACCGAGGACGCGTCCGTGGTGCGCCGTCTCCGCAATGCCGGCGCCGTGCTGACCGGCAAACTCAACATGCACGAATACGCATGGGGTATCGACAACAACAGTCCGCACTTCGGCAGCGTCCAGAACCCCTGGAATACCGCGAAGGTGCCGGGGGGCTCCAGCGGCGGCTCGGGAGCGGGCGTCGCGGCGCACATGACCTACGCGACCCTGGGCACCGACACCGCCGGCTCGATCCGGATTCCTTCCGCCGCCTGCGGCATCGTCGGCCTCAAGCCGACGCACGGTCGTGTCCCCAAGGACGGATGTTTCCCCCTCGCATGGACTTTGGATCACATCGGACCGATGACCAAGACCGTGGACGACGCCGCGGCGATGCTGCAGGTGATCGCCGGGTTCGACCGTGCGGATCCGACAGCGGTCGATGTCCCGGTGGGGGACTACACCTCCCATCTCACCGGTGATGTCTCCGGATTGGTGATCGGCGTCGAGGAGGACTACTACTTCCGCGACGTCGACAACGAGATCGAACGACTCGTACGCGCCCAGATCGACGAGCTCGTGTCTCGGGGCGCCCGGGTACGGACGGTCGAGATCCCGACCCTGCGCTACTCGGAATGGGCCGAACTGGCCACCAGCCTGTCCGAAGCATCAGCGATTCACCACAACGACCTTGTGCACCGGGCCGACGACTTCGGGACCGACATCCGCTTCCTGTTCGAACTGGGGGAGCTGTTCTCCTCGGTGGACTACCTTCAGGCGCAGCAGGTTCGGCGCCAACTCAAGAACGACTTCGGAGCGGCCCTGTCCGAAGTCGATGTCCTGATCGCCCCGACCCTGCCGGTGATGGCTCCGGACATCGGATCGTCCGAGGCCGACCTCAACGGAACGAAGGTCGATCTCATCGACTCGTTCATCCGGTTCACCGGCCCGAGCAACCTGACCGGCCTGCCCGCGATGTCCGTTCCGGTGGGCTTCAACGGGGATCTGCCCGTCGGCCTCCAGATCATCGGTCGGGCCTTCGACGAGCGCACTGTGCTCAACGTCGGCAAGGCGATCGAAGCCGGCGGACCGAGGGGGGATCGGACTCCTCCCGTGCTCCTCTGAGCCTGCTCGACCCACTGCACCTGCTCGACCCGGATATCCGGCCTGCCGATGCCTTCCGGCACGGCGTCCGGCCGTCCGGTTCGAGTGGGGTGTTTCCTCTCCTCATCGAAGGGATGTCACATGGTCCCCGTGGCGCTGTTGTTCGTCGGAGCGGTGCTCCTGGCCAACGGGTTGGTCTTCCTCGACAGGGTCACTCCGCGATCGGCCGTGGCGATCAATCTCCTCACCGGCGCCTTGCTGGTCGGCACGGCACGCGTGCTGCTCCTACCCTCGGACAGTGCCTCGCCCGACGGGCTGGCGTCGGCGGTGGCGGCCGGAGGGTTCGCATTGTTCGGCTTCACCTACCTCACGGTCGCGATCAACTCGCTCTCGAACGCTCCCGGCGCCGGCCTCGGTTGGTACTGCGGTTGGGCCGGGGCGGTCGCCCTCTTCCTGTCGATGGTGCATTTCGTTCAGCTCGGGGACGCTCGTCTCGCCTGGCTGTGGCTGGCATGGGCCGTGCTGTTCGCCGCCTTCTTCCTCGCCCTGACCACCCCCGCAGCGGAATGGGCCGGCAAGGCGACGGGAATGCTCACAGTCATGCAGTCGCTGTCCACTGCGAGCATCCCCGCTGCGCTGATGCTTACCGGGAAGTGGGACGACACGCCGGTACTTGCCGTCGCTGTCACGCAGATCGTCGTCGTCATCGTTTACGTTCTCCACGTCGCCGATGCTCGGCGCCGCTATCGATCGACCACCACCCGCGACCGCGCGTCCGTGACGACGACCTGACAATCTACAGTGGAGGACCCATGCGATCAGTGGCCCTGTCGGCCGTACTGATCGGGATACTGCTCGCATACGCACTGTTTGCGCCGCGGGTTCAGATCGTCGACCTGGTCGGCCGTCTGGGCCCGATCATGCTGTTCCTCGCCACCATTTCGGTCGTGATCAACCTTGCTGCCAGGGCGGGGGTGTTCCACCGGGTCGCCGCAATCGCGGCCAGAGGACGCGCCGCCAGCGGACCGGGGCTATGGATTCTGGTGGTGCTGCTGTCTGTGGTGTCCACGATCTTTCTTTCCCTCGACACCACCGCCGTTCTCGTGACACCCCTGGTATTGGCGCTCGCCGGGCGGGCCGGCAACGATCCGATACCGCTGGCACTGACCGTGGTGTGGATCGCCAACACCGGATCGCTCCTACTTCCGGTGTCCAATCTGACGAATCTGCTGGCGATGGAGACGGGACTGTTCGACGAGACGAGTCACTACGTGAAAGTCGCCGCGATGCCCGCAGCCGCATCGCTCGCGGTAACAGTGGGATTCGTTTGGATGGTGTTCCGCAGGCGCCTACGCACACCCACCGGAACCCCGGTAGCGTCGCGCGAGCCCGGCACACCGGCTTCATCGCACCCGCTGCTTCCCTTGGCAGGGATCGTCATGGTGATACTGCTGCCGCTGCTCGCGACGTCGATCCCCTTCTGGTGGTCGACGTCGGCGGCGGCCATGGTGCTCGTGACAGCCTTCGCGGTCACCGACCGATCGGCTCTGCGCCCGAGCTTGATCCCGTGGACAGCCCTGGCTCTCGCCATCGGCCTGACCGTTGCGGTTCAGGTCGTTCATTCCCTCGGCGTCGAACAGCTTGTTCGTGCGGCGTTCGCGCACCTGGAAGGCGACTCCGTCGGCACGCTGTTCGTGTCGGCCGCAACAGGAGCGGTGCTGAGCAACCTGATCAACAACATTCCGGCCTACTTGCTTCTCGAGCCCGCGGCCGCGTCCGGTGCAGCCCTGATCGCTCTGCTCATCGGCTCGAATGCCGGGCCGATCGTGACACCGTGGGCCTCTCTGGCCACGCTGCTGTGGGCAGATCAGTTGCGCCGAGCCGGCCACATCGTCCCCTGGCAGCAGTTCGCCGCCCTGGGGATACCACTGGCGATCGGTGCAATCACGGTGTCCGTGGCCGCGTTGTCGTTGTCCCAGCGGTGATCCGGCCGCATATACACGCTGGTCAGAGGGCAGCAACCACCTCGAAATCCAAACCGTTCGCCTGCGCGAGATAGATCTGCTGCCGCGCTTGGTTCCCCTCGAATCGAACGACGCCGCGAGGACTGTCGAACTCCAACCCGTCGATCCGGGCATCACAGCGGGTCGGATCCAATCCTCCGGCTCGGCGTGCAAGATGGCTGAGAGCGTAGATCCCCTGATAACAGGACTCTGCCATGTTGTTCAGAGCGGGAGCCTTGTAACCGTTGGCGTTCACGTAACTGCCGACGAACTGCAAAGAGGATTCGGTGTTCAAGGCGCGGAAATAGGCTGCGGATGCGAACAGATTCTCGGTCGTCTCGGCGCCGCCGGCCAGGAGCATGTTCTCTTCCATCAGGGGACTGAACCGGAGCATGCGGTGATGGAGGTCGCGGGCAGCGAAATTTCGGTGGAAGTCCACGGCGTCCTGGCCGACCAGAAGTGTCAACACCGCCTGGCATCTGCTCTCCGCAGCCACCACGGGCAGTTGCGGGTCATCGGCCCGGCCCATCGGAACGAACGACGAACCAACTATGTCCACCCCGAGCGCAGCAGCGAAGTGTCCGATCAGTTGATACGTACGCAACGGCCAAATATAGTCGGCGCCGACGACGTACCACGACCGCACACCGTGGTGATCGCGCAGCCACCGCATCGCCGGATAGATCTGTTGTTCGGGAGATTCTCCCGAACAGTAGACGTTGGAACTGACCTCGCCTCCCTCGTAGAGCGAGGTGTACACATACGGGACCCGACCACGAACGACGGGCGCGAGATGTCGTCGGATCGACGAGATGTGCCATCCGCTGATCGCATCGAGGGCGCCGGCATCGAGCAGGTCGGACACCTCGGCTGTGACCGCGCGGGGGTCGCGACCGCCATCGATGAACTCGAGTTGAATTTCACGGCCGCCGAACCCGGCTCCCGCATTGAGTTCGCGTCGAGCCAATTCGCTGACGGCCATGCACGAAGGTCCGAAGATACCGCCTGGGCCTTGCAGCGGGATCACCATGCCGACCCGGTAGACCTCCGACCGGCGGTGTGGCGCGGATGCCAACATCGGATCCTCTCGGGTAATGTCGGCGGAGGTGCATCGGTTCATCGTCCCGCCACTCGTACAGATCGAAGGGCTGAAAAGGCAGGAGACTCACGTGGCTCCCCGAAACTCCGATCGGCTGGCGACCCGAGTAACGGCGATTTCCGGCGATATCGCTACCATCGACTCTCCTTCAGCGGTCGTTGCGCTACTGCAGGCTACCAAAGCCATTGTGTCCTCGCTCACGTCGATCGGCTCCGAATTCGATTTGACCTGCGATGATGTGCTCGTGCTCGATGCGCTCGCACGCCACGGAAGCGCATCGATGGCCGAACTGTCGTCGCATACCGCCATATCAGGAGCCACCCTCACCCGGTCCGTCGACAGGCTGGTCTCCCGGACACTGGTCTACCGTGAGGTGAGCGCCGAAGATCGGCGCCGGGTCGAAGTTCACCTCAGCACCCGCGGAGTCGAAACCCACCGAGCACTGGAAGCACAACTCGCCGAACTCGATGCAAGAGCCGGCCGAATCTGCAGGACTCCGAGTCAGGCGTGAACCGAGCCGAACTCGTGTTCGTTTCGGCGAGTCGAGGTGAACCCGGCGTCGCCCTCGAGATGCCACGTCACAACGATTGCGCCTCCCGGACGGACGCACGGCTGCGTGCCGAGCTGAAACGGCCCGTCAAGCAGATCTCCCGCCAGATCCGCGCCATCAAAAAATCCCCGAACTTCAAATACTGAAGGCATTTCATCATGGATCTTCACGATCCGTGAGAGCAGCCACCGCATCCACAACCCGCTGACCCCCGACAAATTCGCCACCCTCGGACAGGCACTCCACGTCATCCCCCGGGACACGGGTACTCGACCTCGCCAGCGGCTCGGGCGAGATGCTCTGCACGGGGGACCGTGATCTGGGATTCACAGGTACGGGCGTGGACATCAGCACGCTCTTCACCGAGCAGGCCCGCGCCCGCGCTGTCGGCCTCGGTCTCGCCGACCGCGTGGCGTTCGTCCATGGCGACGCCTCCGGGTCACGTCGCGGACGAGTCGGTCGATCTCGCCGCGTGCATCGGCGCCACGTGGATCGGTAACGGAGTGGCCGGGACCGCCGAGTTGCTCGCCCGCAGCCTCGGTCCCGGCGGGATGATGTTGATCGGCGAGCCCTACTGGCGCGTGACTCCTTCCGACGAGGAGACGGCGGCGGCCTGCCACGCCACCGGCGTTGCCGACTTCCTGCCGCTGCCGGGTCGATCGAGCAGTTCGGGGAACTCGGGTATGACGTCGTGGAGATGATGCTCGCCGACCAAGAGGACTGGGACCGCTATACCGCGGTGCAGTGGCTCAACATGCGCCGCTGGCTCGATGAGAACCCGGACGACGAACTGGCGCCAGAGGTTCGGGCAGAGCTCACCGCCGCGCCCGCCCGATACACGCGCTACCTGCGTGAGTATCTCGGCTGGGGAGTGTTCGTGCTGATGCAGCGCGACGGCACCGCCGACACGCTCACCGTCGTCGCATCCGATCAGGATTCGCTTGCAGCGGCATTCGATGGGCAGACGACCGGCATCGTGCGCATGTGGAACGACGACGACGGGTGGGGTGTGATCGACTCGCCGCACATCCCGGGCGGATGCTGGGCACACTCCCGCGTCACCCCGACCGTCGATGGTCGCTTCGCCGTGGAGATCGTCCGCACCGCCTGAATGATGGGTGTTCCGGTCGGCAAGAACGACACCCCGCACCCCCTCGGCGCGGGGAAGGGACGAGGTAGGGAGCCGCGCCTGCCGTGGTCCGATACGTACTCACACGCGGGCATCAGTCTGTGACCCTGCCACGGAAGGGGCCGGATGGAACTGTCCTCTGCGTCGATGGTCGTATCACGGTACGGCCGCCCGTTTTTCACGGGCCGTCCGAACCACCGAACACGAGGCGGGGTGTCCCGACGACCGGTTCGTGCGGATGGAGTTGTTGTTGCAGGGATGCGAGCGCGGCGTCGTCGAGAGTTCCCCGATAGATCTGACAAGCCCAGTCGAAATCCGTGGTGGACCAAGCAACCTGATGGCCGTGCACTCTCACCCTCCATGGTGTGCTCGATCGAGGTCGTCGGATGATCCAGCCTGTCCGCTGGTCTGTGCCCAGTGGTGCGGAGAACGCACCGGATTGTGGATCGGTCAGGTCGACCAGGCGCGGGGTGAAGTCCATCAGCACCGGCACGTGGATGGGGTCGGCGGTGATGTTCTCCCGGAACCACTGCATCGATTCCTCCCACCGTGTCGCCGGCGGACCGCCGTGTCCGGCGCGGGCGCGGGATTCCTCGTCCGAGACGACCGGTCCGTCCCACGTGAACAGGGAAGGCTCGAGCGATTCTCCCACGATCAGGTCGGTGAATGCGGCGCCGTCGATACCGTCATCCGAATGCTGTCCAAGCACCGTGCCGGTCTCGGCATCGACCACCAGACGTATCGAGGGCTCGGGCATACGGTCATTCTCACGCGCTGCCAGGTCCACGGACCAGCAACGGCGGCCGAGAAATTCGAGGTCGGTCACCGGTCCTGCCGGACGGGCATGGTGGTCTCCGACCCAATGCTCGACCCGTGGGGTGATCACGAGGTACCGGCCCGAACCCGGCGAATGCACCCGGCGCAGTTCGGTGCAGCGCGGACGGTCCGGCTCGGAGGTGAAGTCCCAGGCGGTGACGCCGTCGCTGACGAACAGCACGTGCCCATCGAGCGATTCGATCCTCGATCGGCGTCCCCACCGGTACAGACGTAGGCCCCCTCGCCGGACGGGAAGAAAGACGGGCTCTTCACCGTAGGTGCCGTAGTAGTAGTGCAACGGCCCGTCGGAGTTGCGGTACGGGACAATCACACCGTGGATCGGCCGGCGAGGCCCATCGGCCATGGTCACCAGCATTTGCACCCATGCGGTCATTGCATCCCCCGGCCCGTACGAGTGCAGGTCCCCACAGCCCGGGGAACGGAACGACGCCCGGGAACATCTCCGGTTTCCGTCTCCGCTCGGTGATGAGGCTGTCCATGCGGCGGCGGCAGGGTGGGGGATATCGCCTGAATGTGTTCTGACATCGGTCGTCGCTCCCGAGTACTCCGCCCGGAGACGAAGAGATCGAGTGTACAGCTCACGGCAAGATACAGCTTGGTTGCGTTCGAACTCGTCCCACATCAGCATGATCCGGATTCTTCGCTGGCGCGAAGTCGTACCGTACAGACGCCGAAGGTCACAGCTTCCACAATTGCAGCAGCGCCGCACGCAGGCTCGGGGAGATGACGCGGTGGTCGTGGTGCAGCCGCGGGTTGGGGTGGCCGTGTTCGGCGAGGGTGCGCGCGGCGTCGGTTACGGTGACGGGGTCGAGGTCTGTGCGGACGCGTAATCGGTAGGCCACGGCATGGCGGGTGTGGGGGATGCGGTGCGGGCCGGTCTCGACCACCGTCGGTGGAAACAAGGTGGTGTCGTCGTCGTTGATCCGGATCACGACGTCGCCGGCCTGGAGGCGACTGCGGCGGTCGGTGCCAGGTTTGTCCTCGTGCAGCCACTCGGTGCGGTACCGCGGGTTCGGTCCACTCGTTTCCGGCGCGGGCGTGGCCCAGGTGTCCTGGTCCTCGGCGGCGGGGGTGTGGTCGCCGTTGTGGCGCAAGAACATCCGGCGCACGGGGGCGGGGAGGAAGTCGTGGCCGGTGCGGGCGCGGCTGCCGATCCCGGCCAGCGGCACGGCCGACCTGCCAGATGGCGGTGGCGCTGTCGAGGAACACCTCGTCGACCTCGACCGTGTCGTCGAGACCGTCGATAAAGGTATGCGCCGCGGCGATGACGTCGGGATCGTCTGTAGCCAGGGCGGTTTCGTCCGCCACGGTGGAGCTGTGCGAGGCGCTGGCGGGACCGACGATCACCTTCTCGCTGGTAATGATCAGGCCGGTGTGCAGGTTCGGGGTGGACAACACCCGCACCCCGGCGGTGAGGAAGCGCGCGAGGGCGGTGAAGGAGGTGGCGTGTGCGCGCACGGCCGTACGGGCGGCGTTGACGATGAGCAGGTCTACGGCGCGCAGCGGCAACAGGTCGGGCGCGGTGTGGTCGAGGTAGGCGATGGCGACGCGGCGGGACCCTCGGCGGCGCAGGGCGGCGGTGATGTGCGGCCAGGGGTGCGGTGCGTGCAGGACGGTGCCCATAACCGGTCACCTTATCCGGCAGCATGTTCCGGATGGCCGGATGCGAGCAGCGCCGAGGGTGTGCGTTTTCCGGTGTCGGCGGTGAGGAAGCCCAGGGCGGGGAGGTGTCATCGGACCAGCTCAGGACCGATGCTCAACCGTTCCGTCCGGGGGTTCGTCGGGTCTGGATGTGTGCGGTCATCGGTACGCCCGGCGGTGCTGTCGCCGATCCTGGCAGGTGTAGCACGCCCGCCGCACCTTGCGGCCCCAGCGTCCTGGGGATGGGTGCGAGGCTGGGACTCGTAGAGGGGCGCGGCGTCGGGTCCGGCACGTGCGCGGTGATGGTGGGGCTGTGGTCGGCCGTTGGCGCTCTGGTGCGCCTCGGGCAATGAATTCGCATCGGCGGCCCTGCCTGCGTGCTGGCGGTGGCCTGGATCGTGGTGGGGATATGTCAACGTACCGCGCACACAGCTCGAGTGGGTGGCCGACCGCAGTGATACTTCGGTCGAAGATCGGAAGAGTGGGAGAGTTGGGAGCAATGGAGATTGTGGTGGTCGGCGCGATCGCGGTGGCGGTGCTGGTGGGGTTCGATCAGTTGGCGTTGTGGGCCGAACGCAGAGGCTGGATCTATTGGCGACGGCGCAAATCCGGTGGCTCGGCGGATGCGGGGGCGGGCATGCTGGGTGTGATGGACGGGCTCTTCTCCCCGGGCACCAGACATGCGGTGGAGGAGATCGCCGGCAAGCAGAACGGTCACATCGATCTGTCGATCGGCGACGACGGGCGGATCGATCTCGACAGCGGCCGGGTGTGTCTGCCGACCTTTGATAAACCGGTCCAGGAACGCCCCTTCGATGTCGGGTCGGACGGACGGTTGACGTAGCCGACCGCACCCCGGGCGCGGGTGCTCGGTGTGCGACTTCATGCTGTCCGACGCGGACAGACATCACGGAACAGGGGGCGCTGATTGCAGGGGCCGCGCCCCTTGCCTCTCGCTCGCTCTAGGATCACGACTGTGCTGACGAAAAACCATCGTGAACTTGTCGCTGTGGCTGTAGACCACGCGGTCGCAACCCACGACGGCGATGCACATACCGTCGCCGCAGCGATCCTGACTCGCTCGGGCCGGGTGATACTCGGTCTGAACACTCACCACTTTCTCGGAGGGCCATGTGGGGAGATCAGCGCGCTGTCCAATCACGCCGCGCACTGCCCCGATGATCCGATCGTGGCCGTCGTTGCGGCATACGGGCCGACGGCGAGCGTGATCGCTCCTTGCGGCAAGTGTCGGCAGATCCTGTTCGACCTCGATCCGAACATCGAGTGCATCATCCGCGCAGCGAACGGTCTGCAAGCCCATACGGTCCGAGTTCTTCTGCCTCATGCCTACGACTGGCAGGCCATGGAAGCGCCTCAGCTGATCTACATGTGGGAAGGCTACGAAACCCTCATCCGCGAGGGCCGCAAGCGCCAAACTATCCGCGTTGACGATCCTTTTCGTCCAGGCCCTGCGGTCCTCGTTTTCGAGAAGGGCAACGGAGAAACGATCACGATCGATGCCCACGTGGACCAGGTGCGCACCGTCTCACGCGCAGCACTGAGTGAGCAGGACGCGCTACTCGACGGATTCGATTGCCTCGAATCACTTCACGCAGCCCTGGACCAGCACTATCCGGATCTTCCTGGCGACACCCTTCTCGACATCGTGAAATTCAGTCTCCCAGCTGCTCCGCCGGAAACGGAGGCCGAGGTTCCATCAGTAGCGAACACCCCCTAGCAGACCTCACGGACCTCGTGAGATGTGGAGGGACCGCTTCGTGCAGGCCGGACCGCAGTTACACCTGCGATTGCAGCACCGGCCGTTGCATCGGACCAAATAGTTCGCCGGTGGCGATGTCGTCCACCCCACCGCAGGGCGGCATGTCATCAGTGCAGCGCGGGGACATACCGTCGGGCCAGGTCAACGCGTATGTCTCCGGTCTGCTCCGGAATCCGGTTCAGGCGTCGGGGTGATCGTCGTGTGCGGTGCGCTCGGTGGCGCCGGCACCTGCTGTGACCGCTGAGACGGCCGCAGGCTCGAAGGACAGGATCGCCAGGCCCGAAATCTTGAGTCGTGGACGGACCTCGTGGTGCCGGGCTCGGCGTCGGGGTGGGCCAGATCGCGCACCCGCACATCGAGGAAGCGGGCCAGCGCGACGGTCTGCTCCCAACTCGGATATTCGACGCCCGCCTCCCAGCGGTCGACCGCCGGCTCTTCGGCCAGACACGCGGCATCGACCTCGGGACCGAAGTGGCCTCCCAGTGACATCTGCGGCAATCGAGTACGCATGGCCCGTTCCATGAGAACCGACCGCACAACTGGCACAGGGAACGTTTGTTGAACCTTCCCGGAGGTACACAGGGCACCCTCGAGGTCGGGTTGGTGGCCCCGCCTGTCGCTCCGGGACAACGATAAAACGTTGTATGTGCAAGTGCCGTATGTGCAAGCGCTTCCCGAAATCGATCGTTCATTGGCGGATTGCAGCATTCATCGAGGCGGTCGGTGACAGTCGAACCTCGAGGCCCGCACCGACTGTGGCGATCCAAGGCACAGTCGGTGCGGGCCGAATCGATGATGGAGCTCAGCTCGGCTGCATCGCCGACTGCGGTGCTGCTACTCGCTGCTCTCGAATGAGCCAGGTCAGGACGGTTGACACGAGCAGGACCGCAGCGCCGCTGAGGAAAGAGATGCCGTAACTGCCGGTGGCATCATGGAGCACGCCACCCATCAGCACACCGAGCGCAGCGAACAGTTGATGGATCAGCCAGGTCGAGCCGAGAATCCCGCCCATGGCGGTGTCACCGAAGCGATCCGCGATCAATCCTGTGGTCAGCGGGATCACGGGGAACGAGGACAGCCCGAAAAGAACGACGGCAACGGTGAGGAGCTGTCCGGTGCCGGCGAAAGCCAACACGAGAAAGCTCACGATGCGTACGAGATGCAATGCCAGCAGGGGACGGCGCTTGCCCCACCGTTTGGCGGCCCATCGACCGGTAGCCCACATCGAGGCCGCACTGCACACTGCGACGAGCGCCATCAGCCATCCGGCGGCAGAGGTCCCGAGCCCCAGCTCCACCGCGAGTTTCGGCATGTGGGTGGTGAACATGTAGAGCGAATAACCGCATCCCGCGAAGCTGAGGCCGATCAGCCAGAACTGAGGATCTTTCAGTGCTTGATGAAGGCTGGTTGCAGCGAGCGTCGGAACGGGAGTCTTCTCCGTTTCCAGTCCCACATCGCCGGGGCCATTCCGGGCGCCGAACCAGATGACCGGAACGACGATGGCGAGCATCACACAGCCGAGGATCGCGAAGGCGGTTTGCCATCCGAACGTGGAGATCAGGACTCCTGCGAGCGGAAGTAGCAGTAGTTGGCCGGCGTTGATGCCCATCGAGCTGATCGCCAGTGCCTGGGGGCGCCGGTGTACGTGCCATCGCGTCACCAGGACCGATGCGGGCATCGAGCTGCAGCCGGCGAATCCGATCGCGACGATGATTCCGAAGAGCAGGACGAACTGCCAGAACTCTGTGACGGCCGCGAGAAGAAGGTAAGCCAGGCCCATCAGCGCGGCGCTGGCGGTCATCACCGTTCGTGGACCCGACCGGTCGATGAGCCAACCCATGACCGGCTGGGCCAGCCCCCACATGAGGGTGCTCGCTGCGACGGTGCCGCTCGTGGCTGCGAGTGACCACCCGAAGTGCCCCATCAAGGGCGGGATGAATTGGCCGATTGCCAGATTCAGCCCGAAGGCGCCGGTCAGCGATATGAACGCCACTGCGGTGATGCGTGTGCCCCAGCTGCTGTGCAGTACGGACCTGTCCATGAATCCCCCTAAGCTAATGGATGTGTATTGCTTGGCCGTTAGTTAGGTATCGCGGCACGAGAGCTAACGCAAATCAAACGGGGATACCATTAGTTCTATGACGCGACAGCCCCATCCCTCCCCGACTGCGCCCGTGAGCGGAGAACCCCTCGCCCTGGAATTGGTGAACACCACCTACATCGACGGAGGACTCCGGGGGCATCGTGTCGACGCACTGACCACCACGGACCAGCTCACCGCCTGGGCGAGCGAACATGCCGGTCAGTTCAGTGATGAACTACCCGCTGTTCTCGTGGAACGAGCCTGCACCCCGCGCACGCACGAACAGTTCCTCTCGCTGCGCGAGGCGCTACGCAGCTGCCTACAGTCCGTTGT
This sequence comes from Rhodococcus sp. As11, assembly GCF_048957735.1. Classification (NCBI taxonomy): domain Bacteria; kingdom Bacillati; phylum Actinomycetota; class Actinomycetes; order Mycobacteriales; family Nocardiaceae; genus Rhodococcus; species Rhodococcus sp. As11. Next base: position 128,004 of record NZ_JARDJE010000016.1, read on the forward strand.
CGAGCACGCAATACCCAACGGCGACCCCCTCGCGGTCATCAACGGATTCAGCCGCTACAGCGCATCTCGCCTGGAAATCTCACCCGGGAACCCTGTAGTGGTGACGCGGCGGTGGCAGGTCGACGATCCGTGGTTGATCGCGCTCGGCGAAGTCGCGTCCGACGCGTGCCGACTGCTGATGCCGGATCTGATCGGCCAGGTGCGGGCATGCCCCGCGCCGGGATGCATCCTCTTCTTCGTCAAGTCCCATCCTCGGCGAGAGTGGTGCTCACCGGTGTGCGGGAACCGCGCCAGGGTCGCACGGCATGCCCGTGCCGGTAGGACGGCGCCAGGGACGGCCTGACTTTCTCGTCGCCAGTCTCGCGCCAGCGACAACTCCGGCCAGCGGCACCATCAGGTCTACCGACCCACCCCGGACCACAGCTCGCCGGCACCGCGGTGCGTCAGCAGGGCGTGTGCACCGTCGCGGGGAGTCGTCAATGGTTCAAGGACGGCCCCGGCTGGCTGTAGCTCCCGTGCCGGATCTCGCACCGTGATCGCGGAGGCACCGGCAGCGGCTGGTCTTACAGGACCGACCCGCCGGTGCGCCGGCGGATGTCACCGCGCCTGCGGTGCCAGGAATGTGTCATCTGCGCAGCTCACGCGTAGGTGTTCGGTGCCACGCAGCGGGTCGGTCGGGGCTGTGACTGTGTTGGCGGGCACGCCGGTAGGTGTAGGTGCGGGCGGTCAGCAGGATCGCCGAGCTGAGCAGGATCGGTAGTTTCGCGGTCCAGGACGAGGCGCAGACGAGCGCGGCTGCGCCGAGCATCAATGCGCTGCAGGCTTGGGACGGCGAGCGCGGCGATCTCGGGGGCGGGTTCGGTGGCGGTGCGGGTTCCCAGGAATCCGGCCAGCAGCACCAGCGCTCCGAGCATCAGCACGACGGTTACGATCACGGGGCCTCCTGACAGATAGGGATCAGCGGCGGGTGTGCCGGGGCTGCTGGTTCTCGGCGAGGACGAGCGTCACGGCGTCGTCACCGATGTTCTCACTGCGCAGCCGACGGCAGGCGACGACGCTGCCGAGTGCGGGGCGGTGGCATCCGTCGCTGGTTTCCGCTTCGGCTGCTTCCCCGCGCGTCGGTTCTTGACCATGCCAGCTGGCTACGACAACGAGATCCTGCCTCGACCGCCGCCGGATCGTCCCGCCGCCGAGGTCGCGGTGTCTCCGCCCGCCGGCGCGCTCACCCTCCAGCATGGAGGGGACGTGTCGTCTGTGCAGTTCACATCGATACGGCCGGGCCGTCGAGTGCACCGTCTGCGCGAAGACGGTGACCGTCCCAGCCGTATGGATGTCAGGGGTGTGAAGTCGCTATATCCCGGCCTTCGTAGTGTGGGCGTCTATAACGGCTTCTGCTCCTTCGAATTCTCATTCCACCGGCAGCGACTCCTCCGAACGCATGCCGCAGCGTCGGTGGCGGATAGTGCTGTCGGTGCTCGGCGCCGTGGTGGTGCTGGTCGGGGTGACGGGTGCGTGGGCGGTGCATGCGTTCGGTCCGCGTTTCGGTGTGTATCTGGGGGCGCCGTCGCCGCAGCGCTACGCCGAGATCACTTTGGATCTGATGGAGAACGGCTACTACGCGACCGGTCCGGAGTGGGAGGCACAGCGGGCCCGTGTGCGGGCTGCCGCCGACGGCGCTGCGAGTATCGAAGAGTTGCATGGCCCGTTGGCGACGGCGGTGAAAGTGGCCGGTGGGAAGCACTCGTACTTCCTCGATCCGGCGAAAGCGGCCCGGTCGTCCTCGGCTGCCACCGCCGAGTTTTCCGAACCTACGGTCACCACAGTGGACAGCATCACCACCGTGACGATTCCTGCCTTGCGCGGTGTCGGACGAGTTGCGGCAACGCTACGCCGACGCCGCAGCGGTCGGCATTCTCGGCGCGGCGGATCGGACCTGCGGGTGGATCGTCGATCTGCGCGGCAACGCCGGCGGCACGATGTACCCGATGCTGTCCGGCCTGACCCCGCTGCTCCCGAACGGGACCGCGATGACCTTTCGCACCCGCGCGGGCGAGGACATGCCCGTGACCATCTTCGACGACGGTGCCGGGATGGGTGGCACCGTCATCTCGGTCGGTGCTGTCGCGAAGATCGCCGATCAGCCTGTTGCGGTGCTCCAGGACGGTGACACGGTCTCGAGTGGTGAGGCGGTGCTCACGGCGTTCCGTGGCCTCGACAACACCCGGTCGTTCGGGGCGGACAGCGCGGGATACACGTCAGCGAATTCGGTGCACCCGCTCTACGACGGAGCACTGTTGGTTCTCACCGACAGTACGTATGTCGACCGCGACGGCGTCAATCTCGCTGAGGAACCCGTCGCTGCCGATCACCGCACCTCCAGCGACGGCGCGGAGGTGGCCGCACTGGAATGGTTGCGCGATCGCGGATGCAACTGAGCAACGACACCGCTTCGACCGCCTCGGAGGGGCCTATGCCGTCGGGGCAGTCCAGCGCGCATTCGACCAATCACGAGTGTCACGCCCACGTCTATCGAGGCACGACGTGGAATCCGTAGGGGCTGATCGCGATGACACATTCCATGTTCAGAGTCGTTGCCTTCCAGACAGATTCGTCGAGACGAGTCGACATCAGCATGAGCCATGTTTCCCACGGTGTGTCCCGGCTGATCGAGGAGGGCGCGGTGCAGCTGACGTAGTAGTCCCACAGTTCCTGCTCACTGAAGACGAATTTCACCGGTGGATCGCCGGGCGTATCGTCCGTTGCGGTCAGTTGTAGTTGGCCGGCATCGTCGAGTCCCATCTGATAGCCGGTGCTGCCGCCACAACGAATTACGGACTCGATGACGTCGTCCAGACCGGGATCAGGTCCGTCCACGACAGTCTCCTGCGGTCTCTTACGGTTCGCTCCATTCCGGCCAGGCGATGTCCGACGGTCGCTCCGGCGATCGCAAGGTCGATCCGGGTCTCCGCCGGCGGCCGCTTTCCCGCGCAGTGGTCCTCGATCATGCCGGCTGACTACGACAACGAGATCCCGCCTCGACCGACGCCGGATCGTCCCGCGCGGCCGCGGGACGGCCCCCGACGCCGTGACCACCGCCGAGGTTGGGCTCGTGTCTGTGTCCGCCGGCGCACTCTCCACCCGGGGGTGCAAGGGACATGTCATCTATGCAGAGCGCAGCGCATCCCATACTGGTTCGTGTTCGTGCTGTAGGCGTCCGTCGATGCAGCGGGTCCACAGACGGGTCAGCGGATTTCTTCGATCACGCTCGTGCCCTTGCCCGGGCGGGATTCCCAGGCCCAGTCCTCTTCTATGCGTAGGCGAGCGTCGCTGAGCACTTCGATCCGACTGTCACAGACTCCGCTCGCGGTCGTGCCGTCGACACTGAGGTGCGCGTAGCGAAAGTGCAGCCGTTCACCGTCACGTGTTCCGACGAGGAAACCCCGCACGATCTCTCCGCCGTCGTAGTCGGCCCAGATGACAGCGTTGTCCTGGTGGTACCGGAAACGGGTGGCGCTACCGACCTGTCCGGTGGGCGAGTTGCTGACACCGGCGAAGACCCTGCCCTCGAGGTCGAGGGTGGAGGACGAGGGGTGCGCAGCATCGGCAGTGGTCATCTCGGCACCATAACGAAGACCCCAGGAGTGCTGTCCGGGATCCGCGCGGAGCATCCGCCGAGTGCGGTGGAAGCACACCCGGACGATCACCCGGTCAGGGAGCGGTCGGGTTCGTCTCGGAGCGCGATGTCGCCGCCTCGAGGTTGTCGAGCATCGTGGTCAGTGTCCGCAGGACGGTGTCGTAGTCCTCGGTGGAGACGCCGTCGGACAGGATCTGGGCGGTGCGCGCTTGCGTGCGGCTCATCTGCTCGAGCAGCTCGCGGCCCGCATCGGTGATCCGCATGGCGGTGGTACCCGGGGCGACCGGATCGAGGTGCAGCCAGCCGTTGTCGGTCAGGGAGGCGAGCAGGTCGTCGATCCGGGCGGGGGTATAGAAGGCGGCGGCTTCTGCGGAGAACTTCTCGAGGGTCAGATCGGGGTCGCCCTGTGCTGTGCGCAGGGCCTGCCAGTGGCCACGGCCGACACCGTGCGCTTGGCGCAGGGCTCGGTCCACATAGCGGTGCAGGGCGTTGTCGACGGATTTGATCAGGTAGCCGAGCGGCGGTGTCGTGTTCATGCGTGTGCTCCCTACGCTGGTGCCCGCACCGTGCGGCGCGGTCATCGGGTGGCGGCGGCGTTGGTGTCTCGCGGCCGCGACGGTGGTGGTGTGGCGCGCTCACCGGCTGCGGCGAGGGTGCCCGCAGCCGGGTGGGTTCAGCGCTGTTCGTCGGTGACCAGGCGGTAGACCACATATCCGACGAACCATGCGGTGAGAAGAACGCAGAGCACGAGAAGGATCTCGATCGCAAGGACCAGCATGCGGACTCCCTGGTTAGTGGGTACTCACTAACCAAGAGCGTAGGTTACCGTCAGGGCATGCCCGACCACGCCCCTACCGCACGTGATCGCATCCTCGACGCCGCGGCGAGCATCATGCGCGACCGCGGGATCGCCAAGGCAACCACCAAGCAGATCGCGGCGGCCGCCGGCTACTCGGAAGCAATGATCTACAAACTCTTCGACGACAAGGTCGACCTGTTCCTCAGCGTCCTGCGCGAACGAGTGCCCACCGTCGACATTCTCACCCGCACCGACCGCACCCCCGGTGACGCCGACACCCTCGACGGCAGACTGCGGGCGACGATCGAGCAGATCACCGCCTTCTACCGGCAAACCTTCGCGATCGGCGCCTCCCTGTTCTCCGACGCCGCCCTGCTCGAACGCCACCGCGAAGCCGTCATCGCGCACGGCGCCGGCCCGGCCCTGCTGCCCGCCGCCGTGGCCCGATTCCTCGAGCACGAACAGCGCGCCGGCACCGTGGCCGCCGACGCCCCCATCGACGGAGTCGCCGCATCGATCGCCGGTGCCTGCTACCTACGGGCGTTCCTCGAACAGTTCTACGGACCCGACCATCCCCAGCAGCCGATGACCGAGTTCGCCGCCTCGATCATGGCCACGGTCCTGCCCGCCCTGACCACACACCCCGCCGCGTCCACCCCCAGCGACTGACCCCACAGCCACCACCAGCGTCGTCGGCGTTCAGCCCGTCGGCGGGCGTGGGGTGAGGCCCACGGGCAACGCGCGGTCCAGCCATTTTCGCGGCGCGTCGATTTTCTCGAAGTACTCGCGCCCCCAGACGGGTCTATCGGCGACGGATTGCAGCCTGAGTGTGGCGTCGCCGGCCGCGGTGGTCAGCACGGTCACGCACATACCGCCCGTGGCGCAGGCGCAGTCATCGGATTCGACCCGCATAGCCAGGCCCCAGGTCGGGTCGGTCAGCGGCGACACCAGCGCATCGTGCCGTTTCGATACCGCCGGATCGTATTCGAGCCACACCTTGGTGGTGTCCGGGCCGCCGGCATACGCATAGGTGCGGTGGGCGGAACTGAACGAGGTGAAGATCGCGATCCTCCGCAGGAGCATCGACTCCATCCGCACGCGGGGTTCCGGTGACACCGATGAGCGATGGTCCCTGAGCGCGAGCTCTGCGGGGGTCCACCGCTTCTCGTGCCACAGCGGTGTGCCGTCGCCCTGCACCTGACGAGAATGTGCGCTCCGCAGCGCATTCCAGTCGGTGTCGGCGGAACCTCGAATGATCACGCGTGCATCTGTTTCGACGAGGCCCAGCACAAGGTCACGACCGTGGATGTGCAGAATGCGCACGCCGAATCCGGCCGCCGGACTCCCGCCGTCTGCGCCCGGGAGACAGACCTCGAGGAAGGTGGCGCTGACGTCGAACTTTCCGGTCGCCCCGTCCAGGAACACGATCGGCACGTGGGCCTTGCTCAACCGGATGCGTTTGACGTGGAAAGGATGTGCGGACGGGTTTCGGATCTCTCCCAAGGCGCGGAACACGGTGGCTTCGAGTTCCTGCTGGGCGGGATCGGTCGAGTGGAGAAGCGCCGGGCAGGGGCGATGTTGCATGCGAGAGGCGATGTAGGAGCGCGATTCGCCGGTGCACGTCTGAAAATTGATGGTGGGCATGTGTCAGACCAGTCTCTGCGTTGCTCACCTCAACGCGGTTCTGTAGACGTGGGCACAAGCCGAACACTCGGGAACATCACTTGTCTCTGTCCCAGCGCCACGGTGAGTGTCGCCACTGGGAAACGGTTCACAAGCAACCGCCGCACAGCGTAGCGGCACCGGTGAGGCCGGGCAATGCGGAGGGGAAGGATCGCCGGCTGCCTCCAGTCGGACTGTGCCCCGGAGCCCGAACGCCGGACCTGTTCGGAGTCGTCCACCCCGGCGCAGTCCCCGCACAGTCACTCAAGGTGGGAACCTCGACGGCATCAAGACTGTGATTTACCATGTGATCAGGAGGTGGATTGCTATGACAACCGCTCGCCCACGCCCCGATCTCGCCGCCTACAACGACGCCGCCCGCATGACCCAATCACAGCTGGTCACCGCACTGCGCGACCTACTCGGCGCCAAACTCGTCGCCTACCTGGGCAAGGTCAAGGAAACCCGCGCGGTGCGCCAGTGGGCCGAAGGCACCCGCACCATCAACAACGACACCGACGTCGAACGCCTGCGCATCGCCTACCGCGCCGCCCGGCTGATCGCCGAACGCGACACCCCCGCCGTAGCGCAGACCTGGTTCCAGGGCCTGAACCCGATCCTCGACGACCGCCCGCCGGCGCTGCTGCTGCGCGAAGGCGAGCTGTCCGACGTCGGCCCGAAGGTCCTCGCCGCGGCCCGGCAGTTCGCGGCGGTCGGATGAGCGCACCGGACCGCACGCTGATCTCCACCCTGCGCGGTGATGTCCGCTGCGTCCACGTCGGCGGTGTGGCCGCCTACCGGGTCGGTTACCCGCCGACCTCGTGGGAGTGGACACCGTGGGAGTTCGCCACCGACGGGCGTTTCACCGGCCGCTGGGACGATCCGGCGGGGGTGTGGCGAACCCTGTACGTCGGGGCGACCCACCTGTCCTGCTATCTCGAGGTTCTCGCCTACGCCCGTACGAGCGACGAGCTCAGCGCCGCGCTCGACGAGATCGTCGACGACGACGAGGGTGAGTTCCCCACCATCGCGCCGGGTCGTGTCGGGATGAGAGTGGCGGCGGAGCTCGCCGCGTCGGCGTTGTTCCTCACTTGTCGGACCACGGACGCTGCGTCCGAAGCAGAACAGAGGATCGTCGGCGCCGGTGGTGACCACGAGGGCGGCGATCGCGACTATCGCAATCAGCAGGCCCGCCAGCAGGGTGGAGCTGTCCCCGGTGGACATCGCCGCGACCGGAACGGCCGCAGCAACGAGCCAGGACAGGACGAAGAACGCTACCTCCGCCCCGTTCCTCCACCCGTAGCACACGCTGCCAGTTTATGGGACCGGCAACGGAGGACCGGATGCGTCGGCACGTTGAACTCGCGACCAGGTAGCCCGCGAGTTCGATGCGCACCCTCCGGTCTTCGTGCGGCGTGTGAGGATGGGCGGCGTTGATCGGTGCGGGCCGGGCGCGCTCGATGCAGCCTCGTCCGGTGGTCGGACGGGGAATCGTTGTGGACCGAAAAGGGGAGTGGGACAGGGTGAGCCAACCGGATTCAACGGCAGGTGGTGAGGCCGGTGAGCGGGTGAAAGTCCCGCGCGATCCGTGGTCCGAGCGAAATGCGGACTGGCACAACGTCCTGTCCGTGCTGGCGACTGGGGCGAAGCGACGACCGGGCAGTTCACCGACCATCACGCGTTCTTGATCCGCATGCACCTGGACCTGATCGACCGGTACGGGCAGGCGCTGACTGCTCTCGATGACCGGATCGCCGAGGCGTTGGAACCTTTTCGTGCGGCCCGGGAGCTGTTGACGAGCATCCCGGGCTTCATGGGCGAGCATTGCTGAGGTGTTCCTCGCCGAGACCGGCGCCGGCATGAGCGTGTTCCCGATCGCCGCGCACCTCGCGTCGTGGGCCGGCACCGCACCCGGATCCCACGAATCCGCCGGCCGGATCAAATCCATCAAGACCTGGCCCGGCAACCGGCATCTCGAGGGCGCTCTCGGCACTGCCGCCCTCGCCGTGTCCCGCTCGAAGGGCACCTTTTTCTCGGCCGAGTACAAACGGCTCGCCGCTCGCAGAGGTCCGATCAACGCAATCGTTTGCGCTCGAGCATGCAATGCTCGTCTCTGCCGGGCACATGCTCACCAACGGCGATGTCTACCGCGATCCCGGAGCCGACTATTACACCGCCTGCCGACCGGCCAGAACGAAGACTCACGCCATCGGCCAGCTCGAGGCCCTAGGTTACCGCGTCACCCTCATGCCACTGACTGACACCGCGTAGTGATCGCTGCGCGATAACGTCCTCCTCCCGGGACACTGTCCTCACCGGTGGTGGTCACCCCGATTTTCGTGGGAGTCGGCTCCGTCCGCGATCGCCAGCAAGGGTTCGCGGACGGTCGAATACCCGCCATGCCGATCTCCGAGCAGGGTTCATGGGGCTGGGTCGCTCTGGTCCGGCCGCCGGAAGGATCCGTCGATCCAGGAAGTCGGTGTTCTCGTCGGGCTTCGTCCAGGGTTGTGACAGACCCCGGCCTGCGAGCGTGGCGACATCACAGGTCCGTGCGCTGAACTGTCCGTATCCCGCTGAATTATCGACCTCCCCGGCAGGACCGACATTCTCCACGGCCCTTGCATCGTCCGGTGCGCGGGAATACCGGGCCCTGCCCGGTGTAGTGAGCGCGGGATCGGTCATTCAGGGATCCGGCGCAACCCGCTTCAGCTAAGTTGACCTACCATTTAGTTCTGAAACAACCAATTTTCGTTGGGTTTTTCTAAAATAACTGTATGTCTCGGAACGGACCGGCACGTCGCATCGGCAATGTTGTTCGGGATCTACGTCGCACACAGGGACTGTCCCGCCGACACTTGGCGGAACTGAGCGGGGCGCACATACAGACGATCGGTGCACTCGAGCGGGGAGACCAGCGGCCGAGTCTGGACCTGGCAATGCGTATCAGTGCCGCGTTCGACCGGCCCGTACAGGAGGTGTTCTTCTGGGCGGATTCGTCGACGGTCTCCCGTGAGCGGTGATTCTCTACCGCCATTCGAAACGGCGTCTGTCGCGAACGAGCATCTCGCCGAACTCGGTTACACGAATCGTCCCGGGCAGGCGGGGATGATCCTCGATGTCGCCTCGATGCCCTGAGTCGGTCGAAGGCGCCATCGTGCAGTTGACGGACTTGTGCTGCCCGCGGTCAGGAGCACGCTGCGAGCTGACCGCCTTCACAACAAAGCTGGGGATAGCTGTTCGAGTCGACCGGTGACGGTGTACGGCGGCCGCGCCCCGACCATGGTCCTTCGGTCTGGGTGAGTTGTGCACTCATCGTACGGGTTATTCCCTTGACGGAATACTCCGTCAAGGGAATACTTGTGGGTGTGATCGTGGATATGCCCGAGGAGTTCTTCGCCTACCTCGACCGTCTCGAGGAGAAGGTCGACGGCGGGGACCCGCACGCCACGCGGGTATTGGCCTATGTCACTGCGGCATTGGCCGATCTGGCCGCTCTCGAGGAACCGCCTGTGGCCGAGACTCCGGGGCTCAAACGGGTACGTCAGTCGGGCCGCTATCCGGTCTGGCGGACCTCGCACCCGTACGACGAGGGGGTGGCGGTGCGGGTGATCTGTTGGTTCCCGCCCGGCAGTGATGTGGTGGTGGTGGCGTTGTTCGCCGGCGACAAGGCCCGGATGGGGGATGTGTTCTACAACAGTGTCGGCCCACGCGCCGACGTGGCGATCGAACGGTGGATCAAGGAAACCGAAGGTGAGCATCATGAGTGACAAGCGCACATTCCGGCGCGGCAACGACCGGATCGCCCAGTTGACCGCGAAGACCGCGATTGCTGAGCAGGTCGAGCAAATCCGTGCCGAGACCGCGCAGATGAACCGCGTCTACGTCGAGACTCTTGCCGATATCCGGAAGGCTGGGGCGTTGACGCAGACCGATGTGGCCAAGGCGTTGGGAGTCGAGCAGGCAGCGGTGTCGAAGATCGAACGCCGCAGTGATCTGTTGTTGTCGACGCTGCGGGAGTATCTGGCAGCGACCGGTGCGGAGCATCCACGGATCGTGGTGGAGAAGGACGGTGTGGAGGTCAGTCTTGATCTGGACACCTTCACCGCCGGACGGTAGCCACGCCCGAACGCGTTCCTCACGGTGACGAATCTTCTCCCGCCCAGCATCCTGCCGTCGCCGTTCAGAGCAACTCGGCTACGAACAACGTCGTTGTCTCGGTGAATCTCGGAAGGGACACGCGATGAGCCTCTACACCGCCAGTTACCTCGGTCAGGATCAGTGGCTCGCCTACGAGGACACCCAGGCTGCCCGGATCTACGCCTATGTCCCGCACCTGGGCCGGTTCGTGCTGCACCGCCAGCTCGGCCAGGACTTCTACTGGGACAACGAACTCGACTGGACCCCGGTCGACGCCGCGACCGGCCTCGGCATTGTCGAGGCCGGGCAGCTCGGCGCGCTCGACGATCCGCGGCACCGTGATTTGCTCGACGAGTTGACCGGCGAACCCGATCACCGCTCCGTCGACGAGGTGTTCGGTGCCCAACCTGTCCCCGAGAGGACGCCGACGCCGCAGGAGTTCGCTGCGGCAAAGGTCAATGCCCTGGCTTCAGCTGCACCGGGAAAGTGGTTCACCTACAAGGTCTATGACCGCGACAAGCGTAAGGCGGCCAGCGTCGCCGCCAGCGACCTACGCACCGGAAAGATCGCCGCGGTCCGCAAGTCCGGTCTCCACATCGACTCCCGCGTGACCTCGACCGTTGATGGTCGCTTCGCTGTGGAGATCGCCCGCACCGCCTGAACGATGTTCCATGTTCCGGCCGACAGGAACGACGCGCCACATCCCCGGTGCGGGGAAGGGACGCGGAAGATGAACATGTCCGGTATCGGCGCTGCGGTTGCCGGCTACTGCTGGCTGAGGGTCCACACTGCCATCGTGGTGCTGCCGTCGGTGTCGATCAGGACCATTTCGTCGGGGGTCATGCCCTGGGGGACCTCGAACATGATGGTTCCTCGGCGCCGATCGCCGGTCCGGATATTGCCCGAACCGAGGTCAGGGTCCGGGGCGAGACTCGACGCGGTGACGATGTCACCTTCGGGGGTGTGTAGCTCGAAATACAGGGAGTTGTAGACGAACTCACCTGTCAGGTTCTCGATTTCCACCCACGCGGTGTACTCGTTGCCGTGCAGCGACAGCACGTATGCCTCGGCCTGTGCGGGGGTGATCGGTCCGTAGTCCGACACGGTCACCGTTCCGGTGCCGGTGACACCTTGGGTAGGTCCGTACTGCTCTTGGGTGATCGTGACGGTTTCGCCCATCGCGACTTCGGGGATTTCCGGGCTCGGTGGTGGGGTCTGACCCATCTGGCCTTCGATCCAGCTGTCGGATTGTGGTGGTCCGGAAGTGGTGGTGTCGTTGTCTGCGCATGCGACGAGCGAAATTGCGAGACCGGCCGCGGCGGCGGTGGCGAGGATGCGCCTTTTCATGTTCGGTCCTTCCTTCCGGAACCGCCGGTCCTAGCATTCGAACGCCCGGAGGCCGGCCATTCCCTCTACCGGTGTATCGCCGCCGTGTCCCTCTTCGATAGCAGGCTCGCCGGGTGTGGGCGTCGGCCGATAGACAGGCGAGAAACGACGGATGAAACCAGGTCGTGCTGATCGGGCGGGGAACGTGTTGTCAATACAGGTCAAGACCTAATTACCGCACTTGGAGTGCCCGGGGGTGTCGGTGTCCGCGGCTATGGTCCGCGGTGTCCCTCGCCGGGACAAGGGTCCGATCGAACGGCGTCGAGGAAACAGGGGTGCGGCGATGACGGCTGGGCAATTGATGCAGACGATGACTGCGCTGCGGTTCGAACACCGGTGGCTTGAGGACGAGTTCGTCGCCGAGTCCATGCGCCAGGGCGAGAGGGAGCAGGGCAAGGAACACCACTACGTGCCGCAGATGTACCTGAAACGGTGGGCCGTGGACGGGAAGGTGCAACCCGCCCTCACCGACCGCCGACAGGTGTTGCGGCCGCAGCCGCCGAAAGAGGTTGCGAAGAAGACGAACTTCTACTCATTGCCGGCGCCGGGCAGCACGATGGATGAACCGCTGAGGTGGGTCGAAAAGCACCTGTCCCGTATCGAGGACGAGTGCGCGCATCGACTCGACCAACTCGAGCAGTGGGGTTCGGGGGTGATGTCGGACGATGACCTCAAGCGTGACCTGTCGGTCTTCCTCGGTCTTCAGATCACGCGGACACCTGTGAGCCGAGAACGCCACTTGGTGGTGATCAAGGGGCCGGTCGCGGCGAAACGTGAGTTCTATCGGCGACTGGATCCGAGACTGACCGACGCGGATTTTCAGGACATGCTCGACCGAACAGACCCGGATGCGCGGGTCGAGGCGATCACGCTGATGTTCTCCGATGTCCGCCGTGCGGTGGCCCGAAGTCTGTATCAGCGGGAGTGGGCCGTGTATCGGACTGCGGCGCCGATCGTGACGTGCGATGACCCGGTGGTGATTCTGGCCGGCCCTCCGCATGGCAGGGAGGTCACTCTCGGGGTGATGCCCAGTGCGGTCGTGTTGTATCCGCTGTGACGGCGCTCGCTGAAATTCCTCAGTAACGCTCATTGAAATTCCCCACCCGTGTGGCACCGCCAATGAGGGCGGG
>NZ_JARDJE010000017.1:0-137823 GCF_048957735.1 Rhodococcus sp. As11
CAGGGATGTCGATCATTGGTGTGTTCCGATCCCCACGCTGGTTGCCAGGCGTCTCACGAACATCCTGACAACCAGCGAATTGCCGAGGCGGATGGCAAGAACGGTAGCGGGTGGCTCAGGACCGACCTTCGACCGGTGCCCCCAGTCGGACTCGAACCGACACTCGGCGGATTTTAAGTCCGCTGCCTCTGCCAATTGGGCTATAGGGGCGTGGGGATCACAGTAGCGTTCGGGGCTTCCGGCGACCGCGCCGGGTCGCGATCTTCGAACATGTTTTCGTAGTCGAATCCGGGTCGTCGGCGACATCCTTCACGACTACGGAGGTCGATCCGGCCGGATGTGAACACCCTTCGTTGTCTTGTACCCCGCGAACAGGTAGACATTCTGCGGAAGACGTACAGAACGGACAGCCGGTGGTGGCCCGGCGCGAACAGAAGGACGATGTATGGGTTTCAGGACCGCACGGCCGTCGGCCCGGCGTCTCGGTATCGCGCTCGCCGCCGCAGCGCTCGCAGTTGCTCCGGGCCTGGCGATCGCACCCTCGGCCCTCGCCGAGAGCATCGTCTATCCCGCAGCCCTGCACGACTCCTTCTATGACACCCCGCACGACATCGCCGACCGGCAGCCCGGTGACGTCCTCGCCGCCCGCGTCGTCCCCCCGCCGCTCGGGTTCCCCGGCACCGACGCGATCCAACTGAAGTTCCGCTCGACGAACTCTGCGGGCGCGCCGATCTCCGCCGTGACGACGGTGCTGTCACCGCGAGGAGGAGCGCCGGGTCGCCCGCTCGTGTCGTACCAGGCGATCATCAATGCGCTGGGGCTCGAGTGCGCGCCGTCGACCGCGCTGTACGCGACGAACCCGATGCGCGGAATCCGGGAGTCGCCCGGCCTGCTCATCGCCATCCAGCGCGGCTGGTCGCTGGCCGTCCCCGACCATCTCGGACCGAACAGTGCCTACGGTGCCGCGAAGGTCGGTGCGCAGATCACTCTCGACGGCATCCGGGCCGCGCAGCGTCATGCACCGCTGGGACTCGCGGACAGCCCGGTCGGCATCGCCGGTTACTCCGGTGGCGGGATGGCCACGGCGATGGCCGCCGCACTCGCCCCGACCTACGCACCGGAGATCCCCCTCGTCGGCAGCGCCTACGGTGGGGTTCCCATGGACATCGGCGAGATGGCGAAGGGACTCGGCGAATCCGCGCATCCCGCTTTCGGATTGGCGATGGCGGCCGCTCTCGGTCTCGAACGCGAATACCCCGACCGCATGCCCATCAGCGAGCAGCTCAATCCGGCGGGCCGGGAACTGCGCGACCGGATCGCCAACGCGTGCACCAACGAGATCCTGCTCGCCGGTGCCGGCCGAAGCATCGCCGACGTCGCCGACGCCGAGGTGGGCATGGCCCTGCTCGACAGCCCGCCCGTCCGGGAGGTGCTGAACGAGAACAGCATCGAGAAGCTTCCGGCGGTACCGAATGCCCCGGTCTACGAATGGCATTCACCGACCGATGCGCTGATTCCGTTGCATTCCGTCTCCGCCACCCTGCGTAGGTACTGCGACGCCGGGGTGCCCGTGCGAACCGAACCGGTTCCGAGCGCCGACCACATCACCGCTGCCGTGATCGGCCTGCCCGGCGCGCTCGACTTCCTCGACGGCCGGTTCGCCGGCACTGCGCCGTCGTCGAATTGCGGGACGATCTGACCGGCCTCCGTACATGCATCAGGCCCGCCTCGAATGACGAGGCGGGCCTGATGATGTCTCGAATCCCCAGTGGGGACGGGAGATCGAATCAGATCACGGTGATTCCGGTGGCCTGGGGACCCTTGGCACCCTGACCGATCTCGAAACGCACGCGCTGGTTCTCGTCGAGGCTGCGGTAGCCGCCCGACTGGATCTCCGAGTAGTGCGCGAACACGTCAGCGCTGCCGTCCTCGGGGGCGATGAAGCCGAATCCCTTGTCGGCGTTGAACCACTTCACGATTCCCTCTGCCATGTCTGTCTCCTTCTGTCGTGTAAACGAGCTCCGCCGAGTGTTCGGTAGAGCGAGGCCGCCATCACATGCGGTGACTTCCGAAAGGAGAACCAACCGCCCGCAACAAGGATTTGCGAGCGTGGGTAAGACGCGAACAAAAACTTCGACCGAGACACAGTCAACCACACATTCGCCGATTCGGGTGGATCGAGCCCCGGAAGGCGGGGCTGAAGCCACCCGAATCGAAGACTAGTGGGCGACGGACAGGGCGATGCCGTCGAGGATGTCGTGCTCGCTCACGACCAACTCGGTGATGCCCGCTCGACGTCCCAGTTCCTCGGCGAGGACGGTGGTGATGATCGAGCCACCGCCGATGACGTCGACGCGGCCGGGATGCATGGGACCGAGCGCCGCGCGCTTCTCGCGAGTCGCGGCGACGAGACCGTCGCACACCTCGCGCAGGCGGTCGAACGGCACCGACGACAGGTGGATCTTCTCCGAGTCGTACTCGTCGAGTTCGAGAGCGAGCGCGGCGAGGGTGGTCATGGTGCCCGCGACACCCACCCAGGTGTGTGCCTGGTCGACCGGCACCCGCTCGAGCGCTTCGCGAATCTTGCCCTCCGCGACCTCCCGTGCCGCAGCGACCTGCTCGGCGGTCGGCGGGTCGTCGTGGAGGCACCGTTCGGTGAGACGCACGCAGCCTATGTCGGTGGAGTAGGCGGCGTGCACTCCGGCGGCGTCGCCGAGCACGACCTCGGTGGACCCGCCTCCGAGGTCGACGACGACGAAAGGTCCACGCGCGGAGTCGAGTTCGCCGACAGCACCGGCGAAGGACAGGCGTGCTTCCTCGTCGCCGGTGATGACCTCGGCCTCGGCGCCGGGAATCACGGCACCGAGCACCTCGCGGGTCATCGCGAAGAAGTCCTCGCGGTTGCTCGCGTCGCGGGTCGCGGAGGTGGCCACCATGCGCACCGCGGCGGCACCGGTCTCGCGGATCAGGTCGGCGTACTCCACCAGCGCGACCCGCGTGCGTTCGATCGCTTCCGGCGCGAGACGACCGGTGGCGTCGACGCCCTGGCCGAGCCGCACGACCTTCATCAGACGGGTGACGTCGACGAGACCGCCGTCCTCCGCGACGTCGGCGATCAGCAGACGAATGGAGTTGGTGCCGCAGTCGATTCCCGCGACCCTCACTGCTCTTCTCCGCGTAGCTCGGCGTAGGTGGGCCAGTCGGCGGGAATGGCGGTGCCGCGCAGACCCGCATCGGCGGCGAGCGCGACGGATTCGTCGCCGAGTGGATTGACACCCGGCCCCGTAGCCAGCGAGTGCGCGATGAGCACGTGCAGGCATTTGACCCGCTCGGGCATGCCGCCGCCGGTGAAGTCGGTGCCGAGCGACTCGATCGCATCGCGCTCGGCCAGGTACGACTCGTGAGCGCGCCGATAGGCCGCGGCCAGCTCCTCGTCGGTGCCGAGACGCTCGGTCATCTCCCTCATGACCCCGGCGGATTCCTGCCGGCTCGCCTCGGCCGTGAGGCGCGGGTCGGTGAGGTAGTAGAGCGTCGGGAAGGGCGTGCCGTCGGGCAGCTTGGGCGCGGTCTTCACCACTCCGGGCGCACCGTCGGGGCAACGGTAGGCGATGGCCAGGACCCCGCGGGGTTCGCGCCCGAGCTGGGCGGCGACGGCGTCGAGGTCTTCTTGCGTGACTGGATCGGTCACCCGGGGACATCTCCTGGTTCTGGGGGTGCCACAGGCATCTGCTGCGGCACGGGTTCGGGCAGGGGTTCGGGTGCCGGCTCGGATACCGACAACCACAGGTCGCTGTACCAGGCGCCGGTCGTCGGCCGTTCGGGTTCGCGCTCCTCGCGTTCGGGTGGAGCGTCACCCGGAAGCTGCACCTGGTAGGGGGTCTCACCGGGCACGACGAACCGCAGTCGCTCACGGGCCTGGGCGCGGACCCAGGCCGGGTCCTCCATGCGGGCCTTCTGCTCCTCGAGGGCCGCGATCGCCTGTTCGAGCTGCACGCGTTCGGCCGCGAGTTGTTCGGCTTCGGAGCGCTGGCTCACGTAGGTGCGCAGCGGCACCGCGAGGGTGAGGGCGAGACCGCACACGACGAGGGCGAGCACCACGGCGCGACCGGTGGACAGGCCCAGGACGGTGCGTTCGGTGCGGGGGCGGCGGGAGTCGCGGGGCGCACCGACCCGGGTGGGCCGGGCTCGCCCGGAACCGCCCGGTCGGCCGCGACCGGGCGACGAATGAACGGGGTCCTCGCGGCCGGCAGGCCGGGCACCCGCGTTCTCGGCCGAGTGCTCGGCCGGGGCGGTAGATCCCGCGGGCCGGGCCCGGCCCGGACGCCGGGCACCGGGCACACCCTCGGTGCGGATACGCCTCGCGCCGGGACGGGATCTACCGCGCTGACTCATGCCGCCGGTCAGCCCTCGACGGAGAACCGCGGGAAGGCGAGCTCGCCGGCGTAGCGAGCGACGTCACCGAGGGACTCCTCGATGCGCAGCAGCTGGTTGTACTTCGCGACACGCTCGGACCGGGCGGGCGCGCCGGTCTTGATCTGTCCGCTGCCGACGGCGACGGCGAGATCGGCGATGATGGTGTCCTCGGTCTCGCCGGACCGGTGGCTCATCATCGTCTTGTAGCCGTTGCGGTGCGCGAGGTCGACGGCGTCGAGGGTCTCGGTGAGGGTGCCGATCTGGTTGACCTTCACGAGCAGCGCGTTCGCGGCGCCACGGACGATGCCGTCCTCGAGGCGCTCCGGGTTGGTGACGAACAGGTCGTCGCCGACGAGCTGGATCTTGTCGCCGATCGCCTCGGTGAGCGCGACCCAGCCCTCCCAGTCGTCCTCGCTGAGCGGATCCTCGATGGAGACCAGCGGGTACTGGCCGAGCAGCTCGGCGTAGAAGGCGCCCATCTCGGCGGCCGTCCGGTTCCGGCCCTCGAAGGCGTAGCCGGTGCCCTCGGTGTAGAACTCGGTGGCCGCGACGTCCAGCGCGAGCGCGACATCGCTGCCCAGCTTCAGGCCGGTCTTGGCGATGGCCTCGCTGATCAGGTCGAGCGCGGCCTTGGTGCCCGCGACGTCGGGGGCGAAACCGCCCTCGTCGCCGAGGCCGGTGGCCAGGCCCTTGCTCTTGAGCACGGACTTGAGGGAGTGGTAGACCTCGGCACCCCAGCGGAGGGATTCCTTGAAGGTCGGGGCGCCGATCGGCGCGACCATGAACTCCTGGACGTCGACGCCGGTGTCGGCGTGGGCGCCACCGTTGAGGATGTTCATCATCGGAACGGGGAGGATGTGGGCGTTCGGGCCGCCGACGTAGCGGAACAGCTCGAGCCCGGACGACTCCGCGCCGGCCTTCGCGACGGCGAGCGACGCGCCGAGGAGGGCGTTCGCGCCGAGACGGCCCTTGTCGGGGGTGCCGTCGGCGTCGAGGAGCGCCTGGTCGACGGTGCGCTGCTCGGTGGCGTCGAGGCCGATGATGGCCGGGCCGATCTCGGCGAGGACGGCCTCGACGGCCTTCTCGACGCCCTTGCCGAGGTAACGCTCGCCGCCGTCACGCAGCTCCACGGCCTCGTGCTCGCCGGTGGAGGCGCCCGACGGCACTGCAGCGCGGGCGAAACTTCCGTCCTCGAGCAGCACCTCGACCTCGACCGTGGGATTGCCACGGGAGTCGAGGATTTCGCGGGCTCCTACCTGCTCAATGATGGCCACTGGCTGATTCTCCTTCGATGGACTTTCACGCTGCGGTGTCTGCACGCTGGGGACAGCCTAACGGTCGCGACCTGCGTGTGAGGCACAGGCGCGCCCGAGGCCCGGCGCGGTGCCGTCTACGGCCGCACTCCCACCCCGTAGGCGGCGGCGCGGTCGCGGACGAGCATGAGGTACTCGGTGGACCGGTTGTAGGCCATCAGGGCGTTCGTCCACCCCTCCGCGGTGGTCAGGTCGCCACCGCGATCGCACAGATAGCGGCCCGCGGCCAGGGCCGCGTCGTCGATGTTGTCGGGGTCGGCGATCCCATCGCCGTTCGCGTCGACTCCCCACCTCTCCCAGGTCTCGGGGATGAACTGCATCGGCCCGACCGCCCGGTCGAGGACCGGGTCGCCGTCGAGTCGGCCCCCGTCGGTGTCGCGGATCTCGGCGTTGCCCCGGGTGCCGTCGAGCGGGACACCCCGGATGGGAGGAGAGACGCTGCCGTCGGGTGCGAGGGACGCGCCGCCGAACCGGCCGTGGCTGCTCTCCACGTTGCCGATCCCGGCGAGGGTCGTCCACGACAGGCCGCAACCCGGCGTGCCGACGGCCAGGACGACCGCCGCGTGCCCGTACGCCTCGAGGGCGGTGACGGGGATGCCCAGCTCCCGCGATTGGGGTTCGGCCCAGTCGGCGAGTTGCGCGGCCGTGCGGCCGGGACCGTTCACATCGATGGGTGGGACGGGGAGGCCGGGCGCCGGGGGGACGCCGTCGGGGATCTCGACGGACGGCTGCCGAGGTGAGTGCAGGGCGGACTCGACCGCCACGAAGACGACGGCGATCAGCGCACTGAACAGGACCACCGGCCACAGCCAGCGTCGGGGTTCTCGATCGGACGGCACCCTTCCATCTTCCACACGGGAGAAAGAGCAGGCCGGCGCCGACAGTCCCCCGAAGACCGCCGGCACCGGTCGGGAAGGTGGAGTCCGCGAGGGGACGGACTCCCCCGAAGATTCCCGAGACGCACCGTTGCGCTCAGCACGAGTCGACGAGAACCCTGCGTCGGAGCCCGGAGCATCCTGCCGTCAAAAACATACCCTAAGATTTTTTATAGCACAATAACCAACTTTTAGAACGGTTCCCGGCATCGCCGTGCCATGGACCTTCTTGCCCCTACCCCACCTTCCGGACTCCAGGGCAGCCGGATCCTGCCGACACGGAGCATCCCCACGAGTCGATCCGGGGTCGCGGGCCGACTCAGCAAAAATCCTTGAGCGCGCACACAACCCAGATCCAGAAGTTCTCTCACCGCTCCTGTCGACTCGACTCCTTCCGCAACGACTCGAAGTCCGAACGACGAGGCCAGACCCACTATCGAATCGACGATGACCCGATCTTCCTCGCTGTGATCGAGATTCTGCACGAAGCCCCGGTCGATCTTCAGAGTGTCCACGGGGAGGGACTTCAGATGCCCCAGCGAACTGTATCCCGTACCGAAATCGTCGATCGCGACCCGGACTCCGAGCCTCTCGAGCCGTCGCAGGGTGTCCCTCGTCCGTTGGAGGTCACCGACAACGACGTTCTCGGTGATCTCCAAGCACAACTCCGAACCTTCCAGATCGTAGCGTCGAAGAACGGACTTCACCGTCGCATCGAAATCCAGCGACACCAATTGGACCGGTGAAACGTTGACGCTCATGGTGATTCGCAGTCCCGGAATCTCACGTTTCCATCCCGCCAGTTGCGCGCATGCACGCGTGATGACCCATTCGCCGAGTTCGCCGGCAAGATTCGTGGATTCGGCGACCTCGACGAACTCTCCCGGCTGGAGAAGCCCCAGCGGCGAGTGGTTCCACCTCACCAAAGCTTCGACGCCGAGAATCATGCCCGTACGGAGGTCGATCTCCGGCTGATACTCCAAGGTCAAGTGATCATCGTCGATCGATGTCCGCAGGTTCATCTCGATGATGGTGCGCCGGTCCCCTTTCTCGTTCATGTCGTCGGTGAACACGCCGACACCGTTGCCACCCTGGCGCTTGACCACCATCATCGCCTGGTCGGCACGGCTGAGCAGGGTCGCCGAACCTACCTGCCCCGGAGTTCCGAGTGCCACGCCGACACTGACACCTCGGCCGACGGTCTGACCGCCGAGCGCGACGGATGCCCCCACCACCTCCTGCAGCACTTCCGCCCGTTTCATCGCCTCCGCCGGCGACGAAGGACCGGACAGCACGACCACGAACTCGTCGCCACCGAGCCTGGCGACGAGATCGTCGGACTCACTTCCCTCGGAGAGGCGATCGGCGATACGGCAGAGATACGAATCGGCGGCCTTGTGCCCGAGGAAATCGTTCAACGCCTTGAGCCTGTCGAGGTCGAGGAACAACACTCCCACGGGACCGGGAGCGCCGTCCTCCAGCCGTTTGTCGAGATACTCGAACAATGCGCGCCGGCTCGCCAGGCCGGTGAGCGAGTCATGGTAGGCCGCCCGCCGGAGATCCTCCTCTGCACGGATGCGTGCCTGTACCTGAGCGAGCAGCGCCGCGATGAGCGTCAGGGCGTTGACCTCTTCCTCGCTCCACGGCCGCGTCGTCTGTTTCACCAGCCCCAATGTGCCTGTCGTGATCCGGCCGGACACGAGCGGGACCGCCGCCAACGACACACCGGACATCCCGGAGGCGGCGAACACCCGGTCGGCATAACCCTGCGTGTCCTTCCCCGCCTGCAGACCGTTCGTATCGTTCCCCTCGGTCAACAACGGTTCCTTCATGTCCTGGGCTGCGGCCATGACGGGGTCTGCACTGTGGAAGTAGACCACTCCCAAAGGATCCGGATCCGGTACGTGTTCGCGGGGTGGCCACTCCGCCACCAGAATCGTCGCGCCGATGTCATGGTCGTTGTAGCGGAGGAAGCACGTATCGACGCCGAGGAACTCGACCAGATCGCGCAGCACGAGACGGACGACCCGGTCGTGGGATGCAGCATCTGCGGGCATGAGCCGCGCCGCAATCCGGGTGACCAGACTTTCGAGGGTCCTCTTGCCATCGGGCATGATGTCTCCGTCGTCGGGTCACCGCAGGAGAAGTCCGTCGGCGCGCAGGACACGATCGGCGCGACGCCTGCTACGGACCGGGCCCGCAGTCGTCCGACCGATACGCAACAAGAGGGCGATCCCATCGTCCTCGTCCACCTGCAGCATATCGGCGAAGTTCCGCTGCAACGTCTGTAGAACGTCGGAATGGTCACGGCTCAATCGCTCGAAGTCGGCTCGCGTATCGGCATACAGGAAGATCGGAGATACGGGCTGAACGGCCAAGCCGACCGCCTGGGCCGCGATCCACACACTCTCGACGGTCGCACCGGCACGGATGTAGTCCGCCCCCGAGCGCCTGTCGGTGAACACGGCGACGAGTCCCGCGCTTCCCAGCACTCGGTCGCGGGTCATCTTCCCGAGACCGCCCCCGAGCCCCCACTCGCCGAGCCGGTCGAGAGCATCGTGCCGCAGTACGACCTCGAGCATGGCCGACTCCGCCGTGTCGAGCCCGAGAGAGGCCACCTCGATTCCGCTTTCCGGGTGGGAGTCGCCCGGCCATCGCAGTTCGCCGATCATCTCGGTCCGGAGCGGCCTGTCCAGATACCGCACGCGGTCCGACTCCGACAAGATCTCTGCGATCGCGGCGAGATCGTTGCTGCCTGTGAGGATCCGGATGCGTCCGTCGACGAGATCGGCGGCTGCGTGCATCGCTTCGAGCTCGCCGTGCGTGATCGTGTGATCATCACTGGGGAATCTGTTGGTGGCGCGGGCGAGCATCGGTCCGTAGAACGCCGCGAATTCGTGATCCGAACCGGTTCCCAGCTCCAGCCGGGCGAGCGGAATGCCCGGCCGAGCTTCGTCAGGACCATCGACCACCGTATGCGGACCCAGAATCCCGTGGGCGGCTGCGGCCACTCGAGCATTGTGGAGGGCGGCTCCGAGCGCAACGCAACTGCCTCGGCGATACAGATCCATCAGTACCGGTTCGGGTTCGGTGGCGAGGGCGAAGGTCAGCCGTGTCGGTTCGACGACGATCGTCCACGGCTGCGAATTTCCTCCGGACGGTGCCCGGGTCGCGGCGTCGACGACGGCAGCGGCCGAGTCCGACCAGGTGTTCTCGTTCGGCTGTGTTGTCTCCGGCTCCGTTGGGACCGGAAACTGTGGCTCGGGCACAGTGAGACGAAGGTCGAGGTCGACTCGGCACCGACCGGAAGCGACGGAACCGCCGAGGACGATCCCGCGCACCGCAGTCGCGACAGTGACGCCACCGAGGCCGACGTCTGCGCCGAGTTGCGGCCACGCTTCCAGCGATTCCCCTACCTCGAGAAGTGAGGCTGCAAGCCGTTCGGAGATCTGCTTCGCGTCGAGCAATTTCAGTACGTACGGGACTTTGTCCCGATTCGACAGCGTTCTCAACGTCTCCGGATCGAGGTCGCCGAGCAACCCGTGAAACGGTTGCTGTTCGCCATCGAGATCGAACCGCTCGACGTCGAGCAGCCCACGATCGCTGGTGTGCATCACGACGGGAACTCGTCGTCGTGCCGCGCACGTCCGGATCGACAACTTCACATCGAACGAATCGCACTCATCGATCACCAGGTCGAGTCCTTCGAAGAAGTCCTCGACCGACTCGGGCGTCACCCCCTCCGTCCACACCTCGACCGGCAGGTAGGGGTCCAGCTCTGCGATGCGCCGCGCGGCGATCACAGCCTTGTTCACCCCGAGGTCCAGGACCGAGGCGGGAATCCTGTTCAGGTTGGACAGTTCCAGGATGTCGTGGTCGGCGAGCCGCAGTACACCGCAGGCACCTTCCAACGCCAAGGTGTACGCCACCGTGTGCCCTACACTCAGTCCGACCACCCCGACGGCGGCGGATCGGAGACGTGCCTGTTCCTCCGCCGTGATCTTGTTGCGGTTACGGTCGAGCCGGAGACGGTCGAAACCGGCAGGACCGAGGACCCGGACCGCTACCTCGCGCCAGGGGTAGTAAGCCCACCGAGCGGCTTCGTCGTGGATATATTCGCCTGGCGCGCCGTCGTTGTCGACGCCGGACCCGAGCGCCGCCAGACCCGCGAGCTGTTCGTCGAGTCGATCCTCCAGGGTGATTCCCCGGCCCTGCAGTCGTTCGAACTCGACCATGTCCTCGTCGCAATCCTCCGCCAGGAGAACTGCCTCGAAACGCGGTTCGCGGACGTTCACGGCACCCCCCCGTTCGATTCTCTCCGATCGTCGATCCTCCGATGCGACCGTGAGAGGTTCCACCACCCCGGGATCGTGCGGGAAGACAGGAGTTTCTCGATTTCTCTGCTCCTTCTGGACGCATCGCAACACGCGAGATCCCACAACAACATCCGTGTGCGATAACGGTCATCCGGATACGGAGTGGGAGGAACGTCATCCACGACGCAAGCCTCCGCACGCCGCCACATCCCCAACGCGTTGTCCGCAGCTGTCCCGAGGAGGAACCTGGCGCCGAGCAGTTCCATGAAGTAGGTCGCCGTGCGCGCCACTCCCGCACTCAGTTCGTGACGCCGCGGAACGTCGTCGGCCACCCAACCCGTCTTGGCCTCGACGAGACCATGGGGAATACAAGGCTCGAGGATGCGGGCGATCTCCGCCCGAGCGGCCGGATCCGTCCATTCGACGAACGGATGCGACTCGGTCACGCTCGTATACGGACCGAGAGCGCGTGATCCGCCGTGCACGGTGCCGTCGACAGCGACCGCAACGAAGAACAACGCTGTCGACGTTCCGTCGCGGATCAGGTCGTATTCGAGAGCGACTTCGACGTCGAAACGCCGGTAGGCGTCATATGCACCATCGAGGAACTGCGACCACAAACCCGGTTCACTCTCCGGTGAGGCGGCGACGAAGTGATATCCCGAGTCTTCGTCCCAGAAATGGAGCGTGTGGTGCGCGAACAACGGTTGGGGATCCACGACGACCTTTCCCCCGGCGTCCCACCGAGCGCCCCCGACACGGATGCGCGCTCGGTGGCCGGGCGTTCTCAGAACACCGAGATGTACAACTCGGGTTCGCCCCGCTCCGGTATGTAGGCCACTTCCTGGTCGTATGTGCGTGAGATGGCGCCTTCTTTCTCCGCCATCTCCACTTGGCACCAGAGATCCTTGTAGGGATCCGGCGACGGACCGTCGGGCACGAAGCGGGCGGCGTACCGCTCTCCGAGCCGGACCATCGAATCTCCGATCACAAGATCGTCCGGATCATCCAGGCGGTACCCGAAGACCGCGGACCACCCTGCCCGCGGATGGCAGACGAATACGGCGACGAGGTCTCGGATCTTCCGGGAACGCAACCGTTCCAGCGTGAAATCGGTCAAACTGCCCGATTCCCCGAAGACACCCGGTTCGGCGCCTGGGACCACCAGCCCACCCATGAGGCAGGGCCCCACCTTCACGACGGTGAAAGTCATCACTCCTCCCCGCGTCCCGGAACGACGATCGCGACGTACAGGTCGATTCCGAATGCGTGGGGATAGGACTCGAAATCCCCGGTGAAGGCTCGGATGATCCTCCCCTCCGCTTCGGCATCCCATATCTGCCGCCACAGGTCGTCGAAGATATCGGTGAAGCGGCTTCCCACCACCGAGAACTTCGCATAGGTGCCGGCAGAGACACGGGAGATGACGTAGCCGGGGGGTACGTCATCGATCGACTCGCAGCAGAACCCTACTGTCTGTGTGTAGTAGGACCCTATGTCCTCCGCGTGATCGGTGTACGCGGTCGCGAACGGTCCGGACGTGTCTCCGTTGAGCACAGCCGACCACGCGATTTCGAGGTGTGGATCACGAAGTTTGCCGAGGGCTCGCCGCGGACTTCGAACGGGCACACCGGCCACCAGAGTTTCGCGACGTTCCACGATTTGAAACGACATCGGGCAGAACCTCCAAACGCGACTACATCGTCCCCCCCTGCTTCGCGTGCACTGCCCGACACCGGCACATCGAATGGGACGAGTACGAGCCTAAGGGGTGAAACGGATGGTTTCAAAGGTTCTGCAAAACCAACATAAGGTCTTTTTTTAGCTTGTTTCCCTTCTCCAGGTATGGTTTATTTGGGGCATCGATTTCGGGGCTCGAGATCGGACACGCTCTTCCCACCGAGGGGGCACCTGCATGAAGTGCCGTCTGTGCAGTTCGGACCGCCTGACCAGCATCCTGGACCTCGGAGCCACTCCCCCGTGTGAACGATTCCTCACGGCCGAGCAGCTCGACCTCCCGGAATGCACATATCCACTCCACCTGCGCCTGTGCGAGGACTGCCTACTGCTGCAGATACCCGCGTTGATCACGCCGGAGGACACCTTCACCGAGTACGCCTACTTCTCCTCGTTCTCGCAGTCGTGGGTCGATCACGCTCGAAGCTTCGTGCACGACGCACTGGGAAGCGGACGGCTCCGGCCCGACTCGACCCTCGTCGAGGTCGCGAGCAACGACGGTTACCTCCTCCGTCACGCGGTGGACGCCGGCATCCGGTGCCTGGGCATCGAACCGTCGGTCAATGTCGGGGAGGCCGCCAGGGCAGCCGGCGTGCCGACCCACACCGGTTTCCTCGATATCGAACTGGCCGAACATATTCGGACGGAACACGGCCCGGCGGATCTCGTCGTCGCGAACAACGTCTACGCTCACGTACCCGACCTCGTCGGATTCACGCGTGCGCTGCGCCTGCTCATGGCCGACGACGGCTGGCTCAGCGTCGAGGTCCACCACGCCCTGAACCTGGTGGCACTCGGGCAGTTCGACACGATCTATCACGAGCACTTCCAGTACTACACGGTGCTGTCTGCCGCGCGAGCGCTGGCGTCCGGGGGCCTCCGGATCGTCGACGTGGAACTGCTCGACACCCACGGGGGTTCGATCCGTGTGTGGGCGCGGCCCGAACGGGCAGCACAGGACCCGAGTCCGCGCGTCGCCGAGGTTCTCGAGATCGAAAGGCGCGCAGGGCTACACGATCCCACCGGATATTTCCGGCTCGAACCGCTCGCACGCACCTCACGCCTCGATCTGCTGCGCTTCCTCCTCCAGTGCCGGAACGAAGGCCTCTCGGTCGTCGGCTACGGAGCACCCGGCAAGGGCAACACGCTGCTCAACTACTGTGGCATCCGACCGGATCTCTTGTCCTATACCGTCGATCGGAATCCGTACAAGCACGGACGTTTCACGCCGGGGACGCGGATCCCGATCGAGCCCGTCGAGCGGATCGCCCAGGACCGGCCGGACGTCGTCCTCGCGTTGCCCTGGAACCTCGAGCCCGAACTGACCCGCCAGCTCGCGTATATCGCGGAGTGGAAGGGACGCCTCGTCCTTCCACTCCCCACCATTCACACGACCATCGGCGAACCCGAACTGTCCTGGAGGACAACATCATGAAGGTTGTACTGTTCTGCGGTGGCTACGGCATGCGCATGCGTAACGATCGGAACGACCAGATTCCCAAGCCCATGCAGATGGTAGGCCCCCGGCCGATCCTGTGGCATATCATGCGGTACTACGCGCACTTCGGTCACAAGGAGTTCATCCTGTGCCTGGGGTACGGAGCGTCCGAGATCAAGAATTTCTTCCTCGACTACCACGAGGAGCAATCGAACGATTTCATCCTCCACGACAACACCGTCGACTGCTTCAGCACCGACATCAGCGACTGGCGGATCACTTTCGTCGACACCGGACTCGAGTCGGCGATCGGTGAACGTCTCCGCCGTGTCCGCCGGCACCTCGAGGGAGACGAGTACTTCCTCGCCAACTACGCGGACGTCCTCACCGACGCCCCGCTCGACGAGATGATCGATCGTTACCATCGGTCGGGCGCTACGGCCTCGATGTTGGTCGTACCTCCGCAGTCGTCGTTCCATTGCGTCGACGTAGCGGAGAACGGCGAGATCAAGGAAATCGTTCCTGTGAGCAGGTTCCCCATCTGGGAGAACGGCGGGTACTTCGTCCTGAGCCAGGCGATCTTCGATCTCCTTCCCCCCGGCGGCGATCTGGTGGCCGACGTCTGCGGCGCACTCGCCGGCCAGGGCCGGTTGTACGGCTATCGGCACAGTGGGTTCTGGAAACCGGCGGACACGTTCAAGGAACGTGCGGAACTGGACGACAACTACGCTCGTGGCATCCACCCCTGGACCGTATGGGAGTCGGCCCGCCCGGCGGTGACCCCGTGATCGAGTTGCACACGGGCGACATCCGGGAGATTGCGGTCCTGGGGGCGCACTGTGACGACATCGCGATCGGCCTCGGGGGCACGCTGCTGACCCTCGCCGCCCAGGCACCCGGTTCCGTGCGCGTTCACGCGTTCGTGCTCTCCGGCGAGGATTCGGCACGCGAGATCGAGGAGCGGCACGCGCTGAAGGCGCTCTGTCCCGGAGCCGAGCTCGAGATCACCGTCCTCGACATCCCCGACGGTCGCGCACCCGGCTACTGGGAGGCGATCAAGTTCGCCCTCGAGGCCTTCCGGCACACGTGCACGCCGGACGTGGTTTTCGCACCGCACCGAGGGGACGCCCACCAGGATCATCGACTGCTTGCCGAGTTGGTTCCCACCGTGTTCCGCGACCATCTCATTCTCGGTTACGAAATCATCAAATGGGAGAACGACACTCCTCGGCCCGCGATCTACCATGCGCTCCCCCGCAAGGTCGCGGAAGAGAAAACACGAATCCTGCTCAAGTACTACCCGTCCCAGATCGAGCACGACTGGTTCGACGAACAGGCGTTCCTCGGCCTGTCCCGGCTTCGCGGCGTGCAGTGCCGGCGCCCACACGCCGAGGCGTTCGTGCTGGAGAAGGCCGTCGTCCATTTCGGAAAGGCGTGACATGCGCGTACTCGTCACCGGCCATCAGGGCTACCTCGGATCGGTCATGGTTCCTGTGCTCCGCTCGTACGGCCACCACGTGACCGGGCTGGACTCCGGCCTGTTCGCCGATTGCCTCCTCGGCCCCGCTCCCGACGATCCACCCACCTTGCGCCTCGACCTGCGCGACGTCGACGTCTCTCAGCTCGCGGGTTTCGACGCGGTAATCCATCTCGCGGCGCTGTCGAACGATCCGCTCGGCTTCCTCGAACCGCGAATCACCTACGAAATCAACCATCAGGCCTCCGTTCGGCTTGCTCGGTGTGCCAAGGCAGCAGGCGTACGCCGGTTCCTCTATGCCTCGACGTGTTCGGTCTACGGTTCGGCCGGCGACGAACTTGTCGACGAGAGCGCCCCTTTGCGCCCTGTCACTCCGTATGCGGAGAGCAAAGTGCGCGTCGAAGACGACGTCGCTGCCTTGGCCGACTCCGGTTTCTCCCCTGTATTCCTGCGCAATGCGACAGCATTCGGGTACTCACCGCGCCTTCGCGCCGACATCGTCCTGAACAACCTTGTCGGATCGGCGTTTCTCACCGGCGAGGTCCGCGTCCTGTCGGACGGAACGCCATGGCGTCCCCTCGTGCACGCACAGGACATCGCTGAGGCTTTCGCCCATGCTCTCGTCGCACCCGCCGACCGGGTCCACTGCTCGGCCTTCAACATCGGCAGTGAGGTCAACAACGTCACGGTCGCTCGAATCGCCCAGGCCGTGGCAGAGATCGTTCCCGGCTCCACAGTCACCGTCACCGGCGAGAGCGGCCCGGACCCGCGGTCCTACCGCGTCGACTTCTCCAGAGTTCGCCACGTCTTCGAAGGGTACGAGGCCAGGTGGACGGTACGCGACGGCGCCGCCGAGTTGTACGACGCTTATCGGAGGTACGGCCTGACCGGCGACGCATTCGCTACGCGCTTCACGCGGCTCGCCCGCCTGAATCGACTCCAGGAGATCGGTGAACTGGACTCGACGATGCGCTTCCAGCGGATCGGAGTCCCGGATGCCTGAAGTACTCGCACACGAATCACAGTGCCGCAAGAAGATCACGCCAACTTCCCGCTGCGGCATCGCGTGCGCTGAGCACGGTGAGCGGCAGCGGCCACGCGATCGCGAGATCCGGGTCGTCATAACGCACCGCGACATCCTCCGCGGGATCGTGCTCCCGATCGATGCGATAACACACATCCGCGGTGTCCGTGAGTACTTGGAATCCGTGGAGGAAACCCGGCGGGACGAACAGGTGCGCGAACTCGACGTCATCGAGCCGAAACACCTGCTGACGACCGAACGTGGGCGAATCGCGACGAACGTCGACAAGCACGTCGTGCACGGCTCCGTGAGCACATCGCACCAGTTTCGCCTCCCCACGGCCGGTGCGGCCGTGCATGCCTCGCACCACCCCTCGTACCGATCGCGACTGGGAATCCTGGATAAGATCGCACGACCGCACGCCGGTCGGCCCGACCTCCGCGTCGAAGAGCCGTGCGTCGAACGTGCGGGTGAACAGACCCCGATCGTCCCGGAAGGGTTCGGGACGGAACACCCGTACGTCGCACAAGTCGGCGGTGTCGGCACGCATCAGTCGATTGTCGCGCATCGTGTCCCCGGACGATGCCCGAATCGCCTGCGCGAGGTACCGACATGACAGCCTGTCGCGGCTGCGGCGGAACGGGCCTCGAGCGAGTTCTCGATCTCGGCGTGATGCCCGCAGCAGACCATTTCCCTCCGGACCGTACCCCTGTCACCGCCGCCGAGACGTCGCACCCGTTGGCAATGGCCATGTGCAGCGACTGTGGCCTCTCCCAGCTCGTCGACGACGACACCGTCCCGGACGAACCGCGCGGTGTCGAGCCACAGGCATTGCGCGACCAGGCCGCCGACGCCGTCCGGAAGGTCGCCGATGCCGGTTGGCTCACCGGCGGGACCGTCACCGAGTTCGGTAGTCCGCATGGCGGCACCTGGCTGCCTCTGCTCGCCGATCGGGGCTACGAAATTGTTCCCGCCGGGCAGCGAGCGTCTCTTGCGGTGGACAGCTTCGGGATCATGCACGCCCCGGACCAGAGGGCCGCCTTCCGGCAGCGCGCTGCCGCTCTCACCGCCGACGGCGTTCTGCTGCTTCAGTTCCACACGTTCACAGCGATACTCGCGCACCGGCAGTGGACTGCCCTACGGCACGGTCATTTCGCCTACTACTCGCTGACCACTGCACGGCGCCTTCTCGCCCACGCCGGCCTGCATGTGGCCGACGCGTGGACGTTCGATCTCTACGGTGGCACCGTCCTCGTCGCCGCGACTCCCACCGTGCCCCGGACACTGCCGCTCTCGGTACGACAGATTCTGGCCCACGAGAGGGAGGCCGGCATCACCGACCCCACCGCCGCGCGTGCACTGCAGGACACGGCTGACGGCCAGTCCGTCGCGCTGAGAACATTGCTCACAACGATGAATCGTCGCGGATGCAGCGTGTACGCCTACGGTGCCGCATCCCGAGCAGTCTCATTGTTCGCCCGCGCTCGCCTGAACCGGCGTCTCGTCGCAGGCGTCGCGGACGCGTCTCCCGCAAAGCAAGGGCGACGCATGCCGGGTACCGATATTCCGATCATTTCACCGGAACAACTTCTGCGTCGTCGACCCGATCATGTGCTTCTGGCTCTGCCCGACCTGCTGATCGAGGTGCAGGAACACTATCCGGAACTGGAAGGTCGATGGAGCACGCTCGGCGATCTGATGGGGACGAGCACCCTTTCCCCCTCGGGACCTGCACGGATGAGCATCGGATTCGGGAGACCGTCGTGACCACCAACACGCGTCGTGCCCGACAGGTCGCGCCTCTCCGGCCCTCACCGGTCTTCGACGAGGCCACCCTCTCTATTTCCCAGTCGCCTACTCCGACACCACATCCGCGGCGCCATCTCGGCTCACGGATTCGGGCGCACATCACTCTGTCCACACCGATCTCGGATCTCGCCGTCCTTTCGGGGACGCTTGCGCTCACCGGGGCCGACAGGCCACTCCCCACCGCGACGACCCTCGTCCTGCTCATGGCGATGATGGGAGCCTATCGCTCCCACCTGACCCTTTCGGTGCTCGACGATCTGCCCCGGATACTCGCCGCAGTCACCTTGGCCGGGGTGATCACAGCACTCATGTTCCAGCCATATGGTTCGTCTTTCGGAGCCGTCAGGCTGACTGCGCTCGCGTTCACCGCGTCGACGGTGTCCCGAATCGGCGCGTA
This sequence comes from Rhodococcus sp. As11, assembly GCF_048957735.1. NCBI lineage: Bacteria > Bacillati > Actinomycetota > Actinomycetes > Mycobacteriales > Nocardiaceae > Rhodococcus > Rhodococcus sp. As11. The sequence goes on from NZ_JARDJE010000017.1 coordinate 18,800, forward strand.
CGCAATGGAACGGCACGTACGACGCAATTCACGACGACGTCGACGGACAGTGATCGTGGGGGGTGGCGACATCGCCGGGATGCTGGCGGAGGAGATAGTCGGCGAACCGGCCTGCGGCCTCGAGTTGGTCGGTCTGCTCGACGACGACCCCAGGCCCGACACCGTGCGCCGGGTCGACGTGCCGGTCCTGCCGTTGAGCGGAAGGCTACGGGAGTTTCTCAGCGCCAACAGGATCGAAACAGCCATTCTCGCCTTCTCGTTCACTCGCGACTGCGATATGTTGAAGATCGTCCGCAAGTGCGACCGTCTCGATTGCGAGATATACCTCGTCCCCCGGCTGTGGGAGATCACGGCGGTGAGCGGCGACATGGAACGCATCGGGGCGATGCCCCTCATGCGGGTGCGCCGAGCGGCTCACCGTTCCCTGAGGTGGAAGATCAAGCTGTGGACGAGTCGGGTCTTCAGCGCCGTCATCCTGGTAGCGCTGACACCACTGCTGGTACTCACCGCGGTGGCGGTGTGGTTCTCGGATCGGTCGGCTCCGATACTGTTTCGACAACGGCGAGTGGGCTTGGACGGACGAGAGTTCGACCTGTTGAAGTTCCGCACGCTGAAACCGTTGGACGAGAACGAATCCGCAACGAACTGGTGTATCGCACAGGATGCCCGGCTCGGTCGCCTCGGCAAGATCCTGCGCGCGACGTCGTTCGACGAACTACCACAGCTGTGGAACATCGTCCGCGGTGACATGACTCTTGTCGGACCGAGACCGGAGCGACCGCACTTCGTTCACCGGTTCGGTGAGACTATTCCGAACTATTCTGCGCGACATCGTGTTCCGTCCGGACTGACCGGATGGGCGGCAGTGAACGGGCTACGTGGCGACACCTCGATCGCTGCTCGCGCCCGCTACGACAATTTCTACATAGAGAACTGGGGATTGTGGTTCGACATCAAGATCCTGTTGCGCACCGTGTCCGCGGTGATCACGATGAAGGGGCGATGATGCACACAGCCGGTTCAGCGCACCGTACCGGTCGCCGAGTGGTCAGCCACGCAGCACCGCGAGCAGCCCACGGGACCGTACCGACACACGTTCCAGCGCTGCGCGCGCCAGACGAGCGTCGCCGGCGATCACGTCTCCGAAGGAAACCAAGTCCGGGTAATCCCTTGCGATTCGGTGATGGAAGCGCATCATGTCCGTCAACTTGCTGAACGACGACGTTCGACTGCACAGGTTGAACGTCGAGTCCCGCCATGCAGCCACCCGTTCCGGCATACCGAAGAACATTCCGAATGTCGCAACGCGAGCGAACAGGTCCACGTCCATGGGGAACACCAGGTCACCACGGAAGCCCCCTACCCGGTCGAAGTGCTCACGACGAAATATCGCGGCCGCCGTGGGACCGAAGTCGGCCGGTCCGCGCCGCACGATTGTGCCGATCAGGGCGCGAGGCGTGTGCAGGCCCTCCAGTCCCGGTATGCCCAAGCCGCTCTCCCGGATCTCGCCGGCCTCGTCGATGACATCGAACCGGGCCGACGTGAGGGCGATCGTGGGGTCGACCATCACCTTCTCCTGCGCCTCGATCGATCCCGGACGGAGCACATCGTCTGCGCACACGATCTTCACGAGCTCGCCGGTGGACAGGGCGACCGCCTTGTTCCAGTTGTCACCGATCGACAGCACCTCGTCGTTACGGACCACCCGGAGGCGCGGGTCGTCGAAGGAACGTGCGATATCTGCGGTACCGTCTCGGGTCGCATTGTCGAGCACCAGGACGTCGAGGTCGGCATCCTGCTCGAGGATCGAATGCAGAGTCGCCTCGAGCGTCCGGGCAGCGTTGTACGCCGGGACACAGATCGAGATCGTGGCGGACATGAGAACCCTCCGTGACGTTCGAGTTCCGTCGCCGGAGGGGTTCCACCACCCGGACGACCGATCGCGGGAAGTACCGACTCGAGCCTGTGTGGGAGAGTACCCGCATTTCGGCAGGGACCGCAGCGCATCCTCACGGGGTCGGCTGCTGGACGAGAACACCGGCACGGAGCAGTCGACGACAGCGGTCGGGCCGTGACTTCCCCCGCCTGCGGTCCCGCCGACGCACTCCGTGTCCATATGACCGGATCCGAGTGGTTCACTGCGGTTCCGGGCGGATTGAACCGGTATTTCACCGATCTCTACCGAACCCTGCGCCGGCGTCCTGACGTCGACGTCTCGGCGGCTGCCTTCGGCAACCCCGAACTCGATGGGCACAGCTGGGGACCCATCGGCGGATCCACCCTTCGTCGTGCCTGGACCGCCTTCCGGGACCACACCGTGTTGCCACGGGAGGCGATCATCGATCGCCACTTCGGCCTCTACGGTCGCCCCGCTCGCGGTCGCCAGGGCCGACATCCACTCGTGGTGCATTTTCACGGCCCCTGGGCGGCCGAGAGCCTGATGGCAGGTTCGGGGAGGACAGCCGCATACTCGAAGTACCTGATCGAGCGGATCCGATACGCGGACGCGGACCGATATGTTGTGCTGTCGAAACACTTTCGGGATGTGCTCACGCATTCGTATCGTGTTCCGGAAGAACGCATCCGGATCGTTCCCCCCGGAGTCGATCTCGATCGTTTCCGAACTTCGGAGGTCCCCGCCTCGTCGGGTGCTGTGCTGTGCGTTCGGCGCCTCGAACGGCGAATGGGTGTGCACCTCCTGCTCCGTGCCTGGCCTGACGTTCTTGCTGCGCATCCCGACGCGCGTCTCGTGATCGTCGGCACCGGCAGCGAGGAAGCGGCGCTGCGCACGCAAGCCGCCGGCTCCGGAGTGGGCAGTTCCGTCACCTTCGAAGGTCACGTCGACGACGTCCGGCTGAGCCGCCTGTACGAAGAGGCGGCGGTGACGGTCGTCCCTTCGGTAGCACTCGAAGGCTTCGGGCTGATCGCGCTCGAATCGCTGGCGGCCGGTCGCGTGCCGGTCGTCACGGACTGTGGCGGACTACCCGACGCAGTGCGGGGACTCGATCCGTCACTGATCGTTCCCGCCGGGGATCCCGAAGCGCTGGCAGACCGGATCGCAACGGCTCTCTCGGGGCGGGCGCCGGGGCGGCAGCAGTGCCGTGCGCACGCAGAGACGTTCTCGTGGGGTACGGCGGCAGAACGACACGTCGCGTTGTACGAGGAGCTGACGTCGTGACCAAGATCCTTTTCGTCACCCACACGGCCGCTCCGTCCGGCGCGGAGATCGCCACGGCCCGACTGGCACTCGCGTTGCGGGATCTCGGTATCGACGTCGCCGTAGCGTACGCGCAGGACGGTCCGATGGCCCAGCGGATGCGCGCGGACGGATTCGACACTCGGATCCTGTCCCGCACGTTCGACAGCAGGAATATGACGATCACCGACCCCCGCCTCACCCGATTGTTCGCGGGGGCGTTCCGCTTGGTCCGAGTCGGCTGGGATCTCGGTAACGTCGCTACGAACACCGGGGCCACGGTGCTCATCGCCGAGAGCTCCAAGGCCTTGATCATGGGGGCCGTGGCAGCGTGGCGGGCGAAGCTCCCCCTCGTCTGGCACGTGCACGACCGGGTCTCCACGGAATACTTCGGACGCGTACTCGCTCCGGTCGTACGCATCCTGGGACGAGTCCTCAGCCGGGGCTACATCGCCAACAGCAGATCCACGATGTCGTCGCTCTTCCCCCGCCGGCGCGCCCTCGTGGCATATCCCGGAGTAGACCTCACACCGGCCACCCCTCATCCCGAGCAACACGATCCGGCGGGGACGATCGTCACGGTTGTCGGACGACTCACGCCGTGGAAGGGTCAGGACGTATTCCTGCGGGCCGCGGCGGATACGACGGTGCGGCCCTCGCGCATCTATCTCGTCGGCGGCACCTTCTTCGGTGAAGAGTCCTACCGCGAGCATCTCGAACGACTTTCCGCAGAGCTCGATCTTCCGGTGACCTTCACGGGCCACGTCGAAGACCCCGAAGAATACATGCGACGCGCCGATATCCTCGTGCACTGCTCAGTCCTTGCCGAACCGTTCGGTCAGGTCGTCGTGGAGGGCATGCGGGCCGGATGCGCGGTGATCGCTTCTCGGCCGGGCGGCCCTGCCGAGATCGTCGAGTCGGGCGTGAACGGACTGCTCGTGGACGCCGGCAACCGACGCGCACTCACCGCGGCGTTGGACACGCTCATTCATGACCGCGAACTTCGCTGTCGCCTCGCTGCTGCCGGCAGGCAGCGGGCCGGATGCTTCGACATCACCGAGTCCGCGCGGGCGGTCGCACGTTTCCTGGGTACGGTCGGTGCGCCCTCCCGCGAGGAGGTGAGCACCTCGTGAGCGAAGAACGCCGGATGACGCGTGCTGTCACTCTCGTACGGGACATCGGATTCGTCAGCTTCGGTAAGTACGGCCAGTATCTCGTCACGGCTGTGACCCTGCCCTTGATCGCCCGCGTCCTCGGTCCCGAGGGTCTGGGCCTGCTGGCGATCGGGATGTCGGCCTACTTCATCGGATCACTGCTCGTCGATCTGGGAATCACTCAATTCCTGGCAGCGAAGGTTCCCACCAGCGATGTCAATCAGATCCGCGGCGACTACCTCGCCATCCGTGTGACGGTGCTCGTCACGCTGGGCGCCGCACTCCTCGCCGGATCGACGGTCGAAGTCGATCCTCACATCCACATGATCCTGCTCGGTCTGTTCGCGGGCGGCTTCTGGTCGATCTCCGAGGACTGGATCCTCATCGGACAGGGCCGATTCGTGGCCTCCACGCTCTACCAGGGGGTCGGCCGACTCGCCTATCTTGCCTTGTTGTTGCTGGTATTGCCTCGTTATCCGAGCGCATCCGTCGCCATGCTGTGCATGCTCACATCGTCGATCCTCACCGTCGCGCTCACCTGGCGGGATTCGCTCCACAAGTACGGGCGTCCGGCCCGGCCGTGCCGGGTCGTGCCCACCGTGCGCATGGCCGCCCCCGTATTCACGTCTCGTCTCCTGGTGGTCAGTTACGGTCAGGGAGCTGCAGCCATCTACTCTTCCGTGCTCGACGCCGCGTCCCTGGGTTTGTATTCGGCCGGTGACCGACTCGTGCGCGCCGTGCAGTCCATGCTCGATCCGATCGGCTTCGCTCTGCTGCCACGGATGGCGCGCAGCAGTGACGACGAACGATTCTGGCGGCGCGCAGGCCTCGCCATGCTTGTCTGCGTGGGCATCGCTGTCGTCGCGACCGCGGCGCTGTGGGTCGCCGCGCCGCTCATCGTGCGGCTCGTGTTCGGAAGCGAATTCGTTCATGCCGTCCCACTCCTGCGCGTAGAGGCACTCATACTTCCCGCCACGGCTCTGAGTTCGCTCGTCACCACAGCTGTCCTGCCGGTACGCGAAGACACCTCAGGTGTACTGATCGGCTCCATCGTCGGTACCTGCGTCGCGGCTCTTGCGCTCTACGTGGCGTTCCGGACCCACTCCGTGTGGGCGCTCGTCTACGGCACTGTGGCATGCGAGTTCAGCGTTGCGTTGTGGTACCTCCTCCGGACCAGGCATCTCGTGCTGCAGGAGCGGCGTACCCGGCCCTCCGACGAGAACGTCGACGAGATCGGCGTCCCCACCTGCAGGGGAGAGAAACGATGAGGATCCTCTTCGTCGGCGACGACTGGGTGGGTAGCAACGCCCGCTCGCTGGCCGACGGATTCCGTCAGGCGGGGCACGACGTGGTCGTCGTGGACACCACTGCCGTGACCCTACCCACCCGATTCTCGCCACCGTGGTTCTACTCGAAGATGCGCCGGCAACGCGCTCCGTGGGACCTCGGGTCCGTACATCGCCGGATCGAATCGGTTGCTACCGCCCTGTCTCCCGATGTGCTGTTCTGTTTCCGGACAGTGCATCTCGACCAGATCCGATTGCTCGATACGCCTGCCCGTCTGCACGTGCACTACAGCCCCGACGACGCGTCGAACCCGTACAACACGACGCCGGATTATCTTCGGCACGAACACGAGTGGGATCTCGTGGTCACCACCAAACGGCACAACGTCCCGGAACTCGCCACCCGAGGAGCCGCCGTGAAACTCGTACTGAGCGCCTATGATCCCGCCTGGCACCGCCTTTCGGCACGTCGGGACCCACAGCGGTACCTACTCGGTTTCGTCGGCAACTGCCGTCCCGATCGCCGTTCCGCCGTTCTCGCCCTGGCCGGACGTTACGGGGAGAGGATGCTCGTCCATGGCCCCGGTTGGAGACGCGTGCCCGAATTGCGTCACACCCACGCCATGGTGCGTGGCCCGGTGTACGGGGAACATTTCTCCACCGCGATCGCATCGGTGACGGCGAATCTGGTTCTCCTCAACTCCGACAATCGGGACACGCACACCTGCCGCACCTTCGAGGTGCCGGCCGCGGGCGGATTGTTCGTCGGGCAACGCACCGACGAGCATGCCGCCCTTCTCACCGAGGGCCGGGAATGTCTGCTGTTCTCCGCGGTGGACGAGCTGCACGAGATCCTCCGGTGGTGTGACCGTCGTCCTGAGCGTGCGCGAGCCGTCGCCGAGGCCGGACACCGCCGCATCGTGACCGGCAACCATCGGTACGTCGACCGCGCACGCGAGATCGTCGCCGCACTCGAGGGCAGGGACGCGCAGGGATCGTCGACGTCGGGCACGGTCGGATCCGGGACAGGGAAGGGTACGCCGTGAACTCTCCCGACATCCAGCTCGCCCTGGTGAGCACGGCTCTGATCGCGATCGTCGTAGCGGCCGCCTTCATCCCCGGCGTCGCGAGGGTGTTCTTGATCGCGCAGGCCGTATATTGGGCCCTGTCCTACGTCGCACGGCCTCTGGTGCTGTTGACAGTGCAGCCGCAACCGCGATACGCGGACAACATCGCCGATCCGCGCCTCGCTGCGATCGGCTACGACCGCGGCATCTCGGAAGTTCTGCAGCCGGTGGCATTCGGCCTGTGGGTATACGCCGGTGCCGTAGTGGCCTATGCGATCTGGACTCACCGCCGCCCCCGGACCACTCCCTCCCGGCAATCCACTGCCGACTTCGTTCCCACTCTTGCAACCGTGTACGCGATAGGCATCGTCGGGCGCGCTGTCATGTACCTCACGGGATCGACCGGTCAAGCCGGAGACGTTCAGAGCGCCGATCCTGTTCTCGGCTTCGTCGCACAACTCGCCACGGTCGGCGCGATCGGGCTGATCATCTTCATCCGGCCCACGGGCCGAAGAACGACATTCGTCCTGCTCGCTGCGCTGCTCACGATCGAGTTGTTGTGGACGGTGGCAGTCGAGTCGAAGACACCCGTCATGAGTGCCGCCATGGCCGTGGCCGTCCGGTTCGCCTTACACGGCTGGTCCCGTCTGCGAGTCGTGGGCATCGTCCTGATCTCGGCTGTGGGTATCGGCGCGTTCGGGTGGCTGCAGTCGATCAAACAACCCGACTACGTACGAGCAGAGGCGTTGCCACGGGATTCGGCCTATCCTCCGTCGGTACAGCCGTATCTGAGCATCCTGCGGCGATTCGATCTGCTCGAAGCTGCTACGGACAGTTATTACATGGTCATGCGTCCGTGGATGACTCCTCTGGAAGTCGCCCAGCACGGTCTCCAGAGTTTGATTCCCGCACAGCTCCTCGGCGCCGAGAAGCTACGATCCGGGACCGCCTGGGCCGTCGAGGTGCGGGGGTCGTCCATGGATATGAGCCGGATCTCGGTTTCCCTCGCCGACGGAAACATCAACGAGGGATTCGTCATCGCCGGATACCCGGGTGTCGCCGTCGGTGTGCTGTTCACCCTCGGGTTGCTCCTGCTCGGCGTGCGGGCGTTGCAGGCCCGACACATCGTCGTGGTGGCCCTGGGACTGGCGATTACGGCATCCCCGATCCTTTTCGAACGAGGGTTCCTCGGCAGCATGGAGGTGATCGGCAAATCCCTCCAGCTCGTCGTGTTGGTCTGGCTCGTCGACATGACCGTTCGCGAATACCGCAAACGCACCACCTCCACGGCAGCCACAGCTCCGTCAACACACACGTCCAGCGCAGTCGTCGGGGAATGAGAAGAGGGGTGCAACCATGGCATTGAGTGACTACTTGGGAATCGTGCGCCGCAGGTGGCACATCATTCTCGCGACGGCCCTCGCCTGCGCGGCCCTTGCCTGGGCATACACGTCCACAATCCCGACCGTCTACGTGTCGACGACCCGCATGTATGTATCGATGGCGACCGGCACATCGGTCAACGACTCCTATCAGGGCGGCCTCGCAGCGCAACAGCGCATCACGTCGTATCCGTATGTCGCGACGGGGGCCACCGTCGCCGAGCGAGTCGTCGACCGGCTCGGCTCGACCATCTCACCGAGCGAACTGCAGGGCAAGGTGTCGGCGACGTTCCCGCCGGCCACCACCCTGCTCGAGATCTCGGTGACCGACTCCACTCCCGAAACGGCACGTCAGCTTTCCCGTGCCGTTTCGGACGAATTCGCGCAGCTCGTCGCAGAGATGGAAACGACCGTGGTCGGTGCGGCGCCGGCCGCCCGCGTGTCTGTCGTCGATCCGGCCACATTGCCCACCGAACCCATCGGCCCGAACGCGAAACGCAATCTCGCACTCGGCATCATCGCCGGACTCTGCCTCGGCTTCCTGCTCGCCTTCTTCCGGGACAAGCTCGATCCGACGGTCCGCACCCCGGATCAGCTCGCCCGTTCCGCGGGCGTGCCGGTCCTGGGTACGATCTCATCTCACAGCATCGACGCGACGAGAGATGTGGGGCGGCTGCGCGCACACATCACCGCAGCGCGCCAGGGCCGGGATCGGCTGGTGGTCATGTTCACGAGTTTCACCGAGGAGTCCGACCCGCGCGTCGCCACGCGGCTCGCCAAGGCATTGGCGGACACGGGCGCTCGGGTCGCTCTGATCGATGCCGACACGTCCGGCGAGGGCGTCACTCGACTTCTCGATATGCAGTCGGTACCCGGAGTCGCCGAATGGCTGCGGGACGAGTACCCGCCACTGACCGAATTTCCCGTCCGGTCGGAGTCGGGGGTTTCGATCGTCCCACTCGGCGCCGCCGACGAGCGCACGTCGGACCTGCTGACAACGGATCGGTTCGCCGGCCTTCTCTCGGCGCTGGAGGATCGCTTCGACTACATTCTCGTGGTCGCCGCTCCGGTGCTCACGGACTCTGCCGCGCTCGATATCTCGACGCATTGCGACGCATCGATCGCCGTGGTTCGACTCGGCACCACGAAAGCGCCCCGGGTGCAAGCCGCTGCGGATGTCTTCGGCGCGTCCGGAGCAAGACTCCTCGGGGCCGTTACGACCGACACGGCACGTACTCGCCGATCCGTTCGAGCCAGAAAGCGCCGGAGTTCCCGGTCGGCAGCGGATCTCGGACTCGCGTATTCCCCCTAGCGTCCCTCCGGGTGGACGAGAATGGCCGATATGGTGTTCAACCGGCGAAAAATGCTCGCCGCGTCGTTCGGCGCCGCGGCAGCACTTCCCCTGGCGTGCTCGCCGCGGGCACCGGTCCCCGATGTCGAACGGGAGGTTCCCGAGGTGTCGAGCGTGTCGCAGCGACGCAACGTCCGTGACTTCGGTGCTGTGGGTGACGGTACGGCAGACGACACCGAAGCAATCGCCCGTGCGGCCTCCGCGGGCGACGGGCCCGCTGTCCTGTACCTCCCGGCCGGCTACTACCGCGTCACCGCCTGGCCCGATCTGCCGGACTTCTCCACGGTGACCGGGGACGGCGGCGACGTCACCATCGTGTTCTACGAAGGGGGCGGACCGCTGATCTCGCTTCGTGATCGGCACCGTGTCCGCTTCGCACGTCTCGGTGTCTATCTGACGGGTCCGGAAGCCGTCGCCGTGTCACTGTCCGGTTCGTTCCGGTGTTCGTTCGATTCGGTGGTCCTGCGAGGAAGCCATCTCAGTGAGAACTTCCCGCTCTACCGCGCCCAGCAGGGCGTGGTCCTGGAAGGGAACACGGGCGGAACCACCTTCGTCGACTGCGACATCAACAATTTCGGAATCGGGTTGGTCACCTCGTGTATCCAGAACTATCTGACGGCCTCGAAACTGACGAACAATTACATCGGGGTCCTGGGCACCGGAAACGATCACAACGCCGGGTTGTCCCTGACCGATGTCGAATTCGTGTCCGACAACGATCCGAGGACGACCGACCGGCACATCCGCATCGACGGTGCCGCCAACAACTGGTGGCTGACCAACGTGTGGTTCGAAGGGGCGGACACCGCTCTGTCCGTCGGTGAACGCGGCCGCGGCGGGCCCTCCCAACTGGGCTTGGTCAACTGCAAGATCGCAGCCCGGAGCGTGTGTCTGGATCTGATCTACTGCCGCCAGCCCTATCTCGCCAACGTGCGCTTCGATCCGGACACCGAGGTGTTTCCGACCGAACTGCGCATCGACCCGGAAGGGTGCCCGGAAGGCACCGCGGTCAATCTCGTTTCGAGCGCGTCCACCGACATCGACCTCGCCACTTTCCCCGAGGATTGGAACGTCGTCGGGCGCGGCGTCCTCTCGGGTGGGACCTTCGTAGGGCCCGTGGTGACCCGCGCGGTCGACGACGGAGATCTGTTGCGAGCCGAGAACAGCGACGGCGAAACGCTGTCCGCGATCCTCGCCGACGGATCGTGGCTGTCGGATCGGCCCGGGTCGGGTCCGATCCTCCGGGACGACGACGGACGGTACTGGCGATTGCGGGTCACCACGAAGGGCACGGTGGAAACGGAACCACTCGGTGATCGGCGCCCCGCCGGATGACACCTCCGGTCGACCGTGTCATCTCGTCACCTGATCGACGACATCTCGCATCCGTTCCCGGAACATGCGCCGGGAGAAGGTCTCCGCCTGCGATCGGATCCTCCCGGGATCGTAATTCCTCCCGTCGAAATCCCTCATCGCGGTGGCGAAGTTGTCGACCAGTTCCGCATCGGTGCCGCCGGACACGTGCAGCCCGGTCGATCCGGGTAGAACGGTGTCGAGAGCTCCGCCCGCGCCCAGGGCGATCACCGGTGTGCCGCAGGCCATCGCCTCGACAGGCACGATCCCGAAGTCCTCGAGACCGGGCATCACCACTGCACGACAGCGTCGGTACATGTCGACCAGCTGTCTGTGCGGAACGCGTCCGAGGAAGGCCACCGTCTCCCCTGCGATCTTCCGGCAGTGCTCCGTACTGCGACCGTCACCCACGACCACGAGACGCGTCCCCGCAGTGTTCGCCGCCCGAATCGCCAGGTCCGGCCGCTTGTACGGAACGAGGCGTCCCGCGAGCAGGAAGAAGTCCTCCCGCGGCACACCGCTGTCGGGGGTGAATGCTTCGGTGTCGACCGGTGGGTGGACGACCACGGAGTCGCGGTTCCACCACCGGCGGATGCGGTCGGCGACGGTGGTGGAGTTCGCCACGATACGAGACAACCGGGGCGCGGCAGCAAGTTCGGCACGCCGCGCGGATACGGCGAGCAACCCGAGTGCGACTCCTCCCGGACGACCACCGCCCTCGCCCTCACGCAACGATGCGTCCCATGCCCACCGTGCCGGACTGTGCACATATGCGATCGTCGGTGCCGTCGTGGCGAAGACCGCCTGGCTTGCGAAGGCATGGTGGCTGATGACGACGATATCGGCGCGGTCGAGCTTCATGCTTCGAAAGCTTCTCGCCATCAAGGGAAGAAGAGGGGCGTACGAACGTTCCCCCGACAGGTGGTAGAGCCCGTCGAGCCACGTCGTGTCGATCCGTGTGCGCAGCCGGGACGGGATACCGGACGGTCGGGCGATCGGGACGTGGACCCTCGCCTGCGGCCACTGCACCGCCAGTTGTTCGACGACCTGCTCCGAGCCTGCGATCTCGGTGAACCGTTCGTGGACCAGGGCGACGCGACGCGCGCTCACGGCACTCGACGGTGGGTAGCGGGCGGCAGTGGAATGTCGTTGTCGGGCCGGATCATGTGTCGCCTCTTTCGATTCGGTCCCCGTCCCTTGTACGGACGCTATCACCGGAGGACGCGACCGGACGGATGTTCGGACCGTCGTGCGGCGTTCGTCCCGTTCGGTCCGGTTCCCGTCCGGCCGATTCGGTCGTTCCGACCGAATCCTTCCCGTCCCGGCGAGTACGCTGGATCCACACCCTCCACCGCCGGTGGTCGCCGTTTCATTGTCCGCCCCGTCGGAGTCGCCCAGCAGAGGTGAACGCATGAAGCGTCCCAGGCCGTTCGTGGTGCTCACCACGGCGGGAAGACTGTATACCCGCCCCCTGCGCCACCGGCTCCGGTGCAAGCAGGGTTACAGCCTGTGTGTGCGACTGGGTCCCGTCGAGGTGTCGGGGCATCGCCTCGTCCTCCGGTCACCCCGTCTGTCGGACTGGTCTCGCTGGCAAGCACTCCGGATCCGCGACCGGCGGTTCATCGAACCGTTCTGGACCTCGTCCTCGCTTCCCTGGGAGGAACGCCACAGCGAGCAGGCATGGGTCGACGAGTACCTGCACGCCCGCAGCGAGGCCCGGGCAGGACGTGCCCTGCCCTTGGTCATCGAGGTGGACGGCCTGTTCGCCGGACAGTTCAATCTCGAACATATCGACCGGTGGGCGGGTCTGGCAGAGGCGGGGGTATGGATCGATTCGACCCTCGCCGGCAAGGGTGTCGCCCTGGCCGCCGCCCGGATGCTCGCCGACTACGGGTTCGGTCCCCTCGGGCTGCACCGCATCACCGCACCCGTGTGCGTGGGAAACGTTCCCGCGGCGCACTGTGCCGAGCAGACCGGGATGCGCCGGGAGGGCACCATGGTCGGCTATCTCGATGTGGGCGGCTCCCGGAAGGATCACCACCTCTGGGCCATCACCGCGGAGATGTGGGCGGCGGAGAAGGATCGGATTGCGGATCGCGCCGCGCGCTGACCGGCAGCTCCACGAGGTCGCCGATGCGGTCGAAGACCGCCCGGCTCGCGCGGATCTGCCGGTCCGCGCGCGTGAGCAGCTCACTACGCATGTCCGGCGCGTCGGCCCAGACCTTTCCGATCACCGCACGGAGGCGGTCCGGCATTCCGTCCTCGTCCAGCCGGACGGTCTCGATTCCGGTACCGAACATGGAGCTCAATCCGGCGAACTTGTCGTCGTAGTAACGCGACGTCGAGAGCCCTACGACCGAGATCCCTTGCGACAGCGCGAAGACGGCCACGTGGTAGGCACCGGTGACGATCATTCGGCACCGCCCCACCCGGTGCGAGAGTGCCCGTGCTCCGGCGAACCTGCCGAGCGGCGGGATCGTCCCCGAATACTCGGCGAGCAGTGGCATCGTCGACCTTCGGTCCTCTGCGTCGTGTTCGGACACGATCAGCGGGACGAGGTGGGCGGCATGGGCAGCGGCCTTCTCGCGCACCGCACGTCCCACCGCGTCGCTGATCGCGGCACCGACCGGGGAATACTCGGCCACTCGCAGACATACGCCGAGATCCGTACCGAGTTCCGCTCGCCGCGTGGAGTAACCGAGTTCCACCGCGTCGTCCCCCGTCACCACGACGCGGTCCGCAGGGACACCCAGGGAGTGCAGCAGTTCCGGTCCGCGCAGGTCTTCGCGGAGCCCGATCAGATCCACTCGCGGCAGAACCTGCGCGGCCCGCTCGAGCAGGTCGGGCGCGGTGAGCGGACCGAACCCCTGTCCCGTCATCGCGGTGGGAATTCCCAGATCTGCGGCCCGCTCGAGCAATGTCAGGGTCCGTTCCGTCTGGAACCGGTCGATGTCGGTCATGTATCCGCCTCCGATCGCAACCACCACGGAAGCGGTGGCCACTGCATCCGGCACCGTCCGGTCTTCGTCCGCTGTTCCCCTCACACGCCGCACCCGCCGGGTGATTCGGCCGGGCACAGCGACCGCAGCGTCCCAAGCATTCATCGGAGCACCCGCGATCCCGGGGCCCAGCAGGCTTGCCGGCCCCGGCCGTCGGCGTCGGCGCGGCCAACTTCCACCCCGTTGGTAGCAGATCGCGTCGACACGCGGTTCATAGGCTCGCAGCAACGCGGGCGCCGAGGTAAGCACCCCGATTCGGGCGTGCGGCCATCGCTCGGCGAACCGCCGTACGGTCTCGTCGAGAATTGCGAGGTCGCCCTTGTTGTTGAGCCAGTACTCCCCGTTCTCGAGGAGAACGCGAACCTCGCACGAAGCACCGCCGGTCGGAGAGAGGACGCGATTCGTCATGTCGGCACCTTCGGGCACTCGCGAACTTCGAACGGTCGGAGAAATATCTGACTGTCGGACCGAATTGTCCGGTCCGACAAGGAAGGACGATCCGTACCGAACAATACCCGATTCTGTGAGCGCCCGTCTCCCGCGGGCGACGAGCGGAGCGATACGGAGACAGGAAACGTCGAATTCACTCGTTCCCCACGAGGTTCGACAGTGCTGATGACACAATCGGATTCTCGACGATTCTCCGAGCGATGGAGTTCGCTCATGACGCACCCGTCCGACCACCGTGATCGATTCTTCGCTCGATCTGCCGAACTGCAGGCACGCCTCCACGAGCTCGTTCCCGGTGGCGCTCACACCTACGCCCGCGGATCCGATCAATACCCCGAGTTCATCACCCCCGTGCTCGAACGAGGAGCAGGTGCCCGAGTATGGGATGCCGACGGCAACGACTACGTCGAGTACGGCATGGGACTACGCTCGGTCACTCTGGGGCACGGTTATCGACCCGTCGTCGATGCCGTCACCGCCGCCGTGACGAACGGGACCAACTTCACTCGGCCGACGACCCTCGAACTCGCCGCCGCCGAGGACTTCCTCGCCCTCGTACCCGCCGCAGACATGGTGAAGTTCGCGAAGAACGGGTCCGATTCGACCACTGCCGCGGTACGACTGGCACGTGCGGTCACCGGTCGTCGGCACGTCGTGGCATGCGATCAGCCCTTCTTCTCGGTCGACGACTGGTTCATCGGAACGACGGCCATGAAGTCCGGGATCCCGGACGAGACCTGTGAACACACACATCGGTTCCGGTACAACGACCTCGGCTCTCTCGAGCGGGCATTGTCGGCACAGCCGACGGCCTGCGTGATCCTCGAGGCCGCGACGGCCCTCGCCGAACCGGCTCCCGGTTTTCTCGAAGGTGTACGCCGATTGTGCGATCACCACGGTGCGCTGCTGATCTTCGACGAGATGATCACGGGCTTCCGCTGGTCCGAACACGGAGCACAGGGCGTGTACGGCATCCGCCCGGACCTGTCGTGCTGGGGCAAGGCCATGGGTAACGGTTTCCCCGTCGCCGCCCTGGCAGGCCGGCGCGAATTCATGGAGCTCGGTGGTCTGCGCACCGACAGCGACCGTGTGTTCCTCTTGTCGACCACGCACGGACCCGAATCGGGGGGGCTGGCCGCCTTCCGCGCGGTGGTGCGCGCGTACGCCACCGAGGATCCGATCGGACGGATGGAGGCGGCCGGTCGCAGGCTCGCGGATGCGGTGAATGCGGCGGCGTCCGATCTCGGCGTCGAACGGTACGTCCAGGTGCTCGGGCGGCCCTCCTGCCTGATCTTCGTCACTCGCGATCCGGATCTGCAGCCGTCACAGCAGTTCCGCACGCTGTTCCTGCAGGAGATGCTCACGCGCGGAGTGCTCGGTCAATCGTTCGTCATCTCGGCAGCGCACACCGACACCGACGTGGACGAGACCGTCGAGGCAGCGCGCGAGGCCATGTCGGTATACCGCCGAGCCCTGGACGCGGGCGGGGTCGCCGGACTCCTCCGAGGCCGGCCCGTCGCTCCAGCGCTACGCGCCCGCGCGGAGCCGAGGCGCCTCGACGACGCATCCACCGGATTTCACTTCTCCCAGTAACGTTCCCACGCATCGGTATCCAGGGCGCCGTAGGGCACGCCGTCGGCATGGGCCGCTTTCTCTGCCGCCCGCACGGCCGCCACGAAATGCATTGTGGCACTGCGCAGCGCGCTCTCCGCATCACCGTCCCCGGTGACTCGTACCAACCGCAACTCGGCCGGGACGAGATGTGCGGGAAGGCCGGCCCGAGTGGCACGCTCGATCACCTTGTCCGTCAAGGAGAGTGCGGGCTGCGCCATCGCGATCCCGTCGAGACACGACGCCCGGGCCTTCTCCGCCTTCTTCGCGACCTCCCACGCCGCCTCCTGTTCCGCGACGTCGAGCGGGCCGGTGTGCCCGTTGGTCAGGTGCGGGCTCCGTGCGGCCAGCTTGGCGACGAGCGTGGCGGCCACGTCCTCGACGGTGAACTGCCCGTTCGCCTCGGCGATCCGCGAGTGGAACAGCACCTGCAGGAGCAGGTCGCCGAGTTCCTCACGGAGCTCGTCCGGATCGCCCGACTCGACGGCGTCGAGCACCTCGTAGGTCTCCTCGATCAGATAACGGCGCAGGCTCTCGTGGGTCTGGGTGACCTCCCAACCCCCGAACGACCACAGTCTGTCCATCACGGCCGCCGCCTCGACGAGAGCGGTGTAGTCGGTCATGCATTCACCGTGGCCGCGCTGTTCAGGTCCACCATCCCTTGCGGTTTGCCGTCGAGCGCCAGCAGGAAGTCGGCGATGTACTGCAGCAACGCCACGTCCCGCACCCGATCCGATCCGACACCGCCGGTCCGTGGGATCGGCAACTGGACGAGGCCGCTGGTCGCACGGTACTGCGCGCCCGGATACAACCGCTTGAGCCGCATCTGCTTCGAGTCGGGCAGTTCCATCGGCGAGATCCGGATCTGGGTTCCGGTGACGGCGACCTCCTCGAGGCCGTACTCGCGGCACAGCAGCCGGAGCCTGCCGACGGACACGAGCCGCTGAACCTCCTCGGGCAGCGGGCCGTACCGGTCGACGAGTTCGTGGACGACCGTGGCGATCGCCGCATCGTCGTTCGCGGCCGCGAGCTTGCGGTACGCCTCGAGACGCAACCGATCGGACGCGACGTAGTCGGCGGGGATGTGCGCGTCGACGGGAAGGTCGACCCGCACCTCCTTGGGCGCTTCGTCGGTGGTGACGGTCCGGCCGTCTGCTGCTGCCCTGTATGCCTCGACGGCCTCACCGACGAGCCGCACGTACAGGTCGAAGCCGACACCCGCGACGTGACCGGACTGCTCGCCGCCGAGAACGTTTCCGGCACCGCGGATCTCGAGATCCTTCATGGCGACGGCCATACCCGCGCCGAGATCGGAGTTCTGCGAGATCGTGGCGAGCCGGTCGTAGGCCGTCTCCGTCAGCGGCTTCTCCGCCGGGTACAGGAAGTACGCGTAGCCGCGCTCCCGCGAACGCCCGACACGTCCGCGCAACTGGTGCAGCTGCGACAGGCCGAGCGCATCCGCCCGTTCGACGATGAGGGTGTTGGCATTGGAGATGTCGAGACCGGTCTCGACGATCGTGGTGCACACCAGCACGTCGAACTCGCGCTGCCAGAAGCCTTGCACCGTCTTCTCGAGCGTGTCCTCGTTCATCTGCCCGTGCGCCACCGCGACCCGCGCCTCCGGAACGAGGTCGCGAAGCCGCTTGGCGGCCTTGTCGATCGAGCTCACCCGGTTGTGGACGTAGAAGACCTGACCGTCGCGCAACAACTCTCGCCGGATGGCCGCGGCGACCTGCTTGTCGTTGTACGCGCCCACATAGGTGAGGATCGGATGCCGTTCCTCGGGCGGAGTGAGGATGGTCGACATCTCGCGGATCCCGGCCATACTCATCTCGAGGGTGCGAGGGATCGGCGTGGCCGACATCGTGAGCACGTCGACGTGGGTGCGCAGCGCCTTGATGTGTTCCTTGTGCTCGACGCCGAAACGCTGTTCCTCGTCGACGACCACGAGACCGAGGTCCTTCCAGCGGACGCCGGTCTGCAGCAGGCGGTGGGTGCCGACGACGATGTCGACGGTGCCGTCGGCCATGCCCTCGATGATCGCGCGCGACTCGGCCGCGTCGGTGAACCGGCTCAATCCCTTGACCGTCACGGGGAAGGCCGCCATCCGCTCGGTGAAGGTCTGCAGATGCTGCTGCGCGAGCAGAGTCGTGGGGACGAGCACCGCGACCTGCTTGCCGTCCTGCACGGCCTTGAACGCCGCGCGCACGGCGATCTCGGTCTTGCCGTAGCCGACGTCGCCGATCACGACGCGGTCCATCGGTACCGGCTTCTCCATGTCGGCCTTGACCTCGGAGATCACCGTGAGCTGGTCCTGCGTCTCGGTGAAGGGGAAGGCGTCCTCCATCTCCTTCTGCCACGGCGAGTCGGGCGCGAAGGCGTGGCCGGGTGAGGCCTGCCGCGCCGCGTACAACCGCACGAGTTCGCCGGCGATCTCCCGAACCGCCTTGCGGGCCTTGCGTTTGGTGTTGGCCCAGTCGGATCCGCCGAGCTTGCTGACGGACGGCAGTTCGCCACCGACGTAACGGGAGAGCTGGTCGAGTTGTTCCATCGGAACGAACAGTTTGTCGCCGGGCTGGCCGCGCTTGCCGGGTGCGTACTCGATGACGAGGTATTCGCGGCGGGCGCCACCGACGGTCCGTTCGACCATCTCGACGAACTTGCCGATGCCGTGCTGGTCGTGGACGACGAAATCGCCGGCGTTCAGGGCGAGCGGGTCGACCTGGTTGCGGCGCTTGACGGGCGTCTTGCGTCCCTCGGTGACGACGCGGTTGCCGGTGAGGTCGGCTTCGGTGACGACGACCAGGCCCGGCACCACATTGTCGTCGTTGCCGGGAAGCACCACGCCCTCGTGCAGACAGCCGCGCATGACACCGACCTGCCCGCGCACCGGTTCGGAGCCGGGCTCGAGTTTCGCGGCGGGGACCTCGTTCTCCTTCAGCCGCTCGAGGACGCGCTGCCCGGTCCCCGTGCCGGCAACGACGATCACCGCACGCCCACCGGCGGTGACGTGCGCGCGCAGGTTCACGAACAGCATCGACAACAGGTCCTCGGAACCGCGGACTTCGGGTGCCGGCTGTACATCGAGGACGATCTCGCTCTCGGAACCCGAGGCGAGCGGGCTCAGCGTCCACCACGGTGTCCCTGCCGCCTGCGCGGCCTCGCGCACCTGGCGCAGCGATCGGTAGGCCGACTCGCCGAGATCGAGCTTCTTCCCGTCCACTCCGTTGAGATTCGAGGTGTCGAGCGGCACCGCACCACCGAGCGAAGCCGCCGTCCACGACGCCTCGAGGAACTCCTGCCCGGTGCGGGCGAGATCGCTCGCCCGGGTGCGGACCTTCTCCGGATCGCAGATCAGCACGTGCGCGCCGGCGGGCAGAACGTCGGTGAGCAACTGCAGCTCGCCGGACTGCAGCACCGGCAGCAACGCTTCCATGCCCTCGACGGGAATGCCCCCGGCCATCTTGTCGAGCATCTCGACGAGCGCCGCGTCGGCCGGGTTGTCCTGGGCGAGCTGCGCGGCCCGGGCCTTGACCTCCTCGGTGAGCAGCAGTTCGCGGCACGGCGGCGCGATGAGCACCGGCACGTCGACCTCGGTGATCGACCGCTGGTCGGCGACGGAGAAACATCGCAGTTCGGTGACCTCGTCGCCCCAGAATTCGACGCGGACCGGATGGTCGGCGGTCGGGGGGAAGATGTCGAGAATGCCGCCGCGCACCGCGAACTCGCCGCGCTTGCCGACCATGTCGACCCGGGTGTAGGCGAGTTCGACGAGTCGCTCGACGAGCTCCTCGAAGTCGTGTTCGGTGCCGACCCGCAGGGTGACGGGATCGATCTCGCCGAGTCCGGGTGCCATCGGCTGCACCAGCGACCGCACGGTGGCGACCACGACCCCGAGTTCGGGTCCGAGGTCGCGATCATCGGGACGGGCGAGGCGACGCAGGAGGTGCAGGCGACGGCCCACGGTGTCGGCGCTCGGAGACAGGCGCTCGTGCGGCAGGGTCTCCCACGAGGGGAACTGTGCGACCGAGTCGCCGAGCATCTCGGTGAGTTCGGCGGTGAGATCGTCGGCCTCGCGTCCGGTGGCGGTGACCACGAGCAGCGGCGTCTTCTCGGCCAGCGCCGCCGCGACGAACGGCCGGGCGGAGGGCGGTGCGACGATCTCCTGTTCGGCGGAACCGGCGAGATCGCCGATCCTGCTCAGTCGGTGGTCGGCCAGCGCGATCCGCGCCAATCCGGACAGTGGGACAGCGGCCGGGGGCACAGCAGACAAGGAAGGCGCTCCTGAGTGTGGGACGAGAACCTTGTCGAGTCTATTCCGCTGCCCCCTCGTGCGTCACCGCGCCGGGGCGCGAGGAGGATCACCGCGCCGGGGCGCGAGCAGGTCGGCGCTGTTGGCACCGAGCTCACGGGCCGCCCAGCCGGCCAGTCCGGCGAGCAGTTCCTCGTCGCCCGCCTCGCGCCGGGCGTCGTCGGTGAGCCAGCGACGTCGCACCATCCTCAGCAGGGCTGTGCGGGTGCGGGCGGGATCCGCGTCGAGCGCGAAGGTGACGAACGCGTCGGGAGTCCACGCTTCGATGCCCGACCGTTCCAGCGCCCCGGTGAGCTCGGGATCGGCGGTGATCACGGCGTCGGCGTGGCACAGCAATGCCACCGACGTCACGTGCGCTTCCCGCGGGCCCGTCACGTGCGGCACCTCGCGCAGGACGGTGGTGGGCCAGACCACGCGGGCGTCGGGGAAGGCGCGGTCGAGTTCGGCGAAGAGGAAGTCGCGGGCGGGGCGCAACAGCTCCTGCGGGAGCCGACGGTCCACCTCCGCGACGATCCCGTCGCTCCAGAAGGGTTGATACAGGCCCTCTTCGGCCAGGGCGAGCGCCACATCACGCAGCCGGGGACGGGAGAGCACCGTCGCACCGAGTACCACTCGAACCGGCATCGTCACCCTTCGTCGAATCGTGTGCCCGTCCATGCTGTCGTCACGGGTCGCACAGTACTGTCAGAACGGGTCGTACAGGCCCTCGCGACGCGTGAGGTCGGCGAGACCGTCGAGGACCGTCGTGACCACCTCCGCCTGCCGGATCGCGAGTTCGCGGACGTCGGAGCGCGACACGCGCCGGTGCAGACCGTGGAAGTCGGCGGCGAGCGCGCCCGTGTCCACCAGGTGGGCCACGTAACGGCGGGAACAGCCGAGTACGTCGGCGGCCTGGGCGATCGTCAGCAGGGGCGGCACGACACCGATGGTCACGGCGGTGTCGGGACCGAACCGGTCGAGCAGGCGCGCGAGCGCTGCGGGTGCCTCGTCGGCGGAGAACGGACCGAAACTCACGACGGCAGCCGCAGGCGGCGCTCCACGAACTGCCGGAAGTATTCGAGCTTGTTCGCCGGCACCAGCGCGGGCAGGATCATCCGCCACATCGAGCCCGTCCGTTCGGCGAGCCGATCGATCGCCTTGAGGGCGTTCGCCATGATCCGAGCGCCCATCGCCTGCTCGAGGAGCAGCAGGGAGACGGCGTGGACGTCGACGTCCTCGACGAGGTCGCCCTCCTCGGCCGCCCTGGTGGCCAGCTCCTGCAGAGTGCTCTGCCAGGTCTCGTAGGGGCGGTGCTCGGTGCCCTGATAGTCGCCGATCTCGACGAGCAGACGGAACATCGCCCGCACCACCGGATCGGTCTCGGCCATGTCGACGTGGAGTACGGACAGATCGATCAGTGTCTCGAGAGCCGGGGAGCGGCGGTCCATCTTGGATTCGGCGGCGGCCGCGAAGCGCAGATACCCGGAGTCGATCACTCCGCGCGCCAACTCTTCCTTCGAACCGAAATGGAAGTACAGCGCCCCCTTGGTGACACCGGCCTCCTCGATGATGTCGCCCAGATTCGCGTCCGCGTATCCGTCGCGGACGAATACGGTCGCTGCGCCCTGCAGCACGGATTCGCGCGTCACCTCTGCGCGTACTTGTCGTCCCACCACAGCCTGCCTTCTCACGGGTATCCCTACGATAACGCCGCTTACCCGGAAGTAGAGACCAGACGCTCCCGAAAACGAGAGGACTATTCGGAAATCGGGGGCTCTCCGAGCTTCGGGTCCGCTTCGAGACCGATCAGGCCGTTCCAGCACAGGTTCACGAGGTGGGCTGCCACATCCTCCTTCGACGGGGTGCGGCGATCGAGCCACCATGTCGCGGTGGTGGCGACCATACCGACGAGCGCCTGGGCGTAGAGCGGAGCGAAGTCGGGGTTGAGGCCGCGGCGGGAGAAGTCGCCGGACAGCAGCTCCCCCACCTGCCGCATCGCTTCGTTGAGAAGGCTCGAATAGGTGCCTTCCTCGGCCGACATCGGCGAGTCGCGCACCAGGATCCGGAAACCGTCGGTGCGTTCCTCGATGTAGGTGAGCAGGGCGAGCGCCGCGCGCTCGACGCGGATCCGCGACCGGTTCCGTGTGAGGCTCTCGGTCACCATCGACATCAGGACCGTCATCTCGCGGTCCACGACCACCGCGTAGAGACCTTCCTTGCCTCCGAAGTGTTCGTAGACGACGGGCTTGGAGACCTGCGCCCGCTGGGCGATCTCCTCGATGGAGGTGCCCTCGTAGCCGCGCTCGGCGAAGAGGGCACGGCCGATCTCGATGAGCTGTTCCCGACGCTGCGTGCCCGTCATCCGGATCCGCGAAGTGCGCTCGGTCCGCTTCTGCGACGCCTGCGACACATGTCCTCCTTCGGCGGCGGGGCGTACTCGAACGTTCGACAGCCTATCCATTCCCGATCCCGCCACCCCAGGTTCGACGTCGACGCCGTCTCGTGCAAGGATCGGGGGCGCACGTCCGCCGGTTCCGCCGCGGAGGTGTGGCAGTCCGCCGTGGTGTAATCGGCAGCACCTCTGATTTTGGTTCAGATAGTTCAGGTTCGAGTCCTGGCGGCGGAGCGGGAACCGTCCCGGGGAGCCTCAGCGCTTCCCCGGTGCACGCACGGACCGGCGTGCAGAAACGTGTCGAGGGAGCTACATGCAGGTGCAGACCGCGATCGTCGTGCTGGCAGCCGGAGCAGGAACAAGAATGCGGTCGAAGACACCGAAGGTGTTGCACACCCTCGGCGGCCGCACGATGCTCGCCCACTCCCTCTACGCCGTCGCCGCGCTCGAACCCTCCCATCTCGTCACGGTCGTCGGGCATCGCCGCGCGGAGGTCTCCGCCGAGGTGACCGCCGTCGCCGAGAGTCTCGACCGCAAGATCCGGGTGACCGTCCAGGACGATCAGCTCGGCACCGGTCACGCCGTGGAGTGCGGCCTGGGCGCCCTGCCCGACGACTTCGACGGCACGGTGGTCGTCACCGCGGGCGATGTCCCGCTGCTCCGCCCCGACACCCTGCGTGAGTTGCTCGCCGCGCACCTCGACCCCGAGCCGGCCGCGGTCACCGTCCTGACCACGACGGTGTCCGAGCCCACCGGGTACGGCCGCATCGTCCGCACCACCGACGGTGATGTCGCCGGGATCGTCGAGGAGAAGGACGCGTCCACGACGCAGCGCGCGATCCAGGAGATCAACACGGGCGTGTACGCCTTCGACGCGGCCGCGCTGCGGTCGGCCCTGGGCAAGTTGAGCGACGACAATTCGCAGGGCGAGCTGTACCTGACCGACGTCGTGAAGATCGCCCGCGGAGAGGGCCTGGCCGTCCGCGGTGTGCACACCGACGACGCCGTGCAGGTCTCCGGCGTCAACGACCGCGTCCAGCTGGCCGCACTGACCGCCGAACTCAACCGGCGTCTGCTCGAGCACTGGATGCGCGAGGGTGTCACGGTGATCGACCCGGCGTCGACGTGGATCGACGTCGACGTCGTTCTCGGCAGCGACGTCACCATCCATCCCGACGTGCAGTTGCGCGGCCGCACGGTCGTCGCCGACGACGCGGAGATCGGCCCCGGCACGACTCTCATCGACGTGCAGGTCGGCGCGGGCGCCAGCGTCGTGCGCACCCACGGCTCCCACGCGGTGATCGGCGCGGAGGCCACCGTCGGACCGTTCACCTTCCTGCGTCCCGGCACCGAACTCGGCGCGTGCGGCAAGCTCGGCGCCTTCGTCGAGACGAAGAACGCGCAGATCGGGGCGCATTCGAAGGTTCCCCACCTCACCTATGTCGGCGACGCGGAGATCGGCGAGCACTCCAACATCGGAGCGTCGAGCGTGTTCGTCAACTACGACGGGGTGCAGAAGTACCGCACGGTCGTCGGATCGCACGTCCGCACCGGGTCGGACACGATGTTCGTCGCCCCCCTCACGGTGGGCGACGGCGCCTACACGGGCGCCGGAACAGTACTCCGCCGCGACGTTCCTCCGGGGGCGCTGGCGGTGTCGGGTACGCCACAGCGCAATATTGAAGGGTGGGTCCAGCGCAATCGCGCCGGTACCCCCGCTGCCGAGGCAGCATCGAGAGCACAGCAGCAGCACGACCACGATCGGCAGAAGGACGGCCAGAACCAGTGACCAATTGGATCGACAACCAGAAGAACTTGATGCTCTTCTCCGGCCGGGCTCATCCCGAGCTGGCGGAACAGGTCGCGAAGGAACTGGGTGTCCCCCTCACCCCGCAGACGGCACGGGACTTCGCCAACGGTGAGACGTTCGTGCGCTTCGAGGAGTCGGTGCGCGGTTCGGACGCCTTCGTGCTGCAGAGCCACCCGTTCCCGCTGAACCAGTGGGTCATGGAACAGCTCATCATGATCGACGCGCTCAAGCGTGGTTCCGCCAAGCGCATCACCGCGATCCTGCCGTTCTACCCCTACGCCCGTCAGGACAAGAAGCACCGTGGGCGCGAGCCCATCTCCGCTCGCCTGATCGCCGATCTGCTCAAGACCGCCGGCGCCGACCGCATCATCACGGTCGACCTGCACACCGATCAGATCCAGGGCTTCTTCGACGGCCCGGTCGACCATATGCACGCGCAAGGTCAGCTCGCCGAGTACATCCGCGGCAAGTACGGCGTCGAGAACATCGCCGTGGTCTCCCCCGATTCCGGTCGCGTGCGCGTGGCCGAGAAGTGGGCCGACACTCTCGGTGGTGCGCCGCTGGCGTTCATCCACAAGACCCGCGACCCGCTCGTGCCCAACCAGGTCAAGTCGAACCGGGTGGTCGGTGAGGTCGAAGGCCGCACCTGCATCCTCATCGACGACATGATCGACACCGGCGGCACCATCGCCGGCGCGGTGAAGATCCTGAAGGAGGCCGGTGCGGGCGACGTCATCATCGCGGCCACCCACGGCGTGCTCTCCGATCCGGCCGCCGAGCGCCTCGCCGCGTGCGGAGCCAAGGAGGTCATCGTCACCAACACGCTGCCGATCCCGGAGGAGAAGCAGTTCGACTGCCTCACCGTGCTGTCGATCGCCCCGCTGCTCGCGCAGACGATCCGCGAGGTCTTCGAGAACGGCTCGGTGACCTCGCTGTTCAACGGGGTCGCCTGACCTTCGGTTCCACGACGGGGCAGACTGTCCGGGTGTTCACCGGATTTCCCGTCGCGGCCCTCGACTTCTACGACGATCTCGAGGCCGACAACAGCAGAGCATTCTGGGCCGCGCACAAGGCCGTCTACGACGACTGCGTGCGCGGCCCGATGCTTGCCCTGCTCTCGGAACTCGGGGAGGAGTTCGGTGAGGGCAAGGTCTTCCGCCCGTACCGCGACGTACGGTTCAGCAAGGACAAGTTGCCGTACAAGACCCATCAGGGCGGATTCGTCTCCGTCGCGCAGAGCGTCGGCTACTACGTCGAGATCAACGCTGCCGGGTTGCGGGTGTCCGCGGGCCTGTTCCACGGTTCGTCCGAGCAGATCGCCGGCTACCGCACAGCGGTCGATCACGAGCGGCGCGGTCCGGAACTCGGGAGGATCGTGCGCAAGCTCGAACGGTCGGGCTACGAGATCGGGGGCGACCGGCTGAAGTCCCGGCCGCGCGGCGTGGACGCCGATCATCCCCGCATCGAACTCATGCGGCACCGGTCACTGTGGGCCGGTCGCACCGAGATCTCACCTCCCTGGATCGACACTCCGCGCACTCTCGAGGAGGTGCGTTCGGCGTGGCGGGAGTTCCGGCCGTTGGTGCGCTGGCTCACCGCCGCCACTGCAACGTGATCCGGCAGACCGGCTGGTATGGAAATGCTGTGTGGCGCAATGGTTTGAGGACGCGCCGGGACGGGAATGATCTTCGTCACGCCGCGCGAAATCGTCGCAGGTCGGGCGGGACCCCCTCCCCTGCATAACTCCGCTTTCACCTAAAGTGGCACCTCGTGACCGACGCGCAAACTCTCGAAGCCCCTACGGAAAACGCGACAATCCGAACGGTCCGACGATGGTCGCCGGGTGCGTGCGTCTGGTGTGGCGACACCGACTCGGTCGAACTCTTCCGCAACGAACCTCGCTGTGCCACATGCCGTAAGCACGAAGCCGTCATCGACGAGGCCCGCAAGTTCATGGGCATGTACGGTCTGCGGCCCATCGGCGGCACCCTGCAGTCCGACGACGAGGAGGAGCACGAGCACCGCCTCGCCGCTCGCGAGGCCCGCCGTGCCCTCAACGACATCCGTCTCGCCGAGCAGCCCGATCCGGCGCTCGTGCGCAAGGCCCTGCGGCCCCGCGCCACCGCGATCACCGACAGCCATGTCGGTACCTCCGCTCAGGCGTCGGCGCGTCCGGCTGCCGCGACCCGGAACTCGTCCTCGCCGGCGTCGAAGCCGGCGAAGTCCGCCGCCCCGGTCCGCACGGACGCGGTGGACGTCGAGGAGATCCAGACCCGTGCCCTCGCTCTGCTCGACCAACTCTCCGCGATCGACGCGCAGCTCACTCTCGTCGCCGAGCAGAGCGGCCTTGCCGCCCGTGCCCGGCGCAGCGACCTGGAGAAGCAGAAGGCGACGATCCTCCGCACCCTCGCCGCACTCGAGAAGGCACGTCTGAGCGCATCCGGCCGCTAGCCGCCGGCTTACGATCGCAGCCCCGCCCGCGCCGACGAGTTCGCTCGACGGTCCGGTGCCGGGGCTGCCGTCGTTAGCGCACCTCACAACTGCTCTCGTTACCGCACCTCACGACAACGGACCAGGTAGTCTGTGATCGACCAAGGCCTGTCGGGGGGCACTGTTCGGGCCTTCCCGCCTGCGCAGATCCGGACCGAAGCCTTCCGAAGGAGTGCGCGTGAGTGTTTCCGACTCCCCTCGCGTCGGTGCACCCGCGTGGCGTTCACTGTCCTCGGCTCTGGCACGCCCCCGTCTGTTCGCGTGCCTCGACCGGTGCTCCACGCTGACGGTGATCGACGCTCCCCCCGGTTTCGGCAAACGCACCCTCGTCGCCGGATGGCTCCACCAGGGCGGCGCACCCGACCACACGGTCGTCTGGGTTCCCGAACTCACCCGCCCCGGCGACGGCGACCTGCCGGAGTGTGTCCTCGACATCCTCGTCGACCATCCGGCCGTCGAGGTCACAACCGACGGCTCGCCGTTCGATCGGGTGGTCCGTGCCCTCCGCGATCTGGGATCACCGTGTCTGCTCGTTCTTGCCTGCGTGCCGGCACCGAACGCGGCCCGGATCCTCCGGGAAACTCTGCGGTTGCTCGATCACTGTCCGAAACTCGATGCGATCGTCTGCCTTCCGGGCAACAACATCGATCTGAGCGAGGTCATCACCCGCGGGATGGAATGCACGTACATCCCGGCCCCCGATCTGCTGTTCACCGTCGGAGAGACCACCCGGCTGCTGAACTCCACCGGAACCGCACGCTCCGACGGCGAATGCGAGGCGGTGTCCCGCGTGCTCGGTGGTGTACCCGCCCTCGTCTCGGCAGCCACGGGACTCGCCCGTAACCGCCCGCAGCGGTTGATCGACAACCGGGGGTTGCCGACCACGGCACTGGAATGCCTCGTACGGACCCATGTCGAGGGCCTGCTCGACGACCTCGACGCCGCCGAGTGCGACTTCGCATACTCCGTCGCGGTAGCCCACAGCCTCACCGCCGACGAAGCAGCCGAGCTGACCGGCGTGGCCGACGCCGAAGCCCGGCTGACCGCGCTCGCCGCAGCGGGGCTTCTGATGGATTCCCCTTACCGTGATCCCCGGACCTGGCGCTGGCCCGACGCGGTGCGTTCGTGCGTCCTGGAGATCTCCCGCCGGGCACGACCCGGGCACGCCGACGCCCTGCTCGGCGAACTCGCCCGGGCACATCGCGACGCCGGAAATCCCGCCGAAGCGTCGATCTACGCGGTCGAGGCCGGCGACTGGAAGACCGCCGTGACGATCGTCGAGGAGTCCTGGGCGCACATGGTGGAGCGTTCCTTCGACGTTCTCGTCAAGGTGCTCAGACAGATCCCGGATGGGGAACTCGAGGACCACCCCTCGGTACTGGCCGGTCGCGCGCTGTTCACGCAGATGCTCGACGAGCATTCGATCCTGCACGCCTCCCTGTCCACCGACGTCGACGAACTCGTCGAGCTCGGGAGGACGGCCGAAGCCGCCCAGGCCGTGTACGTCGCGACGGTACAGACCCTGACGCTGCGGGTCTCGGGCGAATTCGGTGAAGCCGCGCGACTGACCCTGCTGTTACAACCGCTCGTCGGGTCGATCCTCGAGCATCGACCCGACGACCTCGCCCCCCAGCTTCCGCTGTTGCGCCTGCAGTGGGCGATCACGCTCCAGCTCGCCGGATATCTCACCGAGTCCACCGCCGCCTTCCGGCGCGCCTACCGCGGTGCCTATGCCGCGAACATCGCCTTCGCCGTCCAGAACGCCGCGGGAAGTTCGGCCCTGAACTGGGCGGCCGTCGGCGACCTTCCGCGGGCGCGGGAATGGTTGCACATCGAGAGGCGCGCCGAGCAGACCGAAGGTCGCTGGGGCGAGATGGTCAAGGTGAGCGGCCGAGTGGCCTCCGCGCTCGTTCATCTGGACGCGCTGGATCTCGACGAGGCTGCCGGATATCTCGACACAGTGGGTGTACCCCGCGTCTCGGAAGAACTCTGGGGATTCGTCGCCTATGCGCGTGCCTCCTACGACCTGGCCACGGGTCATGCCTACGACGGGCTCACCGGATTGCACCGGTTGATCGCGTCGCACCACGACCTGTACGGACACGGAGCCTTCTGTCGCAGAATGCTCGGCGCAGCCGAGATCGATCTGCATCTGGCGCTCGGAAACGGCAACCTGGCGCGTGCCCTCGCTGCCGAGCAGTCGGCAGACCATCCGATGTGCGTGGTGGCGGCGGGACGGGCCGAACTGTTCACCCGTCATCCCGAGGCCGCGTTGAAGAAACTCAAGCGCGTCCCGTGGACGGAATGCGGATATCCGCGCGCCCATCTCGAATCGTTGCTCGTCGCCGCCGGCGCCCACCTCGACCTCGGCGACGAGAACGGTGCCGCGAGGAACTGGCGGCGGGCCTGCGCTCTGGCCGAGTCCCTCGGCAACCGCCGTGCGTTCACCACCCTCCCCGGCGATGTCACCGAACATCTGGTTGCCCTGTCGGGTCGTCCGGTTCCGGGCGGGCCCGTCGGGTCGGTCTTCGCCGAGCCCGTGACCCACGTCGAATTGTCCCCGCGAGAGACGGACGTTCTCGAACTGCTGGCACTGGGATCGACCCACGCCGACATCGCGAAGAAGCTGTTCGTCTCGCACAACACGATCAAGACCCAGCTGCGCAGCATCTATCGCAAGCTCGGGGTCCACACCCGGGTGGAGGCGATCGGCCGGGCGCGCGATCTCAGGCTGCTGCCGGTCCGCCGGTCGCTGTAGACGAAGTCGCCCGCATCCGGGCCGCGAGCCGCAGGTCGAGCACCCACACTACGCCCGCGAGCGTCGCCAGACCGACGCCGAGCACACACACCGCGGGCCACCCGCCGACCGACCACGCCGCCGTGCCGAGCGCCGATCCCGATGCGGCCCCGACGAAATAGCCCGTCATGTAGACGGAGTTCACGCGGGAGCGAGCGTCGGGATCGAGGGCGTACACGATGTTCTGATTCGTGATCTGCACGAGATTCAACGCGAGGTCGACGACGAGCATCCCCACGACGAACCACACCAGCGAGCTCCCGCCCGCGGCGAGCGCGGCCCACGACGCGACCAGCGTGACCACGCCCACGGCAGTCGTCTGCGGTCCGTACCCGCGGTCGACGAGCCGTCCCGCGACGGTTGCCGCGACCGCACCGGCCACCCCGGCCAGGCCCACGAGACCGATCTGCAGGTCGTCGAGGCCGAACGGCGGGTCGGACAACAGGAACGCCATCGTCGAGAACAACGCGCCCACCGATGCGAAGCCCAGTCCCCCGAGAATCGACCGGGTCCGCAGGCGGGGATGCCGGACGATCAACGTCCCGAGCGATCGCAGAGTGCTGCCGTAGCCCTGCCGGACCGCCGGCGGTGTCGCCGGAAGCACCCGCCACAACGCGAGGGCCACGATCACCATGGCCACCGCGCTCACCCGGTAGACCGTCGTCCAGCTGTCGCCGAGTTCGGCGAGGATGCCTGCGACACTCCGGGCCACGAGGATCCCGACGAGCAGCCCGCTCATCACGGTGCCGACCGCGCGCCCACGCGATTCGGGGGTGGCGAGGGTCGCCGCGAACGGCACCAGCACCTGCGCCGCGACCGAGAACAGACCGGCGATCGCGGTGCCCGCGACGAGCACCCCGATGTTCGGCGCGAATCCGCTCAGCCCCTGCCCCGCGGCCGCGGCCAGCACGAGCATCACGGCCAGTCGCCGCTGCGGGAACATGTCGCCGAGGGGGACGAGGAACAACAGGCCGAGGGCATAGGCGACCTGCGCGACCGTCACGGTGGAGGCCGCAGCCGACCGGGAGGTGTCCAGCGCCTCGGCGATGGAGTCGAGAAGCGGCTGGTTGAAGTAGTTGCCGCCCACGCACAGACCCGTCGCCACGGCCATGAGCAACAGGACCGGGGTCGTCAGCACGGGACGAGAGGACGTCATGTCGTCCAGCCTCCCGTGCCGGCTCGGCAGGTGTCGAATCCTCCCCGGCGGCCGAACTGCGGGAGTTCTCGGGAGGTTACTGCCGGGAGGCGCCGATCAGGACGAACCGTCCGTCGGGGTCGACCCATTCGTGCCGGACGACGAATCCCGCATCGGCAAGTTCCTGCGCGAGACCGGCGAGACGGAACTTCGCGGAGATCTCCGTCCGGATCTGTTCGCCTTCCGTGAAGGAGATCTCCAGGTCGAGGCCCGGGATCCGGACGTCCATCGCCTCGGTCGCCTCGAGTCGCATCTCGATCCACTCGTTCTCGGCGTCCCAGACGGCACGGTGCACGAACCGTTCCGGGTCGAAGTCGGCACCCAGCCGGTCGTTGAGCACGCGCAGGACGTTCCGGTCGAACTCCGCCGTCACTCCGGCCGCGTCGTCGTAGGCGGCGAGCAGAGTGTCGCGGTCGATGACGAGTCCCGCCCCGAGGAGCAGCCATTCGCCGGGACGGAGGATCGCGGCCGTGCCGGCGAGGAACTGGGCGCGTTCGCTCGGGACGAGGTTGCCGATGGTGCCGCCGAGGAACGCGATCGCGCGTGTGCCACCGGCAGGAAGATGCGCGAGCGAATCGGTGAAGTCGCCGACGACACCGTGCACCGTCACGTTCGGATACTCCGCCGTCAATCTGGTGACGGCCGAACGCAGCGCCGGCTCGGAGACGTCCTGCGGTACATAGGTGTGGAGGTACGGTCCGAGGGCATCGAGCAGCACGTATGTCTTCTCGGACGAGCCGGAGCCGAGTTCGACGAGCATCTCGGGACGGGCGGACTCGGCGAAATCGGCGGCGTGCTGTCGCAGCAGGGCGAACTCCGTACGCGTCGGGTAGTACTCGGGCAGCCGCATGATCTTCTCGAACAGTCGGCTGCCCCGCGCGTCGTACAGCCAGGTGGGCGACAGGTACTTGGGATCGGACGTGAGTCCGCGCCGTGCGTCCTCGCGCAGTTTGGCATCGAGGTCCTCGGGGCGCAGATGTACGTCGACGATCACGGTGGGCCGACCTCCAGTGGTGAGACGATGAGTTTGCCCGGCACCGCGGCGACGAGATGCCGGTCGGGTACGGGTTTCCAGCGACTGTCGTCGTCGAACGGTTCGGACGCCACGATCGCGGTCTGCTCGTCGACGAACGTCCACAGCGAGTGGTACCAGGCCGTGGCCCAGATCCCGGACTCGTTGCACAGCAACATGTTCAACCGCGAATCCGGCGCGAGTGACAGCACGTCGTGGGTGAGCGAGATCAATGCCGGTTCCGGGTCTGCGCAGCGCAACCGCGACTGCAGCAGGAGCCACAGCGTGGCGGCGTCGGTAGGGGATTCGAGCCGCAGCAGGTCGGCGACGGGCAGCGCGCCGGCGAGGGTGACGAGCGATCCCGGCCAGCCCCGGACGACGCCGTTGAGGCTGAACGCCCACCGGTCGTCGGAGAAGGGTGCGGCCGCCGACCGTTCGACGGGCATCCCCTCGGTGGCCGAGCGGGTCGCGGCGACGATCGTGCGCGAGCGCACCGAGCCGAGCCCTTCACGGAGGAAGGAGTCGGACCAGATCGGCGAGGCCGACCGGTACCGTCCGAAGACGCCCTCCGCACTCCACCACCCGACACCGAATCCGTCGGCGTTGATCGTTCCTCCCCCACGCATGTCGGTGGGTGCCCAGGACTGGCGGAGCAGCGAATTCGTCCCGGTCGACAGCAGTGCGGCGACATTCGTCTCCGGTCCGATGTACGCCAGATGTCTACACATCGCCCGTCCCGTATGCGACGCGCAACCCGGCGAAGATCTGACGGCGGACGGGGAGATCCCAATTGCGGAAGGTTCCGCGGCACGCGACTTCGTCGGTGCCGAACGATCCTCCGCGCAGCACCCGGTGGCCCTCACCGAAGAAGACCTCCGAGTACTCGCGGTACGGGAATGCGCGGAAGCCCGGATACCCGGTGAACGGTGTGGACGTCCACTCCCACACGTCGCCGATCAGCTGGTGCACTCCGAGCGGTGACGCCCCACGCGGATAGGCACCTGCCACGGCCGGACCGAGGTGGCGCTGACCGAGATTGGCGTGTTCGGGACCGGGATCCTCGTCGCCCCACGGGAATCGACGGCTGCGACCGGTGGCCGGATCCCAGCGTGCCGCCTTCTCCCATTCGGCCTCGGTCGGCAGACGTCCGCCGGCCCAGCGGGCGAACGCCTCGGCTTCGTGGAAACACACGTGAACGACGGGTTCGTCCGGATGCAGCGGCACCGCTCTACCGAACACCGTCCTTTTCCAACCTGTTTCGTCGCGACTCCAGAACTGCGGAGCCTCGAGTCCGGCGTCGAGGCGATGCCGCCGGCCCACCTCGCTCCACAGTTCGCGCCGCGCGTAACCGCCGTCGTCGACGAACTCGAGATAACGCCGGTTGGTGACGGGCACCGCGTCGAGTTCGAACTCCGGCACGTCGACGACGTGGGCCGGCCGCTCGTTGTCGAGGGCCCACGGATCGGTGGACGTGCCCATCTCGAATGCACCGCCCGGAATCCGGACCCGCGCGGTGTCGGGAACGCTTCCGGTGCGCGGCGCCTCCGGAGCGTCGAGCAACGGAGAGCCCTGCCGCAGTTGATGCGTCGCGAGCATCGTTTCGCCGTGCTGCTGTTCGTGTTGTGCGACCATCGCGAAGACGAAACCGTCGCGGGTCAGCTCGTCGTCGAAGGCACTGTGCTCGAGCACGTCCCAGGTGAGATCGCGGACGGCACGCGCATAGCGACGGGCCCCGTCGGGGTCGAGCAGCGGCAGCTCCGTGCGGGTCGCGCGGGGATGCCGGAACGCGTCGTAGAGATCGTCGATGTCGCCGCGCACGGGTGGCCGCCCGCCCGCGGCCCGCACGAGCCAGAACTCCTCCTGGTTGGCGATGTGCGCCAGATCCCACACGAGCGGGCTCATCAACGGTGAATGTTGTGCGGTGAGATCGTGTTCCGGCACGGAGGTGAGCGCCTCGGTGCGGGCACGCGCCCGCTCGAGGTGACGCCTCAGCGCAGCACGAGCAGGGGTCACCGCACCTCCTCGCCCGGCGCCAGCCCGCGCAGGCACCGCGCCGCGGCCGCGTCGAGCGCCGCGGTGAACCGCATGTCGCGCGAGGACTCCGCTGCGAGTGAGAGCAGGCTCGCTGCGGCAGCACGCAATTCGAGCGAACGGAGACCCACCCGGGCCGCCTCGGCCCACCGGTCGCGCACCGGGGCGACGATCGCACACGCCTCCGCGGAGACCTCCGGAGCGGAGAGCAGCGCTTCGAGGGCTGCGACGGGCACCTGCCACGAGTCGGCCGGCTGGGCATCGAGGTAACGCACCTCGAGATGGCCGCACGGACGAACGGGCGGGAACAGCGTCGTCATGTGGTAGTCGAGGTCGTCGACGGTGGGCCGGCGCCGGATGTCGGCGTCGAGGTCGCCCGCGAGCCACGCCGCGAAGGTCGCGCCGGGCGGTGCGTACCACTCGGGCTGATCCGAGCGCACACAGGTCAGCGGCGCGTCGAGAACCCACGCGGGGTAGTCGCCGGGGTGGTGGACGTGGGTGAGGTCGGGATCGAGTTCGAGCCACGTGCGCATCCGCTGCGACACCCAGTCGCCTTCCGGAGCGCCCCGCAGCCGGGGCGAGCACGCGAAGGCCGCGATCATGGCCGGGGCGATGGCGTGCAGCAGCTCCCAGCGCCGCACGACCTCCACCTCGTCGCGTCCCATGTCGACGGAGATCTGAACCGACGCAGTGCTGTTCATCATCAACCGGCCCATCGGGCCGATGCGGTCGTAACGGAGTTCCATCGCCCCGTAGCGCGGGGTCCGCAGCAGACGATGCGGAGGCCGCACCTCGTCGGCGGCGCGGTCGAGCATGATCACCGACCGGCGGGCGAGCAGCGCCCGGAGCATGCGGAGGTCGGCCGTGAGCCGATCGCACACCTGCCGCGCCGAGGTGCACGGCACGCTGGACAACTCCACCTGGCCACCCGGCTCGACGCTGACCGCGCTGCCCGACGGCAGGGGCCGCGCGGACGACGACGGCGCGACCGTGCGCGGGGCGTGCGGTCCGAGCGCCTCGACGAGGGTCGCGAGTTCGGGACGCGACTCGGTGCCGTCGGCCCGGGCGGTGAGCCACTCGAGCTCGACCCCGATCAGCCTGGGGACTCCCAGCCGGAACGCCCTGTTGCGGACATGATCCTCGGCGTCCGCACGGGAGCCGAGTACCGTCCGGGCACGGGAGGCTGCGGCATCGACTGCCATCGCCATTCGTCCACCCCCTCGGCCGGTGCGCCAGGTATGCGGTCGAGACTAACCCGCCCGGGGACACGACGCGCGGATAACGCACCGGTACGTGCGCGAACGGACACCAGCGGGCAGGCTCGACCCCGACGATACGGTCGGCAGAAGGAGGTGCGGGTCCGTGCTGGACTTGCAGGCGGCTCGACGCGACACACCGGGATGTTTCGACCGGGTCTTCCTCGACAGCGCGGGATCGTCCCTGCCCCCGACACCGGTGCTGGACACGATGCTCGCGCACCTGCGCCGCGAGGCCGAGGTCGGCGGGTACGTGGCGGCCGACGAGCGGCTCGACGACCTGACCGCCGTGAAGACCTCGCTCGGTCGCCTGTTCGACGTACCGGAGACCTCGATCGCGCTGTCCGACGGCGCCTCGCGGGCGTGGACGTCGTTCTTCTACGCCGTGCCGCTGCGACCGGGCGACCGCATCCTGATCTCGCAGGCCGAGTACGCCGCGAACGCGATCGCCGCGTTGCAGCGCGCGCGGGCCACCGGCGCCACCGTCGAGGTCGTGCCGTCCGATCCGTCCGGTCGCCTCGACGTCGAGGCACTCGAGGGGATGCTCGACGAACGCGTGCGACTCGTGTCCGTCGTCCACGCCCCCACCAACGGCGGACTGGTCAATCCCGTACGGGAGGTCGCCGACGCCGCGCACGCGGTCGGTGCGCTCCTACTGCTCGACGCGTGCCAGTCGGTGGGACAGCTACCGGTGAGCGTGCCCGAACTCGACGTCGACGCGCTGTCGGGCACCGGACGCAAGTGGCTCCGCGGTCCCCGTGGCACCGGCTTCCTCTACGTGCGGCCGCGGCTGGTGACCGCACTCGAACCGGCGGTGCTCGACCTGCACAGCGCTTCGTGGACCTCGCCCGACAGTTACGAGCTCGCGCCGGACGCCGCCCGCTTCGAGATGTGGGAGGCCGGGGTGGCGGCCCGGCTCGGGCTCGGCGCAGCCGTGGACTATCTCCTCGAGCTGGGGGTGGACGCCGTGGCCGAGGCGGTGGCCTATCGCGCCGGGCACGTGCGCGACGGGCTCGCCGGCATCGGTGGCGTGACCGTCACCGACCTCGGTGAGCGGCACAGCGGCATCGTCTCGTTCACCGTGGACGGACGCGACCCGCGGGAGGTCCGCGACGCTCTGGCCGAGCGGTCGGTGACGGTCACGGTCAGCGGTCGCAGTTCGACCCTGCTGGACATGACCGCGCGCGATCTGCCTTCGGTGGTGCGGGCGTCACCGCACTATTTCGTCTCCCCCGCCGACGTCGACAGATTCCTCGGCGCGGTGCACGACCTCGTCCGTTCGTGAAGCCGCGCGCCGGTCACGCGCTGCTCGGCACCGTGGGTCGACAGGCCTGTTTGTCCCGGCTCGATGTCGTCCGGTAGTGTGGTTCGAGTTGTCTCGGCGAGGGTGAACCGCAATATCGCTGGATCACCGTGATCGACGCGGCTGCGACGGAAGCAATGTGCTCCCCGGTCGCACGTGTCGGATCCGTTCGTTCGAGAACACCCGACCACGAAGTGCCACCAGCGTAGGAGCCGTCACATCATGTCCGACGAGAATCGTCTCGTAGCCAGCGTCCGCACCGAGTTCGGCAAGGGTGCCGCACGCCGCGCCCGTCGCGCCGGCCAGGTCCCCGCCGTCCTCTACGGCCACGGCACCGAGCCCCGGCACCTCGGCCTCCCCGACCTCGAGTTCGCAGCCGTGCTGCGTGCCCACGGCACCAACGCGGTCCTCACCCTCGACATCGACGGTGACGAGCAGCTGGCGCTGACCAAGTCGGTCGTCGTCCATCCGATCCGCCGCTACATCGAGCACGCCGATCTGCTGGTCGTGAAGAAGGGCGAGAAGGTCACCGTCGAGGTGCCCGTCGTCCTCCGCGGCGAGCCGGCCTCGGCGACCCTCGTCGTCAACGAGGTCAACACCATCAAGCTCGAGGCCGACGCCCTGAACATCCCCGAGGAGATCGTCGTCTCCATCGAGGGCGCCGAGCCCGGCACCCAGATCCTGGCCGGTGGCGTCGAGCTGCCCGCCGGCTCCACCCTCCAGGACGATCCCGAGCTGCTGCTCGTGAACATCGTCGAGGCTCCCTCCGCCGGTGCCCTCGAGGGCACCGAGGGCGACGTGGCCGCCGAAGAGGCTTCCGAGGAGGCCTGAGCCATCACCGGCTCCCGGTAAGTCACTCGTGCGGCGCGTCATCCCCCGGGATGGCGCGCCGCACGTCGTTCGAATGCACGGAAGGATCTGCACGTGGGCGACGACACCGCGCTCGTGATCGGTCTCGGCAACCCCGGGCCCAAGTACGAGAACACCCGGCACAACATCGGATTCATGGTGGCCGACGTGCTGGCCGGACGCGTCGGCGGCAAGTTCTCCGCGCACAAGCGCAGCAACGCCGACATCGTGCAGGCCCGGCTCGACGGCCGGCAGGTGATCGTCGCCGAACCCCGCACCTACATGAATCTGTCCGGTGGGCCGGTCGCCGCCCTGGCGAAGTTCTTCTCGGTCGAGCCCGCGAACGTGATCGTCGTGCACGACGAACTCGACCTGGACTTCGGGACGATCCGGCTCAAGCTCGGCGGTGGCGAGAACGGGCACAACGGCCTGCGGTCGATCTCGTCGGCGCTCGGCACCAAGGACTACCTGCGGGTGCGGATGGGCATCGGTCGCCCGCCCGGCCGGCAGGATCCCGCCGATTTCGTGCTCAAGCCGTTCTCGGCCACCGAACGCAAGGAACTCGACGTGTGGTGCGAGGAAGGGGCCGACGCCGTCGAACTGCTCCTGAAACTCGGCCTCGAAGGTGCTCAGAACCGCATCCACTGACGGTGCGCGTGTCCGGTAGCGGCTGCTACCGGAAACGCGCACGAGCGGCGTCAGGCGCGCGTCAGCAGCGCCAGCGACGTACCGCGACGCAGCTTGCCCGAGGAGGTCTTCGGGATGCTGCCGGGCCCGAGCACCGCGACGGTGCGGGGCCGCACGCCCACCTCGGCGACCACCGCGTGCACGATGTCGTGTTCGATGCGGCGCACCTCCTCCGGGCGGTCGGAGAGTTTGGTCTCCACCGCAACCGCGAACGATTCGCGCTTGTCCCCCGCGTCGAGCCGGATGGCCACGGCGTTGCCGGGACGCACCCCTTCGACGGTCCCCGCCGCTCGCTCGATGTCGGTGGGATAGATGTTGCGGCCGCCCATGATGATGACGTCCTTCACCCGGCCGCACACCACCACGAGCCCTTCCTCGGTGAAATAGCCCACGTCGCCGGTGTCGAGCCAGCCCTGCGCGTCCTGCGCGGACACGGGTCCGTCCACGGTGAGATAGCCGTGCGTGACGGCCTCGCCGCGCAACTGGATGATGCCCACACCGCGGGGCGGCAGCACCTGCCCGTCGCGGTCGACGACGCGCCCCTCGAGACCGGCCACGAGACGCCCGAGAGTGGGCATACGGCGCGCGTGGGGACGGGTGCTCGGCACGGCCATCCCGCCTGCTTCGAGCAGGTCGGGATCCACCACGTCGAGCACCATCCCCCGCCCCGGATCGGGGACCGACACCGCGAGCGTGGTCTCGGCCATCCCGTAGGACGGGGCGAGGGCGGAGGGTTCGAGACCGAATCGCTCACCGGCGTCCGCGAGCGCCTCCATCGTGTCGGGGTCCACCGGCTCGGCGCCGTTCCACATCCAGCGCATCGACGACAGGTCGAGCGAGCCGTCGGGCGCCTGCGACAACTTCCGGGCCAGCAGCGAGTACGCGAAATTCGGTGCAGCCGTCAGGGTTCCGCGGTACTTGCTGATCAGTTCCGCCCACAGGATCGGCGAGCGGAGGAAGTCCAGCGGCGTCACCGACACGACCTCCGCACCCACCTGCATGGGGACGCTGAGGAAGGCCACCATGCCCATGTCGTGGAACAACGGCAGCCAGCTGACCATGACGTCGTCGTCGAGCGAGAACTTGACGCGGTCCATCATCGCCGTCGCGTTGGCGTAGAAGTTGCCGTGCGTGATCCGCACCGCCTTCGGCGAACCGGTGGACCCGGAGGTGAGCTGCTGCAGCACGATGTCCGATTCCGCGGTGTCCACGGGATCGACCGGATGTCCTTCCCGCATCCGCTCCACGGTGACGACGGAGATGCCCCGTTCGCGCAACAGCGACTCCGCGATTTCGAAGGGTGCGCCGAGGACGACGGCGCGTGCGTCGATCATCCGCAGGACCACCTCGGTGTCGCGCGACCACGACTGCAGATCGGTCCGCGGGGTGGGCTGGTGCAGCATCGTCACACTGCCGCCGCGCATCCACACCGCCTGGCAGACCGGGGCGATGTCCACGGGCTGTCCTGCGAGGACGCCCACCGAGTCGCCGGGGCCGATGCCTGCGGCAGCCAGGGCACCGGCCATACGGCGGGCCTGCCGGTGGATCAGTCCCCAGTTCTGTCGCAGCGGCGCATCCGGTTCGCCGGTGACCAGAGCCCCGGAGTCCGATTCCGCCGTCGCATACATCTCCTCGGTGAATCTGCTCACGACCCGCTCCTCGTCCGGTGGTGCACGACCTCGATCAAGATCCGGTAGTTGCACATCAGCGTGCGCCTCCGAGGGGTGGGCATGGGGCCACCTTCGGGAAACGTGATCGAATCTGGCGGAAATCGACACCGAATCGCCGAGTAACATGAACGAGTCGGCGGCGATAGCGCCCCTACTCCCTGCCCCCTTCGAGAGGTTTTTCCCGTTGAGCACCCCGCACGCTTCGGCCGACAGTCAATCCACCGGCACGATGGAGCCTGCGCAGTCTTCCGGCGCCCCGAAGCCCGCATCCGCGAAGGAGGTCCGTGCCGAAGCCGAGCGCAGACGCACCTTCGCCGTCATCTCGCACCCCGATGCCGGTAAGTCGACGCTCACCGAGGCGCTCGCCCTGCACGCGAAGGTCATCTCCGAGGCCGGTGCGGTCCACGGCAAGGCCGGCCGCAAGTCGACGGTCTCCGATTGGATGGAGATGGAGAAGGCCCGCGGCATCTCCGTCAGTTCCACCGCCCTGCAGTTCAACTACACGCGCTCGGATGTCGCGGGCACCGACGACGAGATCGTCAACGTCGTCAATCTCGTCGACACCCCCGGCCACTCCGACTTCTCGGAGGACACCTATCGGGTCCTCACCGCCGTCGACGCCGCCGTCATGCTCATCGACGCGGCGAAGGGTCTCGAGCCGCAGACCCTGAAGCTGTTCCAAGTGTGTCGCCACCGGGGCATCCCCGTGGTCACCGTCATCAACAAGTGGGACCGCCCCGGCCGGACGCCGCTGGAGTTGCTCGACGAGATCGACGAGCGCATCGGCCTGACGCCGACCCCCCTGTTCTGGCCTGTGGGCATCGCCGGTGACTTCCGCGGCCTGCTGCGTCGCGGCGAGGACGGCGCCCCGGCCGAGTACATCAAGTTCACCCGCACCGCCGGTGGCGCCAAGATCGCACCCGAGGAGCATCTGTCCGCCGACGAGGCGCTCGCTCTCGAGGGCGAGACCTGGGTCGAGGCCGCCGAGGAGTCCGAACTGCTCTCGATCAACGGTCAGGACCACGATCAGGAGATGTTCCTCGCGGGACAGACCTCGCCGGTGATCTTCGCGTCGGCGATGCTCAACTTCGGCGTGCGGCAGATCCTCGACACCCTCGTCACGCTCGCACCGCCGCCGCGGGCCCGCGTCGCCGTCGACGAGACGCCCCGCGAGGTCGACGACCCGTTCAGCGCCGTGGTGTTCAAGGTGCAGGCAGGGATGGACACCGCCCACCGCGACCGGCTCGCGTTCATGCGTGTCGTGTCGGGCGTCTTCGAGCGCGGCATGGTGGTCACGCACGCGCAGACCGGAAAGCCCTTCGCCACCAAGTACGCGCTGACCGTCTTCGGCCGCGAACGCTCCACGGTGGAGAACGCCTATCCCGGCGACGTCGTCGGTCTGGTCAACGCCACCGCGCTGGCGCCGGGCCACACCCTCTACGTCGAGAAGAAGGTGGAGTTCCCGCCGATCCCGTCGTTCGCCCCCGAGCACTTCGCGATCCTGCGGGCCGAGAGCGCCTCGAAGTACAAGCAGTTCCGCAAGGCCGTCGACCAGCTCGACTCCGAGGGTGTCGTGCAGATCCTCCGCAACGACATCCGCGGCGACGCCTCGCCGGTGATGGCGGCCGTGGGCCCGATGCAGTTCGAGGTGGTCGCCGCGCGGATGAAGGCCGAATACAACGTCGATCCGAGGATCGAGAACCTCGGATACACGCTCGCGCGTCGCACCGACGCGGCCTCGGCCGACGAACTGAACCGCCAGCGCGGCATCGAGGTGTTCACCCGGTCGGACGGTGTACTCCTCGCGCTCGTCAGCGACAAGTGGCGGCTGCAGTACATCCTCAAGGAGATGCCGGAACTGACCCTCGAACCGCTCGTCGCCGCGACCGACTGAGCGTCCCGGCGATGCCGAGCGGGTAGTGCGTCCAGCGGATTTTACTGATACTTTCCCTTCCG
Source organism: Rhodococcus sp. As11 (assembly GCF_048957735.1). Taxonomy (NCBI): domain Bacteria; kingdom Bacillati; phylum Actinomycetota; class Actinomycetes; order Mycobacteriales; family Nocardiaceae; genus Rhodococcus; species Rhodococcus sp. As11. Next base: position 60,388 of record NZ_JARDJE010000017.1, read on the forward strand.
TCGATCCGACGTATTCGGGTGGAATCAGGAGTTGTGTCGATGAACGACGACGTACCGGCCGCAGCCGGCGAGGACCGGCCGTCCGGTAGGACGGCGGATGCGAGCAGACGATCCGGACGCGCGAAGCGCTCGGGGACCTTCGTCTACCCGCTGCCGAGCACTCCCCTCCCGAGCAGTACCCCACTGACGAGTACGCCGGATACCGGAACACACCGCACGAGGGACGCATCGTCGCTCGAAGGTGACCCGGCCGGCGGGGTGGGCGCCGGCAATTCCGAGGAAGGAACGACCCTGGTGAGCAGCACCGGCACGAACGGCTCCGCGAGCGGGCCCGCCACTACCACGACGACGGCCACCGAGAGCCTCGGCACCGTCACCGCGCCGAGCCCGGTCCTGTCGCGGCGCAATTCGATGGGCGTTGCGTCGGTGCGCATCGCCGCGCGACTCGCACAGAACGAACTGACCTCGCGCGACTCGCGCAACACCGGCTCGCACGGCGACCCGATAGCGGACGACGACGAACTGCTCACGCTGCTCGGCGAGTACCTGCTGGCCGGCGGTCTCGAGAAGCCGGAGATCCACGCGACTCTCGGTGGGCAGCCCATCGTCGTCGACCTGCAGGTACCGCAGCGCCGCGCCCGCTAGAGCGAACAGAGCAGCCGGGCGGGCTTATCGGTCGCCGAACAGAGCGGCGATCGCCACCGGGTCCACATCCTCGAGAGCCGCAGGCGACCAGCGCGGATCGCGGGTCTTGTCGACGAGGACGGCGCGCACGCCTTCGGCGAAGTCCGGGGTCGCGGCGACCCGCACGGCCACGTCGAGTTCGCGGGCGAAACACTCCTCGAGGGTGCTCTCCGCACCGCGGCGCATCAGTTCGGCCGTGGCCCACACGCTCGTCGGCGACAACGACCGCAGCGCCGTGCGGGTCTGCTCGGCCCACGTCGCGTCGATGTCGGTGAGAACGTCGAGGCGGCTCACCATATCGAGCACCGTCCCGTCGCCGAATACCATCTCGATGTCGGGGAAGCGTTGCGCCAGTGACGATTCGGGTGCCGGTTCGACGAACTCGTCGAGGGCGTCGCGCCACCGACCCGCGCGGATGCGGTCGGTGAAATCGTCGATGCGTGCGCTGGGCACGTAGTGCGTGGCCAGGCCGACGGCCAGCGCGTCGCCGGCATCGATGCGGGCACCGGTGAGCCCGAGATACATCCCCACCGCGTCGCAGCGCGCCGTGGTGCCGCGCAGTCGCGGGAGAAAATGGCTGGACCCGATGTCGGGGACGAACCCGATCGCCGTCTCGGGCATGGCCATGGTGGTCTTCTCGGTGGTGACACGCACCGCGCCGTGCACCGAGATGCCGAGGCCGCCGCCCATCGTGACGCCGTCGAGGACCGCGAGATAAGGCTTGGGGTAGGTGGCGACGAGTTCGTCGAGACGGTACTCGTCGGCGAAGTACTCCCGGACGGTGTCGAAGCGTCCTTCCAGGGCCACCTCGCGCACCGGTTTGACGTCGCCACCGGCACAGAACGCACGGTCGGACGTGCTGGTGACCAGCACTGCCGTGACGGCCGGGTCGTCGCGCCAGGCGAGAAGCGACGAACGGACGTCGCGGATCATCGACCGGTCGAGCGCGTTGAGCGCACCGGGACGGTCGAGTTGCACTTCGCCGACTCCGTTGGCGACGCGTGTGCGGATGAAGGACTCGTTCACGGGCGGGAGCCTACCGGTCACGGATGAAGTTCTTCGGCGGCCCATCGATCCCCCTTCCGCCGGTAGCGATGACGCAGGTGCCGCCGGCCGGGATCCGCCTGCCAGAACTCCACGGTCCCGGCGGCGACGCACCACGCGGTCCAGTGCGGTGAGACGAACTCGGGATCGTGTTCGAGCGCGGTCAGACGTTCCTGCACGAGACGGTCGTACTCGGCGGGATCGGCAAGGACCTCGCTCTGACGGCCCGTGGACGCCACGGCGCGGGCGAAGACCGACCGTTCCCGGAAGTCGCGGGCACACACCTCGGGTGGGCCGACCAGGACGGGCCCACGCACGCGGACCTGCCGGCCGAGTTCACGCCAGTACACGGTGAGCGCGGCGGCCGGCGCCGTATCGAGCTGGCGCCCCTTCGGCGAGCGGTCGTCGCCGGAGAACCACCAGCCGTCGTCGGTGACGTCCTTGATCAGCAGTGTGCGTGCGTCGGGCATCCCGGACGGGTCGACGGTCGACAGGGTCGCGGCGTGCGGCTCGGCGATACCGGCCTCGACGGCGTCGGTGAGCCATCGAAGGAAGGTCTCCTGCGGCGTCGGCGCCGGATCGAACGCCGGCGCGGACACCGCTGGTTCGAACGCCGGCGCGGACGCCGCACGGGCGGGCAACGCCCGGATCCAGCCGCGGGTGTCGGGAAACTCACTGCGACGCGCGATCTCGCTCATCGCCGCATGGTACCGGCGCGGGACGGGGGCGGTTCACTCCCGAGGGGGCGGGAGCTTGCCGGTCAACGGACCGACGAGCATCCAGCGATGCCCGAAGGGGTCGAGCAGGGTGGCGTTGCGATGGCCGTGGGCCTCGTTGATCCACCTCTCGACCGAACCACCGGCCAGCCGGGCGCGGGTGAGCACGGCATCGGTGTCGGCCACCTCGAGCATCAGACTCACCGAGACCGCTCCCTCCTGCGGCGCGGTGAGTCCGAGTTCCGCGAATTCGTCTGCCAGATAGATCATTCCGCTGGGAAATCGGAGCTCGGCGTGGCCCACACGACCGTCGTCCATGACGACCGGCTCGGCGGTCAGTGAGGCCTCGAAGACCCGGGTGTACCACTCGATCGCGTCGTGCGCCCGCGGCACCGTCAGGTAGGGCAACGCACCCGGGCGCGGGAAACCACCGGAGGCTTCGGAGAACATCTCGCCGCGCCTTCTCAGGACGCTTTCGGCTGCTGCAGCATCGCCCACCGGTTGGTGGTCAACCGGACCGACGTGGAGTCGCCCATGCATGTGACCGTCTCCCAGTTCCGCTGATATCCGGTGCGGCTGATCCGCCAGCATCCGTCGTCGTCCAGGCTGTAGCGATCGTGGTAGTAGGCCGAGCCGCGCAACAGCATCCCGTCCTCGGGGATGATCACGGTGTCGGACAACAACCACACCCCGGTGGCGCTGCGGCCGTCGTCGGCGATGTCGATCTCGGGATGGGAGCATGTGTGCTCCGTGATCAGACGTGTGCCCAGCGTGTTCTCGAGGAAACCGATGAAGGCGTCGCGCGAGTCGAAAACGAGATGCTCTCCGTAGACGGCGTGCGCGTCGGGGGTCAGAGTGTTCGCCAGTTCGTCCCAGTCCTTCGTGTCGAGCGCTCGCGCATAACGGTATTTGAGCCGCGTGATCTCCGCTACCGCCTGCACATCCATCGTCGGCCTCCCATTGGGACCCCCCTCTGCGAGTATTCGAATTCCAGGCTAGCCCGGAAGACCTGTGCAGACGGCAGGAATCACACTGTTACCAGGTCTCACTCGGTCGCGATTCGGTCACGGGAGCACTCCTCGGTCACTGCTCCGGACGGCGCAGCGCGCGGATGGTCGCGTCGACGACGAGTTCGGCGTACTCGACATCGATGCCCTGGTCCGGCGTCGTCAACGCGAACAGGGCGTGGCTGAGCACGGTGCCGGTGACCATCTCGAGCAGTAGTGTCGCCGAGGTGTCGGCGGGGAGCTCGCCGCGCTCGACGGCCCGGTGCACGATCGTGCGGGCCGCGAGTACGCGGCTGCGGTTGAGTGTGAGGGTCAGCCGGGCGAGCAGTTCGGGATGGGCGCGGGCGTCGAGTGCCACGCGCAGGCTCACCAGACCGGAGGTGGTCCGGTAGCCGCGCAACAGCTGCCGGGCGAGTTCGACGAGATCCGATCGGAGCGCGCCGGTGTCGATCGGGACGGGCAGCGGGCTACGCGCCTCCAGCGCCTGGACCAGAAGGTCGTCCTTGCTCGACCACCGGCGGTAGAGGGCGGCGCGACCCACCCGCGCACGCCGCCCGACGGCGTCGAGCGTGAAACCACGCCAGCTCGTTTCGGAATACACCTCGAGCACGGCGTCGAACACGCGGTCCTCGAGATCGGCGTCGCGAGGGCGGCCGCGGCGCCGCGGGGCGGGTACTTCGGTCACGTCGGGTAAGTGTGCCAGACCACTCCTCGATTTACAGACTGAAACAGTCCGCATTAAGCTGGCGGCGCCCTCCTCCCCCAGAGCAGACCGAAGGAACACCATGACCGACCCCACCCGGGTTCCCGTCGTGATCGGCGTCGGCGACCTGCGCTCCGGCCGTGCCGGTGCGCCCGCCGACCCGCGTGAACCGCTCGACCTCATCCACGAGGCCACCCTCGCCGCTATCGCCGACACCGGTGCCGATCTCGCGACGCGGATCGACACCATCCACGCGATCAAGACCGCGAGCTGGGACTACGACAACCTGCCGGGTCTGCTCGCCGAACGCCTCGGCGCCGCACCCCGGCGCACCTCGACGAGCCCGATCGGCGGCCACTGGCCGGCGGCCCTGCTCGACCGCATCGGCCACGACATCGCCGCGGGCACCAGCACCGTCGCGCTGCTCGTCGGCGGCGAGGCGCAGGCCTCGGTGACCAACTCGTACAAGGCCGGAACGGATCCGGCCACGCTCGGATGGACCACCGCTCCGGGCGGCCCCACACCGACCGGCAGCGAGGACCTCGGCAGCCCCGCGATGCAGCGCGCCGGCATGATCGTCCCCACGCGGGTCTACCCGCTGTTCGAGAACCGGCTCAGCCACGATCTCGGGCACTCCCGCGAGAAATCGCTCGACTGGTCGGCGACCCTGTACGCCGCCTTCTCGGAGTTCGCCGCCGAGAACCCGGCGTCCTGGAGCCCGGAGCGCCGCACCGCCGACGACATCCGCACCATCGCCGGCAAGAACCGTCTCGTCACCGACCCGTACCCGCTGATGGTCAACGCCATGCCGTTCGTCGACCAGGCCGCGGCCGTGGTCGTCACCTCGCTCGCCGTGGCCCGCGAACTCGGCGTCCCCGACGACCACCTGCTCTACGTGTGGGGCGGAGCCGGCGCGACCGAACCGTCGGACGTGCTGGCGCGCGGCGACTTCGGACGCTCCGCCGCACTCGACGACGCGTTGCGCCGCACCCTGACGGCGACCGACCTGCGCCCCGGCGACTTCGACATCATCGACGCCTACAGTTGCTTCCCCGTGGTGCCGAAACTGCTCGTCGAGCAGCTCGGCCTCCCCCGCGACACCGTCCCGTCGGTGACCGGCGGCCACTCCTTCTTCGGCGGACCGCTCAACAGCTACACGCTGCACTCTGTGGTGTCGGTGGCCGGGCGCCTGCGCCGGGACGGCGAGCTCGCCCTCGTGCACGGCAACGGTGGCTACCTGACCTACCAGCACGTCGTGGTCCTCGGTTGCGCCCCCCACACCGACGGCTACGTCGGCGACCCGGAGCACGTGTTGCTCGAACCGTCCGCACCCGAGGCAGCGACCGACTACAGCGGGGAAGTCCAGATCGTCACGGCCACCGCAGAATTCGGTCGCGACGGCAACCCGTCGGTCGGTTTCCTCGTCGGCCTCACCCCCGACGGCCGGCGCATCTCCGGCCGGACCGACGCCACCGGCGCCGCGGTTCTCGCCGCCGGCGCCGACATCGTCGGCGAGACCGTGCACGTCACCGACAACGGCGGTCACCTGACCGTCACCCGCATCGAGCACCTGTCCCCCGAGGAGCCCCGGTCGTGAGCGAACCCGTCGTTCTCGTCGAGAAGCGCGAGCACGTCCTGCTCGTCACCATCAACCGTCCCGAGGCGGCCAACAGCATCAATGCCGAGGTGCACCGGGCGCTCGGTGAGGCCTGGGAACGCGCCGAATCCGAACGCGGCGTGCGCGTCGTGGTACTCACCGGCGCCGGCGACGCCGTCTTCTGTGGCGGTGCGGATCTCAAGGCACTCGGCACCGAGGGACCGGACGGGGTCACTCCACCCGAAACCGCCCACTGGGGTTTCGCGGGTGTCGTCAAGCACCACATCTCCAAGCCCGTCATCGCGGCGGTCAACGGCACCGCACTCGGCGGCGGCACCGAACTCGCCCTCGCGAGCGATCTCGTCGTCGCCTCCGACACTGCGGAATTCGGGCTGCCCGAGGTGCACCGCGGCCTGATCGCCGGAGCCGGCGGGGTGTTCCGCATCGGCCAGGCGATCCCACGCGCCGTCGCGATGGAACTGGTCCTGACCGGCAAGCCGATGTCCTCCGCCGACGCCCTGCGCTGGGGACTGGTCAACCGGGTCGTCCCGCGAACCGAAGTCCTCGACACCGCGCTTGCCTTCGCCGCCGACGTCGCGAAGGGCGCCCCGCTCGCCGTGCAGGCGAGCAAGACCGTCGCCCGCGGCATCATCGACGGCAACGTTCCCGCCGAGGACCAGGCCTGGGAACTGACCGGCAAGGCGCTCGCGCGCCTGACCACCAGCGCCGACACCCTCGAAGGCGTCATGGCCTTCATGCAGAAGCGCGCACCCGTCTGGAAGGGCGAATAGCGATGACCACCACCGAAGTGATCCGCTGGGACACCGATGAGCAGAAGGCACTGCGTCGGCTCGCGGCCGATTTCACCCGCAAGGAGATCGTCCCCCACCTCGACGAGTGGGAACGCGCCGGTGAGATCCCCCGCGAACTCCACCGCAAGGCCGCCGATGCAGGTCTGCTCGGCGCCTCGGTCGCCGAGGAACACGGCGGCTCGGGCGGCACCGCGCTCGACATGCTCGCGATCCTCGAGGAGATCATCCTCGCGGGCGGCTCCTCGGGGCTGATCTCGGCGCTGTTCAGCCACGGCATCGCGACCCCGCACATCGTCGCGTCCGGCAACGCCGATCTCATCGAGCGTTTCGCGCGACCGGCACTCGAGGGCCGGATGATCGGCTCACTCGCGATCTCCGAACCGAGCGGCGGATCCGACGTCGCGAACATCCGGACCACCGCGCGCCGCGAGGGCGACGAGTACGTCATCAACGGCGCGAAGCTCTACATCACCTCGGGGACCCGTGCCGACTTCGTGACCACCGCGGTACGGACGGGCGACGCCGGTGCCGGAGGTATCTCCCTCGTCGTCGTCCCCACGGACACACCGGGTTTCACGGTGTCCCGCAAGCTCGACAAGATGGGCTGGCTGTGCTCCGACACCGCCGAGCTGTTCTACGACGACGTGCGTGTGCCCGCGAGCAACCTGATCGGCGCCGAGAACTCGGCGTTCGCCCAGATCGCCCAGCAGTTCCAGGGCGAGCGGCTGTCGCTGGCGTTCCAGGCCGTCGCCACCGCGCAGCGCAGCTTCGATCTGACTGTCGAGTGGGTCAAGTCCCGCGAGACCATGGGTCGTCCGCTGTCGAAGCGCCAGGTCGTGCGTCACCGTCTCGCCGAGCTCGCCACCGAGATCACTGCGGCACAGACGTTCTGCCGCTCCGTCGCCGAACGGTGGGTCAACGGCGAGGGCATGCTGCTCGAAACCTCGATGGCGAAGAACAACGCCGTCAAGGTGTGCGATCACGCCGTCATGGAGGCGGTGCAGCTCGCGGGCGGTATCGGCCTGATGCGTGAGAGCGAGGTCGAGCGACACTTCCGCGACGCCCGCGTCCTCGGCATCGGCGGCGGCACCAACGAGATCATGAACGAGATCATCGGCAAGCTGCTCGGCCTGTAGGTCTCCGCCCGAACTCGGGGAGGAGCCTCGACCTACCGGATGTTCCGGTGACGGACATGAATCCTCCTGATGAGCGTTCCTTCCGACGACGCCCATCCTGTGGCCTCGAGCCGACCCGAGGCCAAGGGAATTCAGTCGAGGTCTTCGGCGAGCTCCATCCACTGCTCCTCGGCCGTTTCCTTCTCCGCGACCACCTCACGCAACTGCGCATCGAGCTTCTGGAGACGGTCGGGATCGGTCGCCGCCTCCGCGAGGTCGTGGTGCAGCTTCTCCTCCTTCTCGGTCAGCTTCGCGACGAGACGCTCGAGCCGGGACAGTTCCTTGCGTGCGGCACGTTCCGCGGCACCGTCACGCTTCTTCGGCTGTTCTTCGGCGTCAGCGGATTTCGCGACGGTCGACGCCACCGACGGCACGTCCCCGTCGCCCATGGCTGCGCGCCGGCGCAAGTACTCCTCGATGCCACCGGGAAGATTGGTGAGCCGGCCGTCGCCGAACAGTGCCCACGTCGAATCACAGATGCGTTCGACGAGGTACCGGTCGTGACTGATGACCACGAGGGTTCCCGCCCAGCCGTCGAGCAGGTCCTCGAGCTGCTGGAGGGTGTCGATGTCGAGGTCGTTGGTGGGCTCGTCGAGGAGCAGCACGTTCGGCTCGGCCATGAGCACGCGTGTCAGCTGCAGGCGGCGACGCTCACCACCGGACAGGTCGCCGACCGGGGTCCGCTGACGGGCCGGCGTGAAACCGAGCCGTTCGGCGAGCTGACCGGCGGAGATCTCCTTGTCGCCCAGCGTGATCCGCTCCGCGACCTCCTGGACGGCCTCGAGCACCCGCATGTCGGTGGGCAGGTCGTCGAGTTCCTGCCGCAACCAGCCGATCTCGACGGTCTGCCCCTGGACGCGACGTCCCCGGGCCGGCTCCAGTTCGCCCGCGAGCGTGCGCAGCAGGGTCGTCTTGCCCGAGCCGTTGACGCCGACGAGACCGATCCGCTCGCCCGGACCGAGACGCCAGGTGAGGTCGCGGACCAGTTCGCGTCCGTCCGGGGTGGTGAGGGTGGCGTCCTCGAGTTCGATGACGATGCGGCCGAGGCGGCGCTTCGCGAACGACGCCAGCGCAACCGTGTCACGCGGCGGCGGCACGTTCGCGATCAGCGCCTCGGCGGCCTCGATCCGGTACTTCGGCTTGGACGTGCGGGCGGGGGCACCGCGACGCAGCCACGCGAGCTCCTTGCGGGCGAGGTTGCGGCGGCGCTCCTCCATCGCGTCGGCCTGACGAGAGCGCTCGGCACGCGCGAAGATCCAGTCGTTGTAACCACCCTCGTAACTCTCGACCCGGCCGTTCACCACTTCCCAGGTGCGGGTCGCGACGGTGTCGAGGAACCAGCGGTCGTGGGTGACGACGACGAGGGCGCTGCGCCGCGACAGCAGATGCTCGGCCAGCCACTGCACACCTTCGACGTCGAGATGGTTGGTGGGCTCGTCGAGGACCAGCAGGTCGAGATCGCGGACGAGAGCGGCCGCCAGGGCCACCCGGCGACGCTCACCCCCGGACAGGCCGTCGACGACCGCGTCGAGACCGAGATTGTCGATGCCGATACCGGTGAGCACCGAGCGGATGCGGGCATCGCCCGCCCACTCGTGCTCGGCCACGCCGAGCGGGCCGAGGACGACCTCACCGACGGTCGATCCTTCCGGCAACCCGCCGCGCTGGGTCACGACGGCCATGCGGAGACCGCCTACGCGGCTCACGCGGCCCGAGTCGGGTTCCTCGATACCGGCGAGCACCTCGAGCATCGTCGTCTTGCCGCCACCGTTGAGGCCGACGACCCCGATCCGCTCCCCCTCGTTCACGCCGAGGGACACAGAGTCGAGCAGCGGCTTGATGCCGAAGGACTTCGAAACCTGTTCGAGGTTGATCAGATTCGCCACGTGGAGCAACGCCTTCCGAGAATTGCGGGGATGTACTGCGGGAGCAGCGGGATCAGGGGTGGGCGGGATCGGCGGCGTCGACGACGCGGGCGCCGGGCACCGGGCCGGACGCGACCCGCACCGTGCGGCACACACCCGCACCGGCGAGTTCGGCGCTCACGGTGACGGCGGCGTGCTGGTCCTCGACGAGGAACGCGCAGGTCGGGCCGGACCCGGAGACGATGCCTGCCAGAGCGCCGGCCTCGACACCCGCCCGGAGCGTGCGCCGCAACAGGGGGTCGAGCGACAGGGCCGCGGCCTGCAGATCGTTGCCGAGCAGCGGCGCGAGTTCGCGGGCGTCGCCGGAGCCGAGCGCGGAGAGCACCGCGTCGGCGCTGCCGAGCCGGTGGGGTTCGCCCTCCGCGCGCAGACGGTCGAGCTCGTGGAAGACGACGGGGGTGGACAGGCCGCCCTTCGCGAGGGCGAGCACCCAGTGGAAGGTGCCGCGGGTGAGAACGGGGACGAGTCGCTCGCCCCGCCCCGTTCCGATCGCCGTTCCGCCGTGCAGGCAGAACGGCACGTCGCTCCCGAGCCGGGCGGCGAGATCCGCGAGATCCTCCCGCGACGCCCCGATCCCCCACAGCGCGTCGAGCGCGACGAGCGTCGCGGCCGCGTCGGCACTGCCCCCGGCCATCCCGCCTGCGACGGGGATGCCCTTGTCGATCGTGATCGCCACGTCGGGGGTGCGTGCGGCCCGCTCCGCCATCATCTCGGCGGCGCGCCAGGCCAGATTCGTCGAGTCGGTGGGTACCGCATCGGCGTTCGCTCCGCGCACCGTCACGCTCAGGGTGTCGGCGGGGACCACCGACACCTCGTCGTGCAGGGACAGGGCCTGGAAGACGGTGTGCAGGTCGTGGTAGCCGTCGGGACGGAGGTCGCCCACCGCGAGATGCAGGTTGACCTTGGACGGGACCCGCACTGTCACGGGGGTCGGCACGACGGAAAGCACGAGTACAGAGCTTACTCGGGATACGGAAGCTTCCCGACCGCCGCGGCCACGCTCTACGATCGGGCGACTCGTGAACACTGTGGAGGAAATATGACTCGATCTGTACGCAATGCGGTCGCCGTCTGCGTCATCGCCGCGGCAGCTTCGCTGGGAACCGCCGGCGTCGCCTCGGCCGAACCGGCTCCGCCGCGCGTCTGCTCGCTCGGCGACCTGGTCCTGCGCTCGCTGAATCTCGTGGACTGCGTCAACCCGCCCACCGGCTCCGCCGGAGTGGCGACCGGTTCGGCCGACTCCACAGGATCGTCGACCGGCTCGTCCGGCCTGGGTATCACCGGTTACGGGGCGATGATCGGCTGACCGGACACAACGAATCCGGGCCGGCACCTTCGAGGTGCCGGCCCGGATTCGGAGAGTTATCGGTATCAGCCGATGACGTTCACGCCGGTGGCCTGCGGGCCCTTCTGGCCCTGGCCGATCTCGAAGCTCACGCGCTGGTTCTCCTCGAGGGTGCGGAAGCCGCGGCCCTGGATCTCGGAGAAGTGCACGAAGACGTCAGCGGAGCCGTCCGAGGGAGCGATGAAGCCGAAGCCCTTTTCGCCGTTGAACCACTTCACAGTACCTTCAGCCATGTTGCTGTCCTTCACTTGCAGGCAGAACGGATATAGACGTTCTGTCTCGTCGGGAGTCGGTTTCGGCTCCCGGGTCTGTCACTACACGGCTGAGACGATTCCATCGTGGCTATCGCATCCGCTCGCAACCAGAAATGTGCGAGGGGTAAACCACGAACACACTACCTAACGACCGAGGACAACTTAACCACAGATCGAGTGCGCCCGCCAGGAAGGGTGATCGGGATCACCCGACGGCGGCGAGCTGCCCATCACGACAACGGCGAGCCGCCGATCACTCCACGCCTGCGAGTCGCACGAAGGCTGCGGCGTCGAGCTTCTCCCCGCGCGTCGACGGTTCGATACCGGCGGCCAGCAGGCGCCTCTCGGCTTCCCCGGGCGAACCGGCCCAGCCGCTCAGCGCGGCGCGCAACGTCTTTCGGCGTTGAGCGAAGGCCGCGTCGACGACGGCGAACACGCGGGCGCGCGTCTGCGCGTCGGTCGGCCACGGGGGCTCGGCATAGCGGTCGACGCGCACGAGACCCGATTCCACCTGGGGAACGGGCCAGAAGACGGCACGTCCGACGGCACCCGCCCTGCGGACGTCGCCGAAGAACCGGGCCTTCACGCTGGGCACGCCGTAGATCTTGCCGCCCGGTTCGGCCGCGAGCCGGTCGGCGACCTCGGCCTGCACCATCACCAGAGCCGTTCGGAGAGAGGGGAATTCGGAGAACAGATGCAGCAGAACCGGTACCGCCACGTTGTAGGGCAGGTTCGCGACGAGCGCGGTGGGCGTGACGGGAAGATCCTTCGGCAACACCTTCATCGCGTCCATGTGCACGACGTCGAACCGGTCGGCCAGCTGCGGGGCCCGCTCCTGCACCGTGACGGGAATACGCTGCGCGAGAACAGGATCGAGCTCGACGGCGATCACGCGGTCGACGACGTCGAGCAGCGCGAGGGTGAGCGAACCCAAGCCCGGCCCGACTTCGAGCACGACGTCGTCGGCACCGACCCCTGCGACGTTGACGATGCGGCGCACCGTGTTCGCGTCGTGCACGAAGTTCTGGCCGAGCTGTTTCGTCGGGCGTACCCCGAACTCCTCCGCGAGTGCGCGGACCTCTGCGGGTCCGAGCAGCGCGGCGAGTCCGCGCGGAGAAGCCGGGGTGGCCCTCGGAGTGGTTTCGGGATCGTCTGCTGACACGTGGTGAACCTAGCGCACTCGGGAGCAGGTCACACCGCGCACACCCGCGCCGGTCAGCGCAGACCGAGCTTGCTGGTGCAGGCCGGCCACGCGCCCCAGCCCTGGGCGGCCTGGACCTTCTCCGCGACGGCGATCTGCTGCTCGCGGGTCGCGAGATCGGCGCGCGGTGCGTACTGGGTACCGCCGAAGCCGGCCCACGTCTGCTGCGTGAACTGCAGGCCGCCGTAGAAGCCGTTGCCGGTGTTGATGGCCCAGTTGCCGGTCGCTTCGCACTGGGCGATGGAATCCCAGGTGGACGCGCGCCCCGAGGCCGGCACGGCAGGCTTCGGCTTGGTGCCGACGCGGACCACCACGGGCCGCGGCTCGGCGAGGACCGTCGACGCCGTCTCGGTGCGTCCGACCTCGACACCGTTGACGGTGTGGACGTCGAAGGTCACCGACCGCTCGCCCGGAGCACCCGGGTCGTTCAGCGCGGTCTCCCCCTCGATCATGTTCGGATCGTCCACACGGTTCTCCGGCGGGGCGATCGGCAGGTTCTCGGTCCGCGACTCGGTCCGGTCGCGGGTGACCACGACCTCCATGCCGTCCTCGAGCGGAGCGTCGAGGGCGGGAGTGACACTGTCGGCCTGCTCGAGCTTCGTTCCCTGGATCTTCAGGAACTCCGCAACCGTCGGCGCGGCGACGCGCACCTCGGCGGCGGGCGCACCGTTGTCGGCGAAGCGCACGGTCCTGGGGTTGACGACCTCGAGATCCGCGCCGTCGAGCGGGAGGCGGTGCGAACGGGACGCGGAGACGTACGCGTCGTCGGAGAGGCGGAACTGGTCGAGTGCCTCGTCGACGGTCAGCGCGGTGGTCCACACCGAGCGCTCCTCCCCGTCGACGGTGAGACGGACCTCGCGGGCCTGACGCAGGACGATGGTGTCGCCGTCGGAGACGGACGAGTCGACGGCCGGGGCCACGACGTCGTTCTCGTCGACGGTGTAGCCGGCGGCGGCCAGGATGTCCCCGACGCTGGAGTTCATGGTGCCGAAGGCACGCTGCTCACCGTCGACGTCGAGGACGACGTCCTTGTGCTGGACCACAGCAGTGGCACCACCGGCACCGAGGGTGACGAAGACAGCGGCGACCACCGAGTAGAACACCGGCGACTTGACGCGATTGATCTTGGTGAAAGGTGACACGATTATTTCCAGACGGACGACGATTGTGATCACAGCACGGTAACGAGACGGCATTGTTATTGCAACTTCATGCCGTCTAACAGCGCAGATAATGATATCTGTCAGATCACGACGCAGATCACAAATATCGAACCGGTATTACCTTGATCATTTCGGATGTCCGAAATTGCCTCTTTCTGGCGATATTCGGAAGGTGGAATCCCTCTCGAATCGGGCGCCGGAGCACCTGCACCCCGTGACGTGACCGACGGCGCTGCACAATATGTGACGTGCTCCATCCCGGGAGGTCGCGCGGGAGAACGACACGGCACATGCGAAAGCGCGCGCTTCCACACGAAAGGTGCTGCGGACGATCGGGAGCAATCGTCCGCAGCACCTCGAAATCGCAGGTCAGGCCGCGCGCAGCAGCGGAACCTTCCGCGCGAGGACACGATCGACACCGAAGGCTCCCGAGCCGACGGCGGCGAGGAGGAGAGCCCCCGCGCCGAGTGCGGCGACGAGTTCGAAACCACCGTCGCTCGCATAGATGCCGTTCTCGATGTGCACGATGAAGAACGCGCCGAGCATGAGCAGGAACAGCAGGACCCCGAAGAGGGGGACGAGGACGCCGAGGATGAGCGCGAGCCCACCGAGGATTTCGGTCCAGGTGGCGACGAAGGCCGAGATCGCCGGGGCGGGAGCACCCATTCCTTCGAAGCCGGCCTTGGTGCCTTCGTATCCCCACGTGTCGAACTTCTGCAAGCCGTGGGCGAGGAAGATGACGCCGATCACGAGCCGGGCGATCAGGATGCCGATGTCGCGGACGAGAGGGGTCTTCATGTCGAGCCTTTCGATTCGGAGGCCGGAGAGCCCCGTTCGGTTGAAGCGACAACTAAAATAGCAACCGATAGTTGTAGCTTCAACTACACCGTTCGTGCCGGTTCGGGACGGGTGCCCGCGAACGCCTCCCCCAGCAACCGCCGCACCCCCACCTCCGTCACCTCTCGCGGATTCGGATACGGCTTCGCGGTCGCCAACCGCGCCGCCTCGTCCAGATCCGCCTCCCGCATCCCCAGCTCCTCGAGACTCGTCGGTCCACCGGCCGCCGCCACGAGGTCGTAGACCCCCGCGGGCGCCGATTCCGTGCCGAGGGCCTGCGCGACGCGGGCCATGACGTGCGGCACCGACGGTTCGTTGTAGGCGAGCGCGTGGGGCAGCACAACGGTGTGTGTGGCGGCATGCGGCAGGTCGAACGAACCGCCCAGGGCGTGACAGAGCTTGTGGTGCAGGCCCATACCCGCCGAAGCCAGACAGGTACCGGCGAGCCACGCCGCGAGCAGCAGATCCGAACGTCCCTCGGGATCCGCCGAATCCGCACCGAGGGCAGGGATACCCCGCGCGATCGCGGCCACCGCTTCGAGCGCGAGGGCGTCGACGATCGGGTTCGCCTGTTCGGAGTACAAGGCTTCGATCGCGTGGGCCATCGCGTTGATCGCGCTGGTCAATGCCAGAGGAATGGGCATGGACATGGTGAAGTCGACGTCGTAGATCACGGTCTCGGGCAGAAGGTCGGGCGACGAACGCGTGGTCTTCACACCGCCCGCGGTCTCGCCGAGAACGGGCGTCACCTCCGACCCGGCATAGGTCGTCGGCAGGATCACCTGGTCGATCCCGGTGCGGCCCGCCAACGCCTTGGCCAGCCCGGTGGTGGAGCCGCCCCCGACCGCGACCACCGCGTCGACATCGTTCTCCGTGACCCGACCGAGGACCCGCTCGGTCACCTCGACCGGCGTGTGCATCACCGCACCGTCGAACCGCGCGACCTGCAGATCGCCGAGTGCCGTCTCGACCAGCTCGGCCTGCGGTCGCACGTGCTCGCCGGCGAGCAGCAGGACCCTCGAACGATCGAGTCGACGCACTTCGTCCGCGACCCGCGAAGCGGTACCGGGGCCGAAGATCACACGTACCGGATGAGAGTTGTAGACGAAGGAACGCATGCCCGTATTCTCACGACGCCCGTGAGGGCACGCGTGCCCTTTACGAAAGTCCGTACACCCGCTCGGCGTTCGCGGTGGTGGCCGCGGCCAGTTCGTCGGCGTCCTCGCCGCGCACCTCGGCGAGCGCGCGCACCGTGTACGGCAGGCAGTACGACTCGTTCGGCGCGCCCCGGAAGGGATGCGGCGTCAGGAACGGCGCATCGGTCTCCACCAGCACCAGCTCGCGGGGCACGAGCGGCGCCGCCTCGCGCAGGGCCTTCGCGTTCTTGAAGCTCACGGTGCCCGAGAAGCTCAACAGGTATCCGGCGTCGACGCACCGGCGGGCCATGTCTGCATCCGACGAGAAGCAGTGGAAGATCACCGTCTCGGGTGCACCCTCGTCGTGCAGGATGCGCAACAGTTCGGCGTCGGCCTCACGGTTGTGGATCATCAGGGTCTTGCCGAGACGCTTCGCGAGGTCGATGTGCCAGCGGAAGCCCTCCTCCTGTTCGGAGGGTTCCGCGCATCCGTCGAGCTTGCCGGGCCAGTAGAGATCGAGGCCGGTCTCCCCCACGGCGACGCACCGGGGGTCGGCGGCGAGTGTCGCGATCTCGGCGCGGGTGGCGTCGTCGAGGCTGTTCGCGCGGGTCGGATGGATGGCGACGGCCGCGTAGACCCGATCGTCCCAGTGCGCGGCCCGCACCGCGAACCGCGCCGCCTCGAGATCGTCGGCGACGGTGACGATGCGTCCGACACCCACCGCGGCGGCACGGTCGACGATCGCGGAGGTCGTCCCGGCGTCCTCGGCACCGCACGCGTCGAGGTGCGTGTGGGCGTCGACGAGCGGACTCAACGGCTGTGGGGCTTCGGGGGCGGGACGGGCTGCGCTCACGACCTATAAACTACTGGCCACCATGACTGCGCCTGATTCCTCCCGCCCGGCTGCCGGCGATCCCACCCGCCCGCCGTTCTACGTCACGACCGCGATCGCGTACCCGAACGGCGCCCCGCACATCGGGCACGCCTACGAGTACATCTCGACCGACGCGATCGCGCGGTTCAAGCGTCTCGACGGCTTCGATGTGCGCTTCCTGACCGGCACCGACGAGCACGGTCTGAAGATGCAGCAGACCGCCGCGAAGGAAGGCATCCCGGTCACCGAACTCGCGTCCCGGAACTCGGACGTCTTCGAGGCCATGGACAAGGCCCTGAACATCTCGTACGACCGGTTCATCCGCACCACGGACGCCGATCACCTCGAGGCGAGCAAGGCGATCTGGCAGCGCATGGTCGACGCAGGCGACATCTACCTCGACACCTACGCGGGGTGGTACTCGGTCCGCGACGAGGCGTTCTACACCGACGGTGAGACCACGCTGCTCGAGGACGGTTCGCGGATCTCCACCGACACCGGCACCCCGGTGGAGTGGACGGAGGAATCCACCTACTTCTTCCGCCTGTCCGCCTACCAGGACAAGCTGCTGAAGCTCTACGAAGACCAGCCCGACTTCATCGCACCGGCGACCCGCCGCAACGAGATCGTCAGCTTCGTCTCCGGTGGCCTGAAGGACCTGTCGATCTCCCGCACGACCTTCGACTGGGGAGTTCCGGTTCCCCACCATCCCGATCACGTCATGTACGTGTGGGTCGACGCACTGACCAACTACCTCACCGGGGCCGGTTTCCCCGACACCGAGGCGGAGTCGTACCGCCGGTACTGGCCGGCCGATCTGCACATCATCGGCAAGGACATCACGCGGTTCCACACCGTGTACTGGCCGGCCTTCCTCATGTCCGCGGGCCTCGAACTGCCCGAGCGGGTCTTCGTCCACGGCTTCCTGTTCAACAAGGGCGAGAAGATGTCGAAGTCGGTCGGCAATGTCGTCGATCCCCTCGAGATGGTGAAGCAGTACGGCCTCGATCAGCTGCGCTTCTTCCTGCTCCGCGAGATCTCCTACGGCCAGGACGGCAGTTACAGCCACGAGGCCATCGTCACCCGCATCAATGCCGATCTGGCCAACGACCTCGGCAACCTCGCACAGCGGTCCCTGACGATGGTCGCGAAGAACCTCGAGGGTACGGTGCCCACGCCGGGCGAGTTCACCGCCGACGACGAGGCCATGCTCGCCCAGGCCGACGCACTGCTGGGGAAGGTGCGCGCCGAGTTCGACGTCCAGGCCCTGCATCTGGGTCTCGAAGCGATCTGGCACGTGCTCGGCGAAACCAACCGTTACTTCTCCGCGCAGCAGCCGTGGGTGCTGCGCAAGACCGATCCCGAGCGGATGGCGACGGTCCTCTACGTCACGCTCGAGGTCGTGCGGATCGTCGGTCTGCTCGTCCAGCCGGTGATGCCGGATTCCGGTGCGAAGATCCTCGACCTGCTCGGTCAGGCACCGGAGGCGCGGGAGTTCGACGCCGTCGCCACCCGTCTGGCTCCCGGCACGGCACTGCCCGCGCCCGCGCCGGTGTTCCCGCGATACGTCGACGAGGACTGAGGTCTCACCACACGGTTCCGTCCGGCGCCGGAGAACGCCGACCAGCGTGTTCTGCGGCGCCACAGGAACCTGTCGGTGCCGTGCGCCACACTGCGGCGCATGCGCAGCGATAGAACACACGTTCGAAACGGTGGCCTGAACGAGCACGCTCTCCTCTCCGAGTTGGGCGGTGCCTACGAGCGGGGGTGGCAGCCCGCCGACATCCTGCACGTGACGGCCCGTTCGGGCGGCACGTCCGACGTCGCGCTCACCGCGGCCACGATGCTGTTCGATGCGCAGATCCGGCGTGCGGCCGAACGCGCCCCCGTCGAGTGGGTACGGCAGATCGACGAGATCTCCCGACGACACCCGTATCTCGTCCACGCCACGCAAGCCCCGGCACTGGCCGACGGTCTGCGCCGGGCCGCCTCCGACGTCACCCGCTTCGAGATCGAGGGCCTCGCCTTCACCTGGAAGTACCTGCCGTCCTTCGCGATCCTCATGCCGCCGCCCTCACGGTGGCCGTCCGTCCGCTCCGCCGACACCGTTGCCTCCTCGCCGCCCGACATCCGGATTCTCGAACGCATCCGCGCACTGTTGTCGAAGGCCGAATCCACCGACTTCCCCGACGAGGCGGAAGCGCTCACCGCGAAAGCGCAGGAACTCGTCTCCCGCCATGCAGTGGGGGCCGCACTGCTCGCCGGACCCGGCTCCCGCACCGACCCCGTCGTGGGCCGGCGCATCCACCTCCACAATCCGTACATCCGGGAGAAGGTCCTGCTTCTCACCGCGATCGGCGATGCGAACCGGGTGCGCACGGTGTGGTTCACCCGCGTGCAGATCGCGACGATCGTCGGCACCGCGACCGACCTGCAGCAGGCCGAGATGCTGTTCACCTCCCTGCTCGTGCAGGCGGGGCGGGCCGTGCGGGCGACCGGCACGGCGGGCCGGCGAGGATCGTCCGCGACCTCCTTCCGCCGTGCCTTCCTCACCGGCTACGCGCATCGGATCGGCGAACGTCTCCGCGAGGCCGACGTCCGGGCCACCGCCGACGCCGCAGCCGAGGCGCGGGTACCCATCACGACCCTCGCGCCGATCCTCGCCCGTCGGTCCGATGCCGTCGACACCGAGTTCCGGCGACTGTTTCCCGTCACCCGCGACTCGCGTAGCCGCGGTGTCGACGCCGACGGCTTCCACGCCGGTCGCGATGCGGCCGACGCCGCCTCGCTCACCCCCGGGCCCCAGCCCGTCGATCGCTGAAG
Organism: Rhodococcus sp. As11; assembly: GCF_048957735.1. Classification (NCBI taxonomy): domain Bacteria; kingdom Bacillati; phylum Actinomycetota; class Actinomycetes; order Mycobacteriales; family Nocardiaceae; genus Rhodococcus; species Rhodococcus sp. As11. The sequence continues at coordinate 79,684 of NZ_JARDJE010000017.1, forward strand.
GCCGATCATCCAAGCGGTCGATCACCAGGGTGACGGACATCACAGCATGCTGCGCCCACGTCGTGTCACATCCGCGCCGCGAGCGGTGTCACGTCGGTAGCACCACTTCCGACAGCGAAGGGACGAGAGCGATGACAACGCAATTCCACGTGGTGGTCGTAGGCGCGGGGTACGCCGGGGTGATGGCCGCGAACCGACTCCTGGCCGAACATCCCGAAGTCGCGGTCACGGTGGTGAACCCGCGCGCCGTCTTCGTCGAACGGGTCCGGCTCCACCAGGTGGCGGCCGGATCCGGCACCGCCACGCACGACCTGGCCGATCTCCTGCATCCGCGGGCGACGCTGCATGTCGGTTCGGCCGAACGGATCGAACCGCACGCGGTGGCCCTCGCCGACGGGACGGTCCTGCGGTGCGACGCGGTGGTCCACGCCGTGGGCAGCACATCGGTTCCCGGCGCGATTCCCGAGGCACAGAAAGTGTTCTCCGTCGCCGACCTCGACTCGGCCACAGCTCTCCACGACGCACTCGTGGCCGTGGACGATCACGCGTCCGTCGTCGTGATCGGCGGTGGCCTCACCGGCGTCGAGACCGTCACCGAACTCGCACAGGCACATCCGCGACACTCACTCGCCCTCGTCGGCGATCCGGGCACCGGCCTACCCGAGGACACACGGCGTTACATCCGTCGCCGGCTGGAGGAGCTGGGCGTCCGGCTGCGCTCGGGAGCACGGGTCACCCGCATCGACGAGGAGTCCGTCGAACTCGACGACGGCACCGCGATTCCCGCGACCCTTGTGGTCCGGACGGCAGGCTTCTCCGTCCCCGACCTCGCCCGTCGCAGCGGACTGCCGGTCGACGACGCCGGCCGCCTCCGGGTCCGCGACACCCTTCAGGCGGTCGACGGCACACCGATCGTCGGAGTGGGCGACGCGGTGGTGGTGGAGGGCAACGACCACCTGCGGATGAGCTGCCAGGCAGCGATGCCGCTGGGCAGCCACGGCGCCGACACGGTGTGGCAACTGCTGCAGGGACGCGAACCGGCACCGCTCTCGCTCGGGTTCGTCTCGACCTGCGTCTCGCTGGGCCGCGATCGCGGCGTGGTGCAGTTGTCCGCCCGCGACGACACCCCCTCGAGGTGGGCGGTGCGGGGACGGCTCGCAGCACCGGTGAAGGAAGCCGTCGTTCGTGGGACCATCCGCACCATGCAACTCCAGGCGCGCGGGCGGGCCCTGCCGACCCGGCGCGGACCGGACACGGCCGCACGGGAGAATGCGCACGTATGACCGGCGACGACGTCTTCACCGAACATCGGGGACTGCTGTTCTCGATCGCCTACGAGATCACCGGCAGCGTCGCCGACAGCGAGGACGTCCTGCAGGAGAGCTACCTCCGCTGGGCCCGCGCCGACACCGATGCCGTCGACAACCCGCGGGCCTACGCGGCACAGATCGTCACGCGCCAGGCGCTGAACTCGCTGCGGTCGGCGCAGCGCCGCCGGGAGGACTACGTCGGGCCGTGGCTGCCCGAACCGATCCTCACCGCTCCCGACGCGGCCCACGAGGTCGAACTCGCCGAGGCGGTGTCCACCGCCATGCTGCTGGTACTGGAGACGTTGACGCCGGTCGAACGTGTGGTCTTCGTGATGCGCGAGGTGTTCGGTTTCGAGTACGGACGCATCGCCGACGCGGTCGACCGCACGGAGAGCGCCGTCCGGCAGATCGCGCATCGTGCCCGCGCGCACGTCCACGCCAAGCAGCGGCGCTTCACCCCGGCGGGCGCCGAGACCGACCGGGTGGTCACCGCCTTCCTTGCCGCGGCGACCACCGGCGATCTCGACGGATTGCTGTCGCTGCTGGCTCCCGACGTCGTGTACCTCGCCGACGGCGGAGGCAAGGTCGATGCGGCCCGGGTCCCGGTCCTCGGCGCCACGAAGGTCGCCCGACTGTTCCTCGGGCTGGTCCGGCACCCATTGCCCGACATGACCATCGAGCCGGCCGTGCTGAACTCGATGCCGGGCGTCCTCGTCCGTTCGGCAGGGGTCCTCGACATGGTGCTGCACTTCGAGATCGACGAGGGCCTGGTCACCGGGGTCTACGTAGTGCGCAATCCCGACAAGCTCACACATCTCGGGGCTCGTCCCGGCGCCTCCGACCGGCCATGACAAGCTGACGCCATGCGGATGGAACGACTCGGCCGCGGCGGCACCGTCGATCGCGTTCTCGGTGCACTGGCGGAACGCGCCCGGATCCTGGCCGTCCCCGGCCCGGCTGCGCTGTCGGGCGAGTGGTTCGGGGCTGCGGCCGTGCTCGTCCCGTCCGTCTCCGTCGAATCCGTACCACCGGCGGAGGCCTTCTCGCTCTCGCCGGATGCTCCCGTCTCCGGCGGCGACCGGCCACTCATCGGTGGTGGACGCATCGGATACCTCGCCTACCCGGATCGCGTCCCGGACCGCCCCGCGCTGCCCCTGGCCGCCAGCGGGTGGACCGACACCGTCCTTCGCCTCGACGCCGCCGGCTGCTGGTGGTACGAGACCCTCGGCACCGCACCCTGCCCCGACGATCTCGCCTCCGCCGTCCTCGATCCCTCGCCCGTGGCCTCCGGCTGGCACATCGCATGGACGCCGCCCTCCCGCGACGAGCACCGCCGCGGCGTCGAACGGTGCCTCGAGGCGATCCGCGCCGGCGAGGTGTACCAGGCGTGCGTATGCACCCGGTTCACCGGACGGTGGGACGGCGACCCGCTGGCGTTCTTCGCCGACGGAATCTCCCGGACGGCCCCGACACGAGCCGCCTACCTGCAGGGATCCTGGGGCGCAGTGGCGTCGCTGTCGCCCGAACTGTTCGTCTCCCTCCACGACGACACGATGCGGTCGAGCCCGATCAAGGGCACACTCCCCCGCTCCGCCGACCCGGCGCGATTACGGGCCTCTGCCAAGGACGTCGCCGAGAACGTGATGATCGTCGACCTCGTCCGCAACGATCTCGGTCGCGTCGCCGAGACCGGTTCGGTGCGGACCGAGGATCTGCTGACGGTGCGGCCCGCCCCGGGGGTGTGGCACCTGGTGTCCACCGTCGCGGCGGAGCGGCGACCGGGCGTGACGGTCGCCGACATTCTCGACGCGGCGTTCCCGCCCGCCTCCGTCACCGGGTGCCCGAAGATCCGGGCCCGCACGTTGCTCACCCGATGGGAGGGTTCGGCGCGGGGCGTCTACTGCGGAACCGTCGGCATGACGAGTCCGATCGCCGGCACCGAACTGAACGTCGCGATCCGCACGGTCGAGTTCGGTCACGACGACACCGGCCACGGCGTGTGCGCGCTCGGTGTCGGTGGCGGCATCACCATCGACTCGGATCCCGAGGCCGAATGGCAGGAATGCCTCGACAAGGCTGCGAGCATCCTCACGCTCGGCGACAGCCGGGCCGGCGCTCAGCACACTCCGTTCGGCGGCGCCGGTAACTCGTAGCGGTCGAGCACGTCGTCGAGTCGCACGGAGGTGGAACGGCAGATGCGGGCCACCACGGCGTCGGCATCGAGCCCCCACGTGCGGAGCAGACCGTCGCCGCCGGCGGCGACGATGGTGCCGTCGGGCGCGAAGGTGACCTGCCAGCGTCCCGTCCCGATCTCGGTGACCGGCCCACCGATCTCGTGCATCCCGTCCGGGTCGGCGACGTCCCACAATCGGACCGTCCCGTCGTCGCTCCCGCTGACCGCGCGGGTGCCGTCCGGGGTGATCGACACCGAGTAGACGGTGCCGCGGTGGCCGCTCAACCGGGTGTCGCGGGCGACGAAATCTCCGGACTCGGCGCGGTCCCAGACCACGACGTCGTGATCGTCGCCACCGGTCACCAGGACGTCGCTCGAACCGCCGAAGGCCACGGTGTTCACCCCGGTGGCGTGCCCGTCCGTGACGTTCACCCGTCCCGGGGAGCGCGGATCGGTGACGTCCCACGCGTAGATCTCGCTGTCGGCGCTCGTGACCACCAGGCTCCGGCCGTCGGGACTGACGGCCGCACTGCGCACGAGATTCTTCGGCCCGGTCAGCGGTTCACCCCAGGGCACGGGCTCCGCTGGATCCGCGATGTCCCACAACTGCACCGAGAAGTCGTCGGCGCCGGTCACGAGGGTCGTGCCGTCGGGTCCGAACGCCACGGCGGAGGTGAACCTCGTGGCCAGCGGCACCGGGTCGCCGAACGGCTTCGGTGCCGACGGATCGCGCACGTCCCACAACTGCACGCTGCCCCCGGATGTCGGCGCCGTGGCCAGGATCGTCCCCGAGGGCGAGAGCGCACACACGTAGGCTCCGCCGAGCGGACGCGGCAACGCGATCCCGCCGGCACGGTTCCAGTCGCCGCCCCGGCCGACCCGCCAGAGGGTGACATCGGGGCCGTAGCTGCCGGTCGCGACAAGGGTTCCGGCCCGATCGATCGCGGGCCGGGTCAGCGCACCGTCGGCCACGGCCACGCGGGTCTGCGGCATCGTCCACACCCGGACGTTGGCGTCCTGTCCTCCGGTGACGAGGGTGTTCCCCGTCGGGCTGACCGCGAGCGTGGGCACGCCACCTCCGTGTCCGGTCAGCGGCGGGTCGACCTCGTCGAGCGTGCGCGTGGCGGGGTCGAGGTCCCACAGTTTCGCGGTGCCGTCCCACGAGGCGCTCGCAAGTGTGCGTCCGTCGGGCAGGAAAGCGATGTTCCAGACCCCACCGGTGTGGGCGTTGGTCGGCGCCCCCAGTGGACGGGCCGCGCGTGGATCGGTGGTGTCGAACAGGTGCAGCACACCGTCGTCGCTGCTCGCCGCGAGGACCGTACCGTCTCCGTTGAAGCTCACCGAATGGGCGACGTCGCCGAACCCGGTCAGTGGCTCACCGAGCGACACCGGCCTCGACGGCGTGCTCACGTCCCACAACCGGACGGTGCGGTCGTCGCTGGACGTGGCGAGGATCTGCCCTCCGGGACGGAAGGCGACCGTCCGGACACCGCCGTCGTGCTCGTCGACGAGGGTGACGGGGAAACGGCCCGAACCGGGATCCGCAGTGTCGACGAGTGCCACGCGTCCGTCGTCGTACGGCACGGCGAGCACCCGCCCGGTGGGTGAATACCGCACGTTGTGCACGGCGCCGCCGGCGTAGACCTGCCGGTCGAGCACCACGCGCGGCGCGGCACGATCCGTCACGTCGTAGATCCACACCCCACCGTCACCTGCACCCATCGCGAGGAAACGGCCGTCGGGGCTGAACGAGACGGACGCCATGTACTTCGTCGACAACTGCAGCGGCTCGCCCACCGCCACCGGTTCGTCGCCGTCGAGCGCCCACAATCGGACGGTGCCGTCGTCGCTCGCCGAGGCGAGGGTGGAGCCGTCGGGTGAGACGACGACACCGTAGACCGGTCCGCTGTGCCCGCTCAGCGTGTAGGCGAGGGGCACGGCCTGGCTGGCGATGAGCCGCGAGTACGCGACCGGACTGTCGGGCTGGAGTTCGGCCGCCACCAGCGCGAGATTCGCCGAGGTCGTGGGGTCCTCGTTGCGCAGGGAATCGGACAGCGCGACGATCTGCTGGAACTGGGCGGCGCTCCGCTCCGTTTCGGCCCGGCCCTTCGCGACCCAGGCCAGACCCGTCATCACGAACGCGATGATCGTCGACAACGCCATCGCCGAGATGCCGACGCGGCGTGCGCGTGCCTCACGAGCGATCTGCCGCCGGGAGGCATCGAGGAAGGCCACGGCCGTGGAGCTGAGCGCGACCGGTCCACGACGGTCCTCGGAGGACCCCGCCATGGCGAGATGCGGGTTCTGCTCGCTCACGACATCCATGCGGCCGCGCCGGTAGAGCAGTTCGCGGTTGCGTCCGGATCCGAGCCAGGTCAACGCGTCGGCCTCGATCTGCTGCCGCAGAGCGGCGCCGGCGCGGTCCTGCTGGATCCACGACTTGAGCCGGGGCCACGCGTCGATCACGGCGTCGTGGATGAGTTCGACACACTCGGCGTCGACGACGAGCACCCGCGCCGACACGAAATGGTCGAGCACGCGCTTCGACGCGGCACGATCCTTGCCTCCCACCGCCAGCAGTTCGTTCAGCGGGCGCGCGATCTTGACGTCCGTGCCGGTCGTGGTGACGTAGACCAGGTGGACGAGCATCGACCGGGCGCAAGCGCGGTCGGCGTCGTCGGTGAGGTTCTCCCACGCCCGTTCGGCGCCGGCGGCGACGGATCCGCGGACACCGCCGGTCGCGCGATATGCGGCGACGGTGAGCGTGCCGCCGCTGCGCTTGTCCCACAGCGAGTCGAGCAGGTGGGACAGCAGGGGAAGTTCGGTGCCGCTGATCTCGCCGTCGGTCAGACCCGTGAGGTCGTGGAGGATGAGATCGACGAGACCCGGTTCGAGACGGACCCCGACGAGTTTGGCGGGAGCAGTGATCACCTCGACCAGGTCGTCGCGGTCGAGCGGCTGGACGGTCTTGGTGCGCCGCTCCAGAGCCCGGGCGAGCACCGGGGTCGTCACGGCCTGGTCGTAGAAATCCGAGCGCATCGTCGCGACGACGAGGGCCGGAGCGTCACCGTCCGTACCGGTCGACGCGGTCTCGAGGAGGGTGAGGAAGGCACCGCGGAGAGAACTGTCGTTGCACTGGGTGAACAGTTCCTCGATCTGGTCCACGACGATCAGCAGCAACGACGACGAGCTCCGCGATGCCGCGGCACGCAGGGCCGCGTGGACCGCGACGTGGTCGGTGGGGTCGACGACGTCGGCCAGCTCGGGCAGCGCGTCGACGAGTCGTGCCACCGGGTCGGTGCCGGGGGTGAGGACCACCGGGTGACAGTCCGGTGCGGAGCACAACTGCGGAATGATGCCGGCCTGCACCAGCGACGACTTGCCGACGCCGGAGGCACCGGTCACCACGACCGGTCCCTGTCCGTGGGAGGCCGTCACCACATCGACGAGGCTGCGCACGCTCTGCGTCCGTCCGAAGAACAACCGGGCGTCGTTCTGGCGGTAGGACGCGAGTCCCTTGTACGGACGGATCCCGGGCGGCACGGAAACCGCCGCCGACTCCTTGGTGCGCGGAGCGTTCGCCTGACCACGCGCGGCCTTCCACCAACTCTCCCATTGCTTCAGGGAGTACAGACCGGGAGCCGGCGGTTCGGCGTTGAGTTCCCGGGCCGCCCGGATGAGGACCACGAGCACCGGATGCACCGACTCGAAGCCGGCCGGCATCCGGGTGCCGTTGCGCCAGTCGCTGACCCGTTGGACGGAGACACTCCGGTCGCTGCCCACCGCGCGGGCGACGCTCGAGGCATCCGAGACGACCTTCTTGAGGGCGGGACGGCCGGCGGCGGCGAACAGCATCCGCAACTGATCGGCGAAGAACTGACGCTGCGCCGAACCAGCCTTTCCGTCGCTGTCTCCCATCCGTTCCGCGCCCCTCGTACTCCCGTTCTCCGCGCTGAAACATCCGCTGCGGAAAAATTCCTCACCATGCCTGAACAGGGATGATACCGGTTCCGCGCCGGTCGGTATTTTTTGTCTCCCATTCCGGTCCGGAACAGTGGTGACCACGCAAGGTTCGACCTTGCAGCGTGGGGCGGGGGCCTCCACGCCGATAGGGACTGACGAGGGGTAGTTCCGGGTCGGCGTGGAGGCATGCTCCACATACGTTCGGGCCCCGCATCACGCGGGGCCCTTCGCGTATCCCCGGCCTACTTCACGACGTCGGGATCGTCCGTCGCGACGGGGCTGTTCAACAGATACGGATCGCGATCCAGGTACGCCTTCGTCTCCCGGGCGATCAGACCCGACAGCACGAGCAGACCGATCAGATTCGGCAACGCCATGAGGCCGTTCATCACGTCGGAGAAGTTCCAGACCACCTCGAGCTGGGTGGTGGCACCGATGAACACGACGACCACGAAGACCGCGCGGTAGGGCACCACACCGCGGCGACCGACGAGACGCTCGACGCACCGCTCGCCGTAGTACGACCAGCCGAGAATCGTCGAGAAGGCGAAGAAGACGACCGAGATGGCGACGATCCAGTGACCCCATTCCCCACCGAGGCCGTCGGCGAAGGCGGCCGACGTCATCGCGGCGCCCTGCTCACCCGACTGCCAGGCGCCGGTCGTGATGATGACCAGACCGGTGAAGGTGACCACGATGATCGTGTCGATGAAGGTCTGCGTCATGGACACCAGGCCCTGACGGACCGGATGCGTGGTCTGGGCGGCGGCCGCGGCGATCGCGGCGCTGCCCATTCCCGATTCGTTGGAGAAGATGCCGCGGGCCACGCCGTAGCGCAGGGCGATCATGAACACCGAACCGATGAAGCCACCGGTGGCGGCGGTGCCCGTGAACGCATCGGTGAAGATCAGCGCGAAGGCCTCGGGAATCTGCGAGAAGTTGACGGCGAGGACGACGATGCCGGCGCCCACGTACAGCACGATCATGGCGGGCACGAAACCGGCGGTGACCTTGCCGATGGACTTGATACCGCCGAGCAGGACCGCCGCGGCGAGCACCGTCATCACGAAGCCGCTGAGCCAGGTGGGCACACCGAAGGTGCCGTCGAGCTGGGTCGCGACCGTATTGGCCTGGGTCATGTTGCCGATGCCGAAGCTGGCGAGCACGGCGAACACCGCGAACAGCAGGCTCAGGACGAGACCGAACTTGTTGGGGATGGCGCGGGCGAGGTAGTACTGCGGACCCCCGCTCTGCTCACCCTTGGCGTCGGTGGTGCGGTACTTCACGCCCAGGAAGGCCTCGGAGTACTTGCTGGCCATGCCGACCAGACCGGTGATCCACATCCAGAACAGCGCCCCGGGACCACCGAAGTAGATCGCGGTGGCGACGCCGGCGATGTTGCCCACGCCCACCGTCGCGGCCAGCGCGGTGGTCAGGGCCTGGTATTGGGAGATGTCGCCTTCGGTGGCGCCTTCGTCGTGCCGGGTGATCAGACCCAGCCGCAGCGCGGGCCACAACTTGCGGAACTGGACGCCCCGCAGCCGCACCGTGAGCACCAGGCCCGTACCCAACAGCAGTGGGATGAGCAGATACGGCCCCCACACCACCCCTGCCACCCCGACGAGGAAATCGTTCGCCGAATCCATCCGCGTCCTCCTGATCGTCGCAAGCCCCCGACAGCGTCCGACCGACCGGTGACGTCTGTGCCTGGGACCCGGCAGAGTTTAGGCTTCCGTGGCACGGAGTGTCCTCGGACCCCACGGCGCGTCCGATATGCGTTCTTCTCAGCCGCGACGGGCGCCCAGCACCGCGTCGTACAGTTCGCGCTTCGAGACGGACGCACCGGACGACTTCGCCGCCGACTCGGCGACGACCGCGCAGGCGTCCTTCAGCCGCATCCCGTCCGCGACCATCCGTTCCACCTCGTCGACGAGGTCGACGGGATCGGTGGCGACCGCGACCGCCCCTTCGAGCACCACGGTGATCTCGCCGCGCGCACCGTCGACGGCCCATTCGGCGAGCTCGGCGAGCGTTCCGCGCCGCACTTCCTCGTAGGTCTTGGTGAGTTCGCGGCAGACTGCGGCCCGGCGCGTCCCGCCGAGCACGTCGACGGCGTCGGCCAGGCACGCGGCGAGCCGGTGCGGTGCCTCGAAGAACACCACCGCGCGGGGCTCGTGGACGAGCGCTGCGAACCACGCGCGTCGCTGCCCCGGCTTGCGGGGCGGGAACCCGTCGAAGCAGAACCGCTCCACGGGCAGACCCGACAACGCGAGAGCGGTGGTGACAGCGGACGGGCCGGGCAGACAGGTCACCGGCAGGCCGGCCTCGACGCACGCCGCGACGAGCCGGTAGCCGGGATCGCTCACCGAGGGCATCCCGGCGTCGGTGACGAGCAGAACCGTGCGGCCGTCCTCGATGTCGGTGACGAGGCCCGGCAACCGCGACACCTCGACCTGGTCGTAGAAGCTCACGACCCGTCCGGTGATGGTGACGCCGAGCGCCGCGGCGAGGGCCTTGGTTCGGCGGGTGTCCTCCGCGGCGATCACGTCGGCGGTGCCGAGCGCGTCGCGAAGGCGCGTCGAGGCGTCCCCCACGTCGCCCATCGGAGTGGCGGCCAGCACGAGCCGGCCCTCTCCCGGATTCGCGCCCTGGACCGGTTTGGCTGCCTGCATACGGCTCAGCCTACGATCGGGAGGTGACCGTGACGGACCGCAGCCCTTCCGAGGCCCCGGACCGTAGTCCTTCCCAGGCCTCGGACCGCCGCCTTCTCGGTCCCGGCCCGCTCGTACCCGCACCCGATCCGCTACCCGGTGACCGGGTCCGCGGCTGGATCGTCACCGCCTTCGTCACGGCACTCGCCGCGATCACGCGGTTCACGATGCTCAACTACCCCACCGACGCGAAGACACCGGTGTTCGACGAGAAGCACTACGCCCCGCAGGGCTGGCAGGTGCTCACCGGCGGCGGGATCGAGGACAACCCCGGTTACGGGCTCGTCGTGCATCCGCCCGTGGGCAAGCAGCTGATCGCGCTCGGCGAGGCCCTGTTCGGATACAGCGCGTGGGGCTGGCGCTTCTCGGCCGCGGTCGCCGGTGTCGTGCTCGTCCTGCTGGTCGTGCGGATCGTGCGGCGGATGACCCGGTCGACGATGCTCGGTGCGATCGCCGGGCTGCTGCTCGTCGTCGACGGCGTGACCTTCGTGTCGTCCCGCCTGGGCATGCTCGACATCTTCCAAGCGGTCTTCGTCGTCGGCGCCTTCGGTTGCCTGATCGTCGACCGCGACGACGTGCGTGCCCGGATGGCCCGGGTCCACGCCGAGGGCCGTGTTCTCGACAGTGTGTGGGGTCCCCGCTTCGGTGTGCGCTGGTGGCGCTTCGGCGCGGGCATTCTGCTCGGCCTGGCGGTCGGCACCAAGTGGTCGGGTCTGTACTTCATCGCGTTCTTCGGCCTGATGTCCGTGGCCTTCGACCTCGCGGCGCGCCGCGCGTACCGGGTGCAGCGCCCCTGGGTGGGGACGGCGCTGCGCGACATCGGTCCCGCGCTCTACGCCCTCGTGCTCGTTCCGCTCGGGGTGTACCTGTCGACCTACTGGGCGTGGTTCGCGAGCGAGACCGGCGTCTACCGTCACGCGGTCGGCACGCAGATCGGGCACGACGGGATGTTCTCCTTCGTGCCCGCCGCGCTGCGGTCGCTCTGGTACTACAGCGCGAGCGTCCTCGAGTTCCACTCCGGTCTGACGAACTCGGCCGGCAACCAGCACCCCTGGGAATCGAAGCCGTGGACGTGGCCGATGGGGCTGCGTCCGATGCTGTACTACTTCGCCGACGGCGAGCGGATCGGCGGGTGCGACGCCGAGCAGTGCGTCAAGGCCGTCATGCTGCTGGGAACGCCGGCGTTGTGGTGGGTGTCGCTGCCGGTCCTCGGGTGGGGGCTGTGGCAGGTGCTCGTCCGCCGCGACTGGCGGTGGGCCGCGGTTCTCACCGGCTACGGCGCGGGGATCCTGCCGTGGTTCGCGAACCTCGACCGGCAGATGTACTACTTCTACGCGGTGCCGATGGCGCCGTTCCTCGTGATGGGTGTCGTGCTCGTGCTCGGCGACATCCTCGGTTCGCCGCACGCGTCGAAGGAACGGCGGACGACCGGGTTGCTCGTGGTGTGCCTGTACGTCGGGCTCGTGATCGCGAACTTCGTGTGGTTGTGGCCGATCCTCACGGCTCTGCCGATCACTCCGGAGCACTGGAACGATCAGCTGTGGCTCCCCAGCTGGCGCTGAGCGGAGCCCGTCTCCGGCGTTGAGCGGAGCTTCAGTTCGGTTCGTCGAGGACGGTGTCCTCGGTGGGCAGATCGACCTCGCGCTCTCTGTCGGAGCCGTAGCGGACGCCGTCGAACCGGCGGGCGAACCGCTCGTCGACGACCGTGAGGAAGCCCTTGAGCCGCTCGAGCAGTTCGGACAGGTGGCGGGGCACGAACGGATCGCCGAGCAGGTCGACGGTGGCGACGAGCCGGTCCTCGACGAGCACCACCTTGATGTGCGACCACGTCCGGTTCAGTTCGGTGAGCTCGGTCAGCGCGTGGGTGCGACCGCCGTTCGGCGCGGCTCCAGGGATGTCGTCCTCGGGGATCGCGTGCAACAGCGGCGCCCACAACCTGATGTTGCCGTCGTCGTCGATCATGACGAAGACCACCTGGGAGTCGAGGATCACGACGAAGTCGCCGTCGGCGTCGACCGGCACGGGGCGGCCCAGGGCGTGGGCGAGGGCGTCGCTCACGCGCTCGCGCAGGTCGCCGAGGGCGGACGGTGGGTGGGCCTGCAGGAAGGCAGGATGCGGCACTTCTCCACGACCGCGCAGCACCGACACGATGTGACGGGCGAGCATGTCGGCCTCGGAGACGGGCCGGGTGACCGGCTCGGATCCGGTGACCTCGACGGTGGCACGCCCACCGGAGCCCGCCCGCACCCGCACGCAGGCCGCGGCGCCCGAGGCGGTCTCGGCGCGCAGCTCGAAAGCGTCGGATCCGGTGAGTTCGGAGATGCGCCGGGCGAGCTGCGACGCGTAGCGGGTCCAGTCGCGGTCGAGGGTCTCGTCGAATCTGTCGGTGTCGGTCACGCGCACTCCTCTCGAAGAGCAACTGCCGGGCAGGCGACACCGTACTCGCGGTGGACGACAACTCACCGCAGGCACGCGGCGTCGTGTGTCACCCGTGATGCCGCCGTGCGACCGCCGCCCACACCGCGACCCGCGACCCGCGTTCGAGGATGTCGACGATCGCGAATCCTGCCTGTGCGAGAACGGTGCTCACCGTCATCGAGATCGTCCCGGTGTCCTCCCCCGCCCTTGCCCCGTCGATCACCCACAACCGTCCGTCGTCGGTCAGCATCGGCGCGAGGGCGGCCACGGCCGCGGTGTCCTCGCGGAAGTCGGGGACGTTCACGGCGTAGATGCGGTCGAACGTCTCGCGGCCCACGAACTCGTGGAGCCGCGTCGCGGTCGGTACCACGCGTAGCCGGGCGTCCGGACCGAGGTGTCCGGCGACCACACCGGAGGCCGGTCCGGTGTCGATCGCGAGAACCGACATGCCCGGACGGAGATCGAGGACGTCGAGCAGGAACTCGACGTCCTCGATCCGGGACCGCTCGGTCATTCGACCCTGCGCAGCGTCCGTTTCCTGCGTCCACCCGTGATGAGTGGGTCGCGTTGCAGATCCCGGTACAGCGACACGCACAGGCCGATCATCACGAGGAGGAAGGGGGCGGCGGCGATGATCGTCATCGTCTGCAGGGCGTTGAGGGCTTCCGAGCCGCCGCTCCACAGCAGCAGTGCCGCAACCCCGCCGGTGAGTCCGCCCCAGAAGATCACCACCGTGCGCCGGGGTGCGAGGGTGCCGCGCTGGCTGAGAGTGCCCATGACCATCGAGGCGGAGTCGGCTCCGGAGATGAAGAAGATGGCGATGAGCAGCATCGCGACGACCGTGGCGACACCGGTGAGCGGGAGGTTGCCGAGCATCCCGAACAGCTGCCCTTCGACACTGTCGGCACCGGCGATGTCCAGGCCGTCCAGCTGCTGTCCGATGCCGGCGCCGCCGAAGATCGAGAACCACACGAGACTGACCAGGCTGGGGACGAGGATGACGCCCACGACGAATTCCCGGATGGTGCGGCCGCGGCTGATGCGGGCGAGGAACATGCCCACGAAGGGCGCCCACGAGACCCACCATGCCCAGTAGAAGATCGTCCAGCTCGACAGCCATTCGCCCGCGGCGTCGTTGGATGCGGCCGTGCGGGCCGACATCCGGGCGAACTCGGCGGCGTACGCGCCGAGGGTGGTGGGCACGAGGTTGAGGATGAACACCGTGGGCCCGAGCACGAAGACGAACAGTGCCAGGACGGCGGCGAGGACCATGTTGATGTTCGACAGGTACTGGATGCCCTTGGCCACACCGGTGACTGCGGACGCGATGAACGCGAGAGTGAGCAGCGCGACGATCGCGACCAGCAGCATCACTCCCGCCGACTCGAGCCAGCCGGTGACCTCGAAACCCGATCCGATCTGCAGAGCGCCCAGACCGAGCGACGCCGCGGTACCGAACAGGGTCGCGAACAGGGCGAGGATGTCGATGACCTTGCCGAGCGGACCTTCGGCCCGGCGTCCGAGGAGCGGGATGAACGCCGAGCTGATGAGCTGCTTGCGTCCCTTCCGGAAGGTGCCGTACGCGATGGTCAGACCGACGACGGCGTAGATCGCCCAGGGATGCAGGCTCCAGTGGAACATCGAGGTCGCCATCGCGATACCGGTGCCACCGATGGTGCCGGGTGGCGGTTCGACGAAGTGCGAGAGCGGCTCGGCGACACCGAAGAACATCAGGCCGATACCCATCCCGGCGGCGAACATCATCGCGATCCAGCTGACGGTGCGGAATTCCGGCTTCTCGCCGTCCTTGCCCAGTGGGATCCGCCCGTAGCGGCTCAGGGCGAGCCAGAGCGCGTAGAACACGAACGCGCTCGCCGTGAGGACGAACAACCAGCCGAACTCGACGACGACCCAGTCGAGGATGTTCCCGGTGACGGTCCCGAAGTTCTCGGTGGCGGCCAGGCCCCACACCACGATCGCCGCGACCAGCGCGGCAGAAACTCCGAAGACCACCTTGTCGGTCTGCGGCCGCTGCGTTGCGGACTCGGCTTCTACAGGAGCACCGGCACCCGAGATCTCCTCGGAGCCGGGCCGATCACCAGGCACGTTCATGCGACAAACCTTCCAAGTTTCGGCCGGCTTCGGAGCCGAATCACCGAACCCGAGGTAATAGTCACATTCCGGACGGGGTGTGCACCCTATCCGCGCTGCTCACCGGCCGGTCAGCCTGCGCGCAGTGCGGCCGAGACGAAGTCGAGGATCTCGTCGTCGGACATCCCCAGGGCGCGCACCTCGGCGACGTACTCGTGGGTGGAACGCTGGGCCCGCGTGCGGGTGGGATCGCCCGTGTCGGCGACGAACGTCCCGGCCCGCCCGCGGGCCTCGAGCACCCCCAGCTTCTCGAGTTCGCGATAGGTCTTGGCGACCGTGTTGGGGGCGATGCCGAGCGTGTCGGCGAGGCCCCGCACGGTGGGCAGCTTCGATCCGGCGATCAGCTCACCCTCGTGTACCAGGTCGACGATGCGTCGTCGCAGTTGCTCGAACGGCGGGACGGTCGAGTCGGGATCGATGGTGAGGTCGAGCATTCTCGCAGGTTATCAGCGCTCGATGACCCTCACCGGCGCTTCGGCCGAGGGCGCCTCGGCGGGGGCGTGGTTGTAGCTGCCGGTCTCGAGCAGGTCACGGATCTGGATGAGTAGATCGGTCTCGCTCAGCGGCTCGTCCTCGGGCTCCTTCTCCGGCGCGAAGCGTGCCTTGGCCGCGTTGACCGGCACGATGAGCACGAAGTAGACGACAGCCGCGATGATGAAGAAGTTGATCGCCGCGGAGATGACGGCGCCGAGGTTGACGAAGGTCGCGTCGTTCGACGACAGAAGGCGGAAGCCGAAGCCCATATCGTTGTCGCCGCCCACCGCCGCGACGAGCGGATTCACGATGTGGTCGGTGAACGCCGTGACGATGGACGTGAACGCCGCACCGACGACCACCGCGACAGCGAGTTCGACGACGTTTCCGCGCAGCAGGAAATCCTTGAAACCTTTGAACATCGTGCTCCGTGCCTTTTCTCGAGAACTCACAAAACTTCAGGGCGCGGACATCGTATTGACGCTCTCCGGCACCTTCAACAGGGACGATTCGGGCGACACGGCTGCCGGCCGCAGCGGAGCGAGGGGTCCGTCAGGGCAGAATCGGGCCATGGCAACCACGGCGAAGATCTACCACAATCCGCGCTGCAGCACGTCACGCAACACTTTGGCGCTGCTGGAAGAGAACGGACTCGAACCCACCGTGATCAAGTATCTCGACACTCCGCCCTCTCTCGACGAGCTGCGTGGGCTGCTCGATGCGGCGGGTCTCACACCGAGCGAGGCGATCCGCAAGAAGGAATCGCTCTACAAGGAACTGAACCTGGCCGAAGCGTCCGAGGACGAACTGCTCGAGGCGATGGTCGCGAACCCGATCCTCATCGAGCGTCCGCTCGTCGTCACCGACAAGGGGACCGTGCTCGCCCGTCCCGTCGACAAGGTGCGCGAGATCCTCTGACGAGAACTGCACGCGAGGATCACAGGACCGCGCGCGCGAGCGGGCACGACATGCATCGCGGACCGCCGCGGCCGGAACCGAGTTCCGACCCGGCGATCCGCAGCACCTCGACCCCCGAATCCTCGAGCCGGGTGTTCGTCTCGACGTTGCGTTCGTAGGCGACGACGACACCGGGCGCCACGGCGAGGGTGTTGTTCCCGTCGTCCCACTGCTCACGTTCGGCCACAACGGAATCCAGACCGGTGTCGATGACGCGCAGCTTCTCGATTCCCATCGCGTCGGCGGCGGCCTCGAGGAACGGGCGGGGCCCCGAGATCTGCACCGTCCCGTCTTCACGGTGGATGGTGAAGGCCTGCAGGCTGTCCCGGATCGCCGGATACATCACCACCGCGTCGACGTCGACCATCGTGCACACCGTGTCGAGATGCATCGACGCCCGCCGCTGCTCGATCGGAACGGCCAGCACCGTGTGCGCGAGTCCGTCGTCGAAGGCGCTGCGCGCCAATGCTTCCGCACCGGCCGGACTCGTCCTCTCCCCCACCCCGACGGCGACGACACCGGGCGCGAGCAGCAACACGTCGCCGCCCTCGACGGGTGCGGTGTGCGATTCGTACGCGCGTCGCACGTGGAGGAACTGCGGATGGAAGGCGTAGATGAGGTCGGTGAGGCCGGTCTCGCGCCGGCGGGCGGGCAACGCCAGATTGGGGATCGCAACCCGTGATCCGAGCCAGAACGACGAATCGCGCGTGAAGAGCAGGTTCGGCAGCGGCGCGATGGCGAAGTCGGAGCCGTGGTGCATCAACCGCACGAGGGACGGAGCCGCGCCGCCGCCTACCGTGGGCAGTTCGTCGAAGGTCATGCCCGCGATGAGGATCCGGGCGAGTTCGGCAGCGGGCAGGGCACGCAGATGGCCCGTCAGCTCCTCCGCGAGCGCATGACCGAGGCGCTGCGCGTCGACGGCCGACGAGACGCTCTGCACCCGCGCGGCACCACTGGCCTCGAGTGTCTCGGTGAGCAGGTCCGCGAGCAGGAACACCTCGACCCCGCGACTGCGCAGCAGATCGGCGAAGGCGTCGTGCTCCTCCTGGGCGCGCGCCACCCACGGCAGGGCGTCGAAGAGCAGCTGGTCGTTGTTGCGGGGCGTGAGGCGTTCGAGTTCGGCGCCGGGCCGGTGCAGCATCACGGCGCGGAGTTCACCGACTTCGGACTCGACACCCCAGCAATGACTCATATGCTCACGGTATCGCGCAGGACGGCGGCATCCGGGTCAGGCGCGTCGACTACGGCGACAACGATTGCGAAGACCACACCGATCCGAGAACACGAGGAGATTTCATGGCCGACGATCCGCTCGGGTGCCTGGCACCGTTCGCCGGGCGCTGGACCGGAGGTGGCGACGGCCACTATCCCACCATCGACGACTTCGCGTACGACGAGACGATCGAGTTCGCGACGATTCCCGGCAAGCCCTTCCTGATGTACGTCAGCCGTACGCGGCACCGGACGGAGGGACGCCCGCTGCACACCGAGAACGGCTACCTGCGTCGCAGCGGGGACGACGTCGAGCTGCTCGTCTCGCAGCCCACCGGGTTCGTCGAGATTCAGCGGGCCCGGCCCGAGGGCGGCGTCCTGGAGTTCAGCACCCTCACCCTGGAGCGCTCACCCGACGCCAAGCCCGTGCACGAGGTCCGGCGGCGTTTCGAGGTCGACGGCGACGTGCTCGTCTACGACTTCTGGATGGCCCATGCCGACACGCCGCTGACGCACCACCTGCACGCCGAACTGCACCGCGCGTCGGAGTGATGTCGGTGGGTCCGGCCCCGCTGAGCGGGGGCGGACCCACCGACGTCATCTCGTGCCGACCACGCGACGGAAGTAGTCGTTGGCAGCCTGCATGACGAGGTTGTAGGGCGGCGCGAACTTGCGCGCCCACCAGTAGCCGAACCGGGTGTCGAACGACGTGTAGACCATGAAGCGGTTCTTCAGGATGCCGGCGACGATGCGCTCGGCCACCTTCTCGGGGGTCGCGGCGTGGCGGACGAACCGGCGGGTGAGCTTGCGGACCTCCGGGCGGTCGCGGTCGACACCGACGATCTGCACGGAGTCGACGAGCGGTGTACGCACGGCACCCGGTACGACGAGGGACACGCCGATGCCGTCGCGCCGGAGGTCGAACCGCAGCACCTCGGACAGCCCGCGCAGACCGAATTTGCTTGCGCTGTAGGCGGCGTGCCACGGCAGGGCCAGCAGCCCGGCCGCCGAGGAGACGTTGACGACGTGCCCGCCGCGACCGGCCTCGATCATGGCCGGCACGAAGTTCTCGATGACGTGGATCGGCCCCATGAGGTTGACGTCCACCATGAGCTTCCAGTGCTCGTGCCGCAACCGGTCGACGGTTCCCCACACGGACACCCCGGCGACGTTGGCGACGATGTCGAGGGACCCGCACGCCTCGTGCACGTCGCGGGCGAATGCGGTGACGGCGTCGTAGTCGGAGATGTCGAGGGCTGCGGCGTGCAGTACGGTGCCACCGCGCTCACGAATGCTGCGGACGACGTCGTCGAGCGCCTTCTCCTGCAGGTCGGTGAGCACCAGGCGGGCGCCGCGATCGGACGCGGCATGGGCCAGGGCGCGGCCGATCCCGCTGGCAGCGCCGGTCACAAGGAATGTGGTTCCACGCAGGTCGGTGATCGCCATGGCGACACCCTAGCGTCGGCGTGGCGACACGACGCTCCGGCGCGCCAGGAAACAACCGGGAGGGAGCTCAGAGTCGCTGCGCCATCTCTTCCTGGTAGTCCCGAACGGTGCGTTCGATCATCTCGACATCGTCGTGGCGACCTTCGCTGCGCGCGAGATCGGCGCGCTCGCGCAGTACCCGGATCGCCCGACGCAACTCGTCGTCACTCATCCTGTGGTCCATGCCACACAGTCTGCCGGGTTCTGCGCGGACCCGCCAGCGAATGCCCGGAGACGACGAAAGCCTCGCCGACGGCGAGGCTTTCGGGGGTGGAGCTGAGGGGAATCGAACCCCTGACCTCTTCGATGCGAACGAAGCGCGCTACCAACTGCGCCACAGCCCCGTAGGTTCCGAGGGAACCGACTCGCAAACTCTAGCAAACCACCCCGTTCATCACGAAATCGGTGTGTCGGAGCAGGTGACGAGCGGTTTCGGTGGCCTGCTCCGAAGAGGGGACGGGGCCCGCACCGAATCGGTGCGGGCCCCGCCGGAAGCATCGTGGGGACGATCATTCCCCCACTGCGCGAGGAACGACGTAGTCGCCGGGTTCGTCGTACCCGTCGCTCGCACGGACGTCGTATACGTGGTCGATGCCGTAGTCGTCCTCGTAGCGATCGAGGTGTTCGAACTCCGGGTCCTCGTCGTCGACCTCGAGGACGACGGCTCCCGGGCGGCGCAGACGCTGCGGAACGTAGTGGTGATCTCCGCGGGCTCCGCCTGCGCGGGACCGCTGCAGTCGCGCGAGCCGACGCCGCCGGATCTCCTGTTCGAGACGCACCTGGCGCCGCAGGTAGAAGAGGTAACCGACGAGAGCCACGGCCACGAGACCGGCCGGCCACCACAGGAGCGACGAGACGATCAGCGCGAGCGCCGACGTCATGATCGCGGCGATCAGCAGGCCGAGGACGGCCCGCTGACGGAATTCGTACCGCGCGGCGCTGGCGACCGCATCGGCGTGCGGATCGAATCCGCCGCGGCCCCGCCGTTGCGGGGCGTGCGCGCGGACGGGCTCACGCTCGGGTGCTGCGTCGTCGTGGAGATCGGTCTCGTCCGAGTCGATCTCCGGTCGGTCGTCGAGGTCAGTGTTCATGCGGTCCTCCGCGGGGGTGCGGTGCGTGCGGTCGCGACTCGGACGCCAGTGAGGATCGCTGCGGTGGCCGGCGGCCGGCCCGCGAGGGGCTATCGGCTCGTCGTCTCCGCGGTGCAGAACTCGAGTTGCGAGCGCGGCGTCGGTCGTCTGCCGGATTCGAGGACGCTTCGTGACCAGCATGGGCACCAGGACGAACAACCACACGGCTACGAGCCCGATCCACAGAAGCGAGTTCGGCATCCGGTGGTCCTCCCTCCAGTCGTCGCCCTACCAGCCCGTCGACGCCCACCGACCTACTTGAGGCTAGCGGCATCACCACATTTATCTGTACAGAAACGCCGACCCAGGCGACATCAGAAGTCACTCGAGTCACGCGAAACCATCTGACACTTCATTCACTCTAATCACAGAGATCCCACACCCGCTGGGGATTGTTACTCGAGTTACGAGTAACCTGCGTTACATATCGGACGAACCCGACTCGAGACCCGACGAGATCAGGACCAGCTCGCCCGACCGGCACGGACCAGACGATCCGAGACCGAGCCGGGAACCTCCTCGACCGTCATCGCGACCAGGAGGTGATCGCGGAATCGGCCCTGGACGTCGAGGTAGCGCTTCAGCAGGCCTTCCTCGCGGAATCCGACGTTGCGCAGTACCGCGCGGCTCGGTTCGTTCTCGGGCCGCACGGTGGCTTCGACGCGGTGCAGTCCGACGGGTCCGAAGCAGTGGTCGAGTCCGAGAGCGACGGCCGCGGTCGCGACACCGAGACCGTTGACCTCCTTCTCCACCCAGTAGCCGATCCAGGCCGAGCGCAACGCCCCGCGCACGATGTTGCCCACCGTCAGCTGCCCGCAGAATCTGCCGTCCAGCTCGATGGCCATCGGCAGCATCAGACCCTTGTGCGCTTCCGACCGCAGACTCCGGTACAGCCCCGGCCACACCGAGATGTGATGGCGCATGTCCCACGGCGCCTCACCGGTCGGCTCCCACGGCTCGAGGTGCGCCCGGTCGCGCTGACGCAGGCGACTCCACGCCGCGGCGTCGCGCAGCCGGACCGATCGAACGGTCACCACGCCCCCGGCCACCCGCAGCGGCCCGAGCTCGGCCGGCCAGCCGGGATGACGGGACATCAACCACGCTGCCCGAGGAACGCCACGTCCACCGGGTCGCCCGTACGGATTTCGGAGACCTCGGGGTCGACGATGACGAGACAGTTCGCCTCGGCGAGGGTGGCGAGCAGATGGGAGGACGAGCCCGCGGCGCCGCCGAGCGCCTGCACGAGATAGTCGCCCGTCGCCTCGTCGCGCATGAGCTGACCGCGCAGGAAACCTTTGCGGCCCGGGATCGAGGTGATCGGCGCGACGGTGCGGGCGGAGACCACCCGGCGCATCGGCTGGCGCCGGCCGAGCGCGATGCGGATCAGCGGCCGGACCATCACCTCGAAGACGACGAGCGCACTCACCGGGTTGGAGGGCAGCAGGAAGGTCGGCACCTCGTCGCGGCCGAGACGCCCGAAACCCTGCACCGATCCGGGGTGCATGGCGATCCGCTCGACGCCCAGATCGCCGAGATCGGACAGCGCCTCGCGGACCTCCTCGAGCGCACCGCCGCCCACGGCACCGGCGATCACGACGATCTCGGCGCGGATCAGCTGGCCCTCGACGACCTCCCGCAGGCGCTTCGGATCGGTACTCGCGATACCGACCCGGTTGACGTCTGCTCCGGCGTCGCGAGCGGCCGCGGCCAACGCGTAGGAGTTCACGTCGTACACCTGCCCCGGTCCGGGGGTGCGGTCGACGTCGACGAGCTCACCGCCGACGGAGATGATCGACAGCCGCGGACGCGGGTGGACGAGCACCTTGTCGCGACCGACCGCGGCGAGCAGACCCACCTGGGCAGCCCCGATGATCGTCCCGGCCCGCACGGCGATGTCGCCGGGCTGGACGTCGTCGCCGGTGCGGCGCACGTACTCGCCCGAACGCACCGGTTCGAGCACCTTGATGCGCGCGGCACCCCCGTCGGTGTTGTCGAGCGGCAGCACCGCGTCGGCGAGCGTCGGCAGCGGCGCACCGGTGTCGACGCGTACCGCCTGCCGGGGCTGGAGCCGGATCGGCTGACGCGAACCCGCGCGCACCTCACCCACGACGGGCAGGGTCACCTCGGCGGTCGCGGACTCGCCGTCGGTGTCGGAGGGAGGCTGGAGGTCGACGCTGCGCACGGCGTAGCCGTCGATTGCCGCCTGGTCGAATCCGGGTAGGGGTCGCTCGGTGACCACTTCCTCCGCACATTGCAGACCCTGCGCCTCGGAGATGGCCACCCGGACCGGCCGGGGTGCGACCGCCGCCGCCGTGACCCTGGCCTGCTGATCCTCAACCGACCGCATACCGCTTCTCGTCCTCCAGCCCGTCCGCAGTCAGCGCTTCAGGCGATCGACGAGCCACTCGCGCAACGAGGGCCCGTACTCTTCCGTGTTCAACGCCGAGTCAACCGCAGCGCGCAGGTAACCCCCGGGATTTCCGAGATCGTGTCGGGTGCCGCGGTGCACCACCACGTGGACGGGGTGTCCCTCGGAGATGAGCAGGGCGATGGCGTCGGTGAGCTGCAGCTCTCCCCCGGCTCCGGGCTCGATGCGTCGCAGCGCGTCGAAGATCGCCCGGTCGAGCAGATAGCGGCCGGCGGCGGCGAAGGTCGACGGTGAGTCCTCGACCGCCGGCTTCTCGACCATGCCGAGCACCTTGAGCACGTCGGGATTGGCGGCATCCGGCACGACCTCGACGTCGAAGACGCCGTAGGCGCTGACCTGATCCTTGGGCACGTCGATCGCGCACAGCACGGAACCGCCGCGCTTGGAGCGCACGCGCTGCATCGTCTCGAGCACGCCGACCGGCAGCACGAGGTCGTCGGGCAACAGCACGGCGATCGCGTCCTCGTCGGGATCGAGCGCCTTCTCCGCGCACGCCACGGCGTGACCGAGGCCGAGCGGCTTCTCCTGGATCACGGACTCGACCTCGAGCAGCCCCTGGGCCTTGCGGACCTTGGCGAGAAGCTCGTACTTGCCCTTCTCCTCGAGCTTGGACTCGAGGACGAGGTCCTCGACGAAGTGCGCGACCACGCCGTCCTTGCCCGGCGCGGTCACGATGAGAAGGCGTTCGGCACCCGACTCGGCAGCTTCGCCCGCCACGAGCTCGATGCCGGGCGTGTCGACCACCGGAAGGAGTTCTTTCGGGACCGTCTTGGTCGCGGGAAGGAACCGCGTCCCCATACCTGCTGCGGGGACAACCGCGGTCTTGAAATGCCGCGTGCCTCCGGTCGTACTGTTCGTCATAGACTCCCACCCTAAACTTCGGCCACCGAGGACGGTGGTTCGGCGATCGTAAGGCGTAGACATGCCCCCACCCCCGAAAGCGGTCTGGCGTGACCGCATTCTTACAGCTCGGCGCGAGCTGGGTGCCGCGAGGCGCAGAATCGACGACACCGCGCTCGCCACGGTGGCCTCGACACTGGCGCCGGCGGGGTCGGTGGTGTGTGCGTACGTGCCGGTGGGTTCGGAGCCCGGATCGATCGCACTTCTCGATGCTCTGACCGAGGCCGGGGTGACGGTGCTCGTGCCGGTGACACGCACCGGCGAGCCCTTGTCGTGGGCCCGCTATCTCGGAGAGAAGACGCTGCTGGCGGCCGATTTCGGGCTGCGGGAGCCCGGTGGCGAGATCCTTCCGCCCGAAGCGGTGGGCGAGGCCCACACGGTGCTCGTCCCGGCCCTGGCGGTGGATGCGCGGGGTGTCCGCCTCGGCCGCGGCGCCGGCTTCTACGACCGCACCCTGCACCTGGCCGCGCCCACCGCCGCGATCATCGCCGTGGTGCGCGACGAGGAACTCGTCGACGAGCTCCCCGAAGACCCTCACGACATCCGCATGGGCTGGGCGCTGACACCCGGGAAAGGGCTGGTCCGGCTCGGTAGCGACGACCGTGCGGAACAACACACTCCCTAGCGTCGTTGGCACTGTCGGCTGTAGAGTGCCAACACTGCAGTACGACGAATGCTGCGGTACGACGAACTGGCGGAGGATCAACCGGTGCCCACCTACTCATATGCCTGCACGGCCTGCGACAACAAGTTCGACATCGTGCAGTCCTTCAGCGACGACTCCCTGACCGAATGCCCGCAGTGCGAAGGCAAGCTGCGCAAGCTGTTCAACTCGGTCGGCATCGTGTTCAAGGGCAGCGGCTTCTACCGCACCGACTCCCGCAGTGGCAGCACCGCGAGCGAATCCGCGTCGACGAGCTCGAGCAGCTCCTCGTCGAGCGACAGCAGTTCGTCGTCGAGCAGCTCGTCGTCGAGCAGTTCGTCGTCGAGCAGTTCGTCGTCGAGCAGCGCCTCTTCGGCACCCGCTGCCGCCGCGAGCTGACCTTCCGGGACTTCTTTGTCCACAGGTGGTCGAGTCATCCACAGACCGCCGCTTCCGAGGACTCATCGGGGCCGACAGGGCGTCGCCACCTTCTAGGTTCGGGGCATGCCCGTCGGCCCCTTCCCGTTCCTCCAGCGTGAGCGCGCGCGTCCGCACCGCTCGAGTCCACACCGTTCCTCTGCGGACACCTCGCTGCAGCCCACCCTGCCCGACCGGTTCGCCGAGCTCCTCCGTCCCGGCTGGTCGCGTCTCGTCCGGGCCCGGCGGATCGCAGCCGGACTGCTCGCCGCGCTGGCAGTGATCCTCGCGGTGCGCGGCGACCCCGACAGCGATCGTGTGGGAGTCGTCGTCGCGGCGAGAGATCTCGCGCCCGGGCACACCCTCACCGCAGACGACGTCGCCCACGTGGATCGCGATCGATCCGCTCTCGTCGCCGGGACGCTGCGCGAGGCCGACGACGCCGTGGGACATATCCTCGCCGGTCCTGTGCCGGCCGGTGAACCGCTCGTCGACACCCGCCTCCTCGGCCCGCGCCTCGCCGCAGCGGCCACCGGATTCCCCGACGCACGTGTGGTGCCCGTCCGGCTCGCCGATGCCGGCGTGAGCGAACTGCTCCGTGAGGGCGACCGCGTCGACGTCCTCACCGTCACCGACAGCGCAGACGGCTCCTTACCCGGTGCCCACGTCCTCGCCCGGGGCGCGGTGGTGGTGCTGGCCGAATCCGGCGGTTCGGCGCGGGATCGGAACGAGAGGGTCGTGCTGGTCGCGCTGGAGCCCGAACCTGCCACGGCGGTCGCGGCGGCGTCGCTCGTCAGCGCTCTGACCGTGACGCTCCACTGAGCATCTGCTCGTTTCCCCAGCGTAATCACCTCGGGGAACCGACCTGGCGGTTTATCGTGTGGACGTCCGTGTGACCCACCTCAGGTGCGCGGCCACAGCGGACAGGCCGCGAGAAGGAGCACATCATGCTGAAGGGCTTCAAGGACTTCATATTGAGGGGCAACGTCCTCGATCTCGCCGTCGCGGTCGTGGTCGGCGCCGCATTCACTGCCATCGTCACGGCCTTCACCCAGTACATCATCGAGCCGCTCATCAGCGCGATCGGCGGCGACAACGAGATGGGCTGGGGCTTCGAGATCGTGAGCGGCAACCCGGAGACCTTCGTCGACATCGGCGCGGTGATCTCCGCGATCATCAACTTCATCATCATCGCCGCCGTGGTCTACTTCGTGCTCATCGTCCCCGCCAATGCCGCGAAGAAGAAGTTCGTCACCGAGCCGGAGGACAAGCAGGCCAGCGCCGAGGACCTGCTCATCCAGATCCGCGACATCCTCGAGGCCCAGGCAGGTCAGGCCGCTCAGGGCGCACACGCCAAGCCGACGCCGCGCGTGGAATGAGCACGTGTGCATCGGGCATGAGAAGACCGGGCCCGCTCGATGATTCGAGCGAGCCCGGTCTTGTCGTGCTGTGTTCGGCGTGAGCCGGACGTCTACGTCCTAGACGGTCCAGGGAGCGCCGTAGGTGGTGACGTTGTCGCCGTTGGCCGTGATGGCGCGAACGAACGGACGGACCTGGACAGCGCCGAGGACGCCGGAGGCCGTGCCGTGGACGTTGGAGAACTGAACGGTCTTGAAGTCACCGTCGAACTCGCCCTCGGCGACGACGAGCTCCTCGATGCCCGGAGCCGGGGTCAGCTCGAGCTCGGCGTAGGCCTGCGGGAGGATGTCGGTGACCTTAGCAGTCGGGCCGTCCTTGGCACCCAGTCCGACCTCGAGCTGAGGGGTGGAGTAGGTGACGCCGATGGCGCCGTCGATGCTGCCGGCCCAGGCGAACTGGTAACCGAACTGGAAGGTCGTGCCCTCGGCGTCGGCAGCGCCCTCACCGATCAGGTTGGCGGTGCCACGGCCGTTGTGGAAGAACTCGCGGTTGAACGGGCTGCCACCGAGGGCGGGGACGCCCTGGATGAAGGTGTCCTCCTGCGTCACGACGACCTCGAGGCCGTCGGAGACGATGCGGTTCTGGTCGTTGACCTCGGCCGAGGCGGCACCCGAGGCACCGAGCACCAGGCCGAACACGGCGGCACCGGCAACGGCGGCGTTACGAGCGGCCTTGAAGCCACGCGACTTGATTCCCATGATTACTCCGTTTGTGGTGGTGGGGATTTCTTGCGGGATGGCGCGGAGCAGGACTAGAGGGTCCAGACCTGGCCGTAGGTGGTGACGTTGTCGCCGTTAGCGGTGATCACGCGGACGAACGGACGGAGGGAGACCGGTCCGATGACGCCGGTGGCGGCACCGTGGACGTTGGCGATCTGGACTTCCTTGAAGTCGCCGTCGAACTCGCCCTCGGCAACGACGATCTCCTCGATGCCCGGAGCAGGAGTCAGTTCGATACCGGCAGTGCCCTGCGGAAGCAAGCCGCCTACTTTGGCAGAGGGCGCAATCACGTTGGTCTTGGTGTATGCGGGGACTGGCTTCCCGTCCTTGTCGAGGATCGGATTTCCATCCTTGTCGTACTGGTAGACGGGCTCTCCGTCCTTGTCGACAATCTTTTCCTCCACCTGCGTGGCGGTGAATGTTGCGTCAAGGCTCGGGCTCTGCCAGCCGAAACCGATCGCACCGTCGACCGAGGCCGACCACGCGACCTGGTAACCGAACTGGAAGGTCGAACCCTCGAAGTCCGCCGCCTCGGGGCCGACGATGTTCGCGATGCCGCGTCCGTTGTGGAACCATTCGCGGCTCAGCGGGCTGCCGCCGATCGGGGGCACACCGTTGATGAAGGTGTCCTCCTGCGTGACGATGACCTCGTGGCCGTTGGAGACGATCCGGTTCTGGTCGTTGACCTCGGCACCTGCGGCGCCGGCCGATCCGAGAACCAGACCGGCCACAGCAGCTGCTGCCACAGTGGCGTTGCGGGCGGCCCGAAAGCCGCGTCGCGTCTGAATCTTCATGAATGCCTCATCCGTTCTCTGCGTGCCGGGTTGCGCGCCGCGTCCGACAACAAGTGATCGCCCTGTCGCCCGCGGGCCGCTGTCCACAGCGAACACACCGGCGGATCAGCCGCCGGTGTGTCGGTACGTCCATC
Source organism: Rhodococcus sp. As11 (assembly GCF_048957735.1). Lineage (NCBI taxonomy): Bacteria > Bacillati > Actinomycetota > Actinomycetes > Mycobacteriales > Nocardiaceae > Rhodococcus > Rhodococcus sp. As11. Next base: position 107,122 of record NZ_JARDJE010000017.1, read on the forward strand.
GTCCGCACGGTTTTGCTTTACCGGTTCGTGACCGAGCCCAGGCCGCTAAGCCTGGGCTCGCCCGGTTTGAACCTGAGAGGGAGATTAGACCGTGACCATTCCTAGAGCAATGGCTAGGTTTCGTAACGCTGCGGTATAGACGGCCCGCTGCTCAGCCGCCGGGTTACCTCCCGAAAATTCTCAAATCGGGCGTTCATTCGCCTCGAATCCGTAACTTCGAATCACAGGTAAGCGGGTACGCCCGATGGCATACCCGCAGGTAGCGGGCATATTATTGCTGCACCCACAGTGCAAGACCGAATACCTTATGTGACCGGAAACACATATTCGAAATATCGCAGAGGCCACGCGAAGGTGAACAGACCGTTGCGGCGACGTTTCGTTGCGGTCGACAACAAACTGGAATCCGAACCAGTGCAACCCGAGCAGAGTGATGCAGATCACTAACCGGAGTGGTGTGGCGGAACTTGCCGGCGCAGCCATTCGTCCGATTCGCCGTTGCGTGGATCGTTCTCACGCCGCTCGTCGCGAGTGGTCTCGGGAAGGACGTCGCCGAAGATGCGCGCCAGCCGTGCCCGGTCGATCCGGACACGGCTCGTCTGCTGCTCGCCGGTCACTTCGTCACGCGACGAAGCGCGGTCGTCGGACACGGCGTCATTCCTCCATCCACGACAACTCTTCGATGACATGCGCGGCGAGAGGCAACAACGTCGCCATCCCGTCACGGATGGCGGGACGCGACGACGCGAGGTTCACCACGAGCGTCGACCCGGAGACACCCACGAGGCCGCGGGAGAGACCGGCGTCCATCGCACCCGACGCCAGGCCCGACGATCGCAGCGCTTCGGCGATGCCGCGGATCTCGTGGTCGAGCACGTCCTCGGTGGCGTCGGGCGTCACATCGCGCGGGGTGACGCCGGTGCCACCGACGGAGATCACCAGATCGACACCACCGATCACCGCAGTGTTGAGCGCATTTCGGATCTCGACCTCGTCGGCCGCGACCGTCACGACACCGTCGACGGCGAAGCCGCCCTCGACGAGAAGCTCCGTGACGAGCGGACCCGCGGAGTCCGGGCTGTCGCCGTGGGAAACGCGATCGTCGACGACGACGACGAGTGCGCGGCCTTTTCTGGGAGCTTCGAGTTCCATGAGGTCCACGGTAGTTTGCGGCTCGAAAGCATGCGGCTCTTGTACCGGAATGTGAGCTATGTCCATGTCGTTCCTCATCGTCCGGCCGAATCCGACGCGGTCACCACGTCGACCGTGGTCTCGTTGCCGTCGGGTGTCTTGTAGGTGATCTTCACTGTGTCCCCCGGCGCGCGGGAGCGGATCGCGGCGATGAGCGAGTCGCCGTCGGTGACGACCCGATCGTCGATCCGGACGATGAGCGCGTCGTCGGGGATTCCGGCCCGGTCGGCCGGACCGTCGGGCACGACCTCCACGACACGCGCACCGTAGGCGTCGTCCCGGGACGGAACCTGGACACCGATGATCGCGTGCGTCGCCTTACCCGTGTCGACGAGTTCCTGCGCGACACGCCGGGCCTGCTCGACGGGGATCGCGAAACCGAGGCCGATCGAACCCGACTGTCCGCCGGCCGTGGCGATCGCGGTGTTGATACCGACGAGACGGCCTTCCATGTCGACCAGCGCACCGCCGGAGTTGCCGGGATTGATCGCCGCGTCGGTCTGGATCGCGTCGATGACCGACGCCTGATTGGCGTTGTCCCCGCTCGTGGACACGGGCCGATTGAGCGCGGACACGATGCCCGCCGTCACGGTGCTCTGCAGTCCGAGCGGTGATCCGACGGCCACAACCTCCTGGCCTACTGCGAGATTCTCCGAACCACCGAGTTCGATGGGAGCGAGATCGGTGCGCCCTTCGGCCCGGATGACAGCGATGTCCGATACCGCATCCGCACCGACGACCGTCGCCGGCGCGGTGGAGCCGTCCGAGAAGAAGACCGTCAGCTGTGCCCCCTGACCTCCACCCGCCACGACGTGGTTGTTGGTGAGGATCAATCCGTCCGAGGACAGGACCACGCCCGACCCTTCACCCGCGCCGGTGCGTCCTGCGACCTCGATCCGCACGACGCTCGGCACGACCTTGTCGGCGACCGCCTGCACGCTGCCCTCGGGCGCCGCGGCGACCGTCTGGGTGTCGGGCCTGGGCGCGTCGAGGGAGTTGACGACCGGAGCGGACGAGTCGCGCACCGACCACGCTCCCACCGCGCCACCGATGCCGCCGCTCACCAGCGCCAACGCGATCGCGCCGACTGCGAGGGCAGAGCGCCCCGGCATCCGGCCGGGCCCCGTGGCCGGCGGCGGAGGTGCCGGCTGCTGGGGAGCCTGCGTGTAGGGACCGGTGTATCCGCCGGGTCCGTACGGATGGGGTTGCGGTTGCGGTTGCGGTGTTCCCGCGCCGCGGGTGGGGTCCTCACTCATTCGTCACTTCACCTTCGTCCGCCGGGGCCACCGGACGCACACGCGGTCGATATCGGCGTGCGGTGGCCGATCGTGCGGGGCGCCTCGGGAGCACCCCGCTCTTCTCCGTCCAGCATGGACCGGAGAGCTGAGAGTCGCCTCAGAGGTACCCGCGAATTCCCTGTCGGATTCAGCCCGCGACGGTGGGCTGCGTCTCTCCGTCGAGACTGGACGTGCCGGGCAGCACGATGCGGATCAGCGCACCGCCACGATCCGAACGGTCCACGACGATGGTCCCACCGTGCTTCATGACGATCTGCCGCACGATGGCCAGTCCCAGACCGGATCCCGGCATCGACCGCGCTGTCGTGGCCCGGTAGAACCGTTCGAACACGAGCTCGCGTTCCTCCTCCGGAATTCCCGGGCCTGCATCGTCGACGGTCAGTTCCATCAGCCCGGTGGCGATCTGCCGCATGTGCACGACGACGTCCTTCCCCGCCGGGCTCCACTTCGCCGCGTTGTCGAGCACGTTGACCACCGCGCGGGTGAGTCCGGCCTGGTCGCCGAAGACGAACCACTGCTCGGTGGTCGCCCGGAACTCGATGTCGGTGCGACGTCGACGCGCGCGTTCGAGACTCCGGTCCACCACCTCGGCGACGTCGACGACCTCGAAGACCGTCTCCGGCGCATCCTCACGCGCCAGGTCGACGAGATCGCCGACGAGCGTCGACAACTCCTCGATCTGGCCGATGACATCGGCTCGCAACTCGGCCATGTCGTCGTCGGGCAGGCTCGGCGCACCGGGACGGCTCGCCGCGATGAGCAGTTCCATGTTGGTCCGCAGCGAGGTCAGCGGCGTCTTCAGTTCGTGACCCGCATCGGCGACCAGCCGGCTCTGCCGCTCCCGCGACTCGGCGAGCGCGCGCAACATCATGTTGAAGCTCTCGGTGAGCCGGGCGAGCTCGTCGTGGCCGGTCACACGGATGGGCCGCAGGTCGTCGGTGCGCGCGACCCGCTCGGCGGCGGCGGTCAGCCGGGCGACGGGACGCAGGCCCGTGCGGCCGACGGTCGCGCCCACGGCCGCGGCGAGCACCACACCGCAGCCCCCGACGATGAACAGCACACTCGCCAGGCGGTTGAGGATCTCGGCGGTGGGACGCAATCGCTGCGCGATCACAACTGTGCTGCCGTCGGGCATGCGCTGGGCCAGTACGCGTTGCTGAGCGACGGTCCGCAGCGACAGGTCACGGTCGCCCTCTGCCACGGCCAGTTCGGGATCGCCGATGGGCACCGACGATCCCGGCGGCACGTACCGGCCGAGATCCGGATAGATCAGGGCGACGCTGATGTCGGAGCTGTAGAGCTGGGCCCCGCCGATGTAGCGCGGGTCGTAGGTGATGAGCGTGCTCGACTCGACGAGGGCGGCGGCGCGCGCCCGCAACTGCGTGTCGACCCCCGAGTACAGCGCCCGCGACACCACCGCGTACGCGGCGATGGACGTGACGGCGACGGCGAGCGCCACCGCCCCGGCCGCGAGGAGCGTGACGCGGGTGCGCAGCGGCACCGAGCGGGTGAGCAGAAGAGGTGGTCGCATCGGGTGGCTCACGGCGGGGTCTCGCGCAGCACGTACCCGACGCCGCGCACCGTGTGGATCAACCGCGGTTCCCCACCCGCTTCGGTCTTGCGTCGCAGATACCCCACGTAGACCTCGAGGGCGTTGCCGGAGGTCGGGAAGTCGTATCCCCACACCTCCTCGAGGATGCGGCTGCGGGTGAGCACCCTTCTCGGGTTCGCCATGAGCATCTCCATCAAGGAGAACTCGGTGCGGGTGAGGCTGATCTGCCGGTCGCCGCGGGTGACCTCTCGGGTCGCCGGATCGAGGCTGAGGTCGGCGAAGCGCAGCACTTCGTCGGCGGAGCTGTCGGGGTCGGGGGTGGCGCGACGCAGCAGCGCCCGCAGACGCGCGAGCAGTTCCTCGAGCGCGAACGGTTTCGGCAGGTAGTCGTCGGCGCCCGCGTCGAGACCCGCGACCCGCTCGGAGACGGAGTCGCGGGCGGTGAGCACGAGGATCGGCAGGTCGTCGCCGGTACTGCGCAGCCGGCGGCACACCTCGAGGCCGTCGACGCGCGGCATCATCACATCGAGCACCATCGCATCCGGACGCGACGCCGTGACCTGTTCGAGGGCGTCCTGTCCGTCCGTGGCGAGGTCGACCGTGTATCCGTTGAAGCTCAGGGACCGGCGCAGCGACTCCCGCACCGCACGGTCGTCGTCGACCACCAGAATGCGCATGATCACCATTGTGGCCCGCACCTACTGAGAGCGCGCTGAGAACCCGCGGCGGACGAGTCCTACATCTCAGTGGCCCCTGGGATCGACATCACCGGTGAGGACGGCCCGGACGAGTCTGCGGGGAACCCTCACGGTCATCCCGCCGACGGTGACGGGCACGAGATCGGGGACGTTCGCCGTCCACTGCGATCGGCGATGGCGGGTGTTGGAGCGGGACTTCCTGCGCTTGGGGACTGCCATATCGTCTTCCTTCGGGGTCGGATCGTCTCGGACGCGGGGCCGGATTCAGGGCCGGCGCCGGCCGTACTTGCGTTCGAACTTCTCGACGCGGCCGGCGGTGTCGAGCAGGCGGGCGGCACCCGTCCAGAAGGGATGCGAGTCGCTCGTGACGTCGACGACGATCAGCGGGTAGGTGCGACCGTCGGACCACACCGTCGTGCGTTCGGAGGTCGCGGTGGACCGGGTCAGGAAGGTCGCGCCGGTGTTGGCGTCCTGGAAGACGACGGGGTGATAGTCGGGGTGCAGGCCTGGTTTCATCGGTGTCCTTCTCTCTCGTTGTCACGGCGGTCTGCCGGGAGGTCGTCACAGGGGTCTTCGTGGAACTGCCCGAAGGGGTCGTGCCAGGTGGGCCACAGATCGGGCCGGGCGAACTCGTCGTCCGTCACGACCGCCGCGCGCAGGGTGCGGTCGACGAGTTCCGGGTCCGCGTCGTGGAGGAGGGCGACGATGCTCGTGTCCCGGTCGCCGTAGCGTTCGTCCCAGCGCAGGGATGCCATCGCGCGGCGTTCCTCCGGGACCTCGCGCTGCTGCTCGGGAGTCATCGAGGCGAGCCACGGACCGGCATGAGCGACGCGCAGTCCTTCGCCGGCGGATTCGACGAGCAGCGCGTTGTCGGGTTGCGTGGCGATCCACAGTCGCCCGCGGGCGCGCACGACGCCGTCGAGCAGCACGTCGATCGCGTGGTGGAGACGTTCCGGATGGAAGGGGCGGGTGGCGGAGAATTCGACGAGGCGGATTCCGCAGTCCTCGTCGAGAGGAGGTTGACCGCGCAGGAGCGGCGAGTGTGCCCCGTCGATCGTTCCGCGGCGTGCGGTGTCGGGTATCTCCTGCAGCAGACGCTCGACGTCCGGTTCGGCCGTCCATGCCATCGGCGCGTCCGGGGCGAGCCGGGTGAGCACGGCGTGCAGGCGGGCCTGCTGCCAGCCGTCCGCTCCCGGGAGCACCACCAGAGCATCGGCGAATTCGACCTGCCCGACGACGACCTGCGCCAGGGTGCGGTCGTCGTCGGGACGCTCGTTCAGTTCGTCGTCGCCCGTCGCGTCCTCGAGCCAGGTCGCGGCGTCGAGACAGGTCACGACGCCGTCCACCCGGACGTCGAGGGACGCGGGTCCGTCGACGCGACCGACGATCCCGCTCACCACGACGTGTTCGACGGCCCAGCACAGTGCCTCGGGTTCGAGTTGCGGGTCGAGGTGCAGGACGATCCGGTCGACGGTGCTGTAGTCGCGTAGTCGCCGGAGAAGCGGCAGCAGATCTTCGCGCAGCGTGCACGAGACGCATCCGTGGGCGAGTTCGAGGATCTCGGTGCGCTCGCCTTCGACGGTGAGCACGGTGCGGCGGAGCACGCCCTGGTCGAGACCGGACAGGTCGTGGTGGACGACCGCGGTGCCCGGACGCAGGAGCGACCGCGCGACGTGCGCTGTGCGTCCGCGCCATCCGCAGACGATGACGAGCGGCGTCCTGGTGTCCACATCGGTCCTTTCGGTAACGATTGTCATTAACGAAATCGAAGCGTACAGTCGTCGAAGCACTTTGTCGAAAATGATTGTCGTTACCTACGAGGAAGGAGCCGGCGTGTCGGCCACCTGCCAACTCACCGGACGGCGTCCCGGATTCGGGAAATCCGTATCGCACTCCCACGTCCGCACCAGCCGCCGCTGGAACCCGAACATCCAGAGCAGGACCTATTTCGTGCCCTCACTGGGCCGCCGCATCACGGTGAACCTGTCGGCCAAGGCGATCAAGACCGTCGACCGCGACGGCATCGAGAGCGTCGTCGCACGCCTGCGCGCACGCGGGGAGAAGATCTGATGGCAGCCCGCAACGAACTCCGGCCCATCGTCAAGCTCCGGTCCACCGGCGGAACCGGCTATACCTACGTCACCCGGAAGAACCGGCGGAACGATCCCGATCGGCTCGTGCTGCGCAAGTACGACCCCGTGCTGCGCGAGCACGTCGACTTCCGTGAGGAGAAGTAGTCGTGGCGAAGAAATCGAAGATCGCACGCAACGAGCAGCGGAAGGTGATCGTGGCCCGGTACGCCGAGCGCCGCGCGGAACTGAAGGACATCGTGCGCAGGCCGTCTTCCTCCCCCGAGGAGCGCCACGAAGCACAGCGGGCACTGCAACGTCTGCCCCGCGACGCCAGTCCGGTACGATTGCGCAATCGAGACGCTGCGGACGGTCGCCCGCGCGGCCACCTGCGAAAGTTCGGGCTCTCACGAGTGCGTGTGCGTGAACTCGCCCACCGCGGGGAACTACCCGGCGTCCACAAGTCGAGCTGGTGAGGAGCGAGATATGGCAGTCAAGCGAGGACCGTCCAAGAAGTCGCGTGCCGTCGAGGGACGCAAGCCCAAGAAGAATCCCCTCTTCGCGGCGAAGATCGAGTACGTCGACTACAAGGACGTCAACCTGCTCCGCACCTTCATCTCCGACCGCGGCAAGATCCGCAGCCGTCGCGTCACGGGCCTGACCCCGCAGCAGCAGCGTCAGGTCGCCGTCGCGGTGAAGAACGCCCGCGAGATGGCTCTGCTCCCCTACGTCAGCAGCAAGTAGGTCGAAGCTTCCGACGCCGCCTCTCCCATCGGGAGGGGCGGCGTCGTCGTGTGTGCAGGTCTTGTCGAAATCAGTAGGGACTTTCGACGAGAAGTGCACGTCACACGGGTGCGCCCGAAGCCCGCAGCGCCCTGCGGACCCGTTCGACGATCGTCAGCGGACGCATTCGGAGTTGCTCGGAGTTCACCCGGACCACCGACCAGCCCAGCGATGCGAACGACTCGTAGCGCTCGATGTCCTTGGTGCGTTGACGCTCGTCGGTCCAGTGGTGCACCCCGTCGTACTCGACGGCGGTGCGCCATTCGTGCCACCCCATGTCCGCCCAACCGATCACCCCCCTCGTCGACGATCGGCACCTGGGTGGCCGGCGTCGGCAGTCCGTGATGCACGAGCAACAGGCGAACCCTGGTCTCGGGTGGAGACTCGGCGCCGGGGTCCACTCGGGGTACGACAGCGCGCACCTGCGGAAGTCCACGCTCCCCGCGGTACCGGTCGGCGAGGGCGAGGATGTCCGCCGGATCCAGTCCGGTGGCCCGGCACAACGCATCGAGTTGTTCGACGGCTCGCGCGGGTGCGAGCCACCGGGCGAGATCGAAACCGGTCCGCGCGGGAGTCGTCACCGACATCCCCTCGCGCTCGCAGACCTCCTCCTCGTGCACGGTGTCGCCGTGCACCCTCACCCCGGCCGTGCCGCGGCGACTCCCGGTCCGGAGCAGCTCCGCCGGAGCGCGACCGTCGACCCAACTGCTGCCGGATCGTCGCCCTGTGGATGAACGTTCCCGAGTGAGCAGTTGCCGTCGAAAAATTCGACTTCGATCGACAAGAACTGCACTCCGGGCGCCTGCCTCAGGAATTCATCCACAGGATCCTTAGACTGAGCAACCGTGTCGGGTGTGATCGCGGGCTTCGGTGTCATCTTCGTGATCATCGCCATCGGCTTCACGCTGGGGCGCCTGGGCACCCTCGGACACGACGCCCAGACGGTGCTCAGCCGGCTCGTCTTCTTCGTCGCCACTCCTGCTCTGCTGTTCGACGTACTCGCGACGTCCGACCTGTCGGTGATCTTCTCGCCCAACCTCTACATCGCGGCGGCCACCGCCTTCACCGTCGCGATCGTGCACTTCGTCGTCGCCAGGCTCCGGCTGCGACGCGCGGTCCCCGAAGCGACCATCGGGGCACTGTGTGCCGGATACGTCAACTCCGCGAACCTCGGCATCCCGATCGCGGTCTTCGTCCTGGGTGACGCGTCGTTCGTCGCGCCCCTGCTGTTGTTCCAGATCGTGGTGCTCTCCCCCATCGCGTTGACGATGCTCGACCTGTCGACGATGCGTGCCGGGGTCTCGCGCCTCGATACCCTGCTCGCGCCGTTCAAGAACCCCATCGTCCTCGCCGCCGCGGCCGGACTCGCCATCGCGATCAGCGGGTGGACACCGCCGGAAGCGCTGCTGCAGCCGTTCCATCTGCTCGGCGGCGCGTCGGTACCCGGTGCGCTGCTCGCGTTCGGATTGTCGCTGCAGGGGGTCCGGGTGCTCGAGAAGGGGACGAGCCCGCGCCGCGACATCGCGCTCGCCTCGGTGCTCAAGATTCTCGTCCAGCCCGTCCTCGCGTACCTGCTGGGGCGATTCGTGGTCGGCCTCGACGGTCACGCACTGTTCGCGGTGGTCGTGGTCGCGGCGCTGCCGACCGCGCAGAACGTGTTCGTCTACGCGAGCGCCTACGGCCGGGGCACGGTGCTCGCCCGCGACGCCGCGCTCGTCACCACCCTCGCCTCCATTCCTGCGATCGGCGTGACCGCCGCCCTGCTGGCGTGATGACCACGCGGCCCAGGAATACCGTGGGAGACATGCGTTCCGTCGTCCGTGTCTGCCGGGGAATCATCGTGCTTGCGATATGCCTGCTCATCGCGGCCTGCGGGTCGAGCGCCCCGGACGTGCCGGCCCTGCCGGAGAAACCGGCTCCGGCAGGGGCGACGGAGTTCTCGCCGCGGCCCGACATCGTCGACGCGCATCCGCTGGCGATCATGTCGTGGTCGCGGGTGAGCGACGACCGGATCGCCCTGCATTTCGAGACGGGCACCCCCGAGTGCTTCGGCGTCGACGCGACCGTCGCCGAAACGGACGACACGGTGACGGTGACGCTGCTCGGCGGCACCCTGCCGGAGATGCAGGACCGCATGTGCGTCATGGTCGCCGTCGTCGGCACCCTCGACGTCCCCTTGCGGTCGCCGCTCGGCGACCGGGTCGTGACGGCCGACGCCTGACGCATGCCGCTCCCTCCGCGTCACTGGCTGCTGTACCTGTGCCTGTCCACCGCTCTGCTGCACGCCGCGTTCCAGTCGATCCGTGTGCTGGTCTCCTACCGGATCCTCGCGCTGGGTGGTGACGCCGCGACCATCGGTGCCGTCACCGCTCTCTACGCGCTCGTCCCCCTGGTGGCGGCGGTACTGATGGGACGCGCCGTGGATCGTGGCCACGCGACCGCCGTCCTCCGTTCGGGCATCGTCGTCACCACGGTCGGCGCCGGGTCGATCGCTCTCAGTTCGGGACTGATCGTGCTGGCCCTCGGCAATATCGTGCTCGGACTCGGACAACTGCTCGTCACGGTGTCCGGGCAGGCGTTCGTGTCGATCCTGTCGCCGCCGGGCGAACTGGATCGCGGATTCGCCGGCATCACGTTGGGCGTGTCGGTCGGGCAGGCCGTCGGTGTGCCGGTGGCCGGCGCGATCGCCGCGACCTCCGACGACGGAAACGGATCCGTCGAGACCACGGGTGCGTTGCTGGTGATGACGGTGGTCTCGCTGCTCGCTCTGCCGTTGGTACTGGGTCTGCGCGAACCACCCGGATCGGGACGCACCGCGGAGGACGGCGCACCCCAGTCGATCCTGTCGATGCTCGCGACGAAGGGCATGAAGCCGGCGATGCTGTCGAGCCTGGTGGTTCTCGCGTCCGTCGACCTCGTCGTCGCCTATCTCCCGCTGCTCGGTGAGCAGTTCGGGTTCGGTGTGCTCCTGGTGACGATCCTGCTCACCGCCCGCACCGTGGCCTCCATCGTCGCGCGCGCTTTGTTGCCGTGGGCGCTGCGGCACATTCCGCGCACGTGGCTCCTCGTCTCCGCGACCGCGGGCACCGTCGTGCCGGTCGCGCTGATACCGCTCGTGCCGAATCCATGGGTCATCGGCGCGCTGCTCGCCGTGTGCGGAATGTTCTGGGGTGTCGGCCAGCCGCTCACGATGACGTGGGTGGTCGGACTCGTCGCACCGTCCGACCGCGCGTCGGCGCTGGCGATGCGGCTGACGGGTAATCGTCTCGGGCAGGTCGCGGTGCCCCTTGCCGCCGGGGCCGTCGCCGGGATCGCCGGCGTCGCATCGGTGTTCTGGGTGACCGCGATACTGCTGTCCGTCGCCGCGACCACCACGTGGACGTTCGCGCGTACCTCGAACGACTAGGACCTTCGGCGGGCACGGACGTAGTCGGCGACGACCGCCGCCCCGAGACCGTCGACGTCGGGCGCGACCACACGCCCCCCGACGCGCCGGGCCAGTACGTCGACGACGCGTGCGAGTCCGGGGTCGCTGCCGAGCCGGAAGATCGTCACCTGGGCACCGAGCCGCGCGACGTGGTCGAGTTCGCGCACCGTCAACCCGAGGGTGCGCGAACTCGGTGGGTAGTCGAAGGCCGCGAAGCCGTCCGCTTCGAGATGGGCGGTGGGTTCACCGTCGGTGACGACGAAGACCACCGGCTGCGCGTGGGGATGACGACGCAGATGACGACCCGCGAGCATCAGGGCATGGTGCAGATTGGTGCCCTGCTCGTACACCCCGTCGAGTCCGGCCAGTTCGGACGCCGACACCACGCGAGCGTGACGGCCGAACGCGATGAGCTGCAGCGCATCCCCACGGAATCGGGTGGACACCAGATGGTTCAGCGCCAGCGCGGTGCGTTTCATCGGCACCCAGCGACCGTCCATGACCATCGAGAACGATGTGTCGACGAGCAGCGCGACCGCCGCCTGCGTCCGCTGTTCGGTCTCGATCACCTCGACGTCCTGCACCGACATCCGCACCGGCAGCCCGGGACTGCGCAGGGTGGCGTTGGTGAGGGTGCGTACGACGTCCCATGGTTCGGTGTCGCCGAACTCCCACACCTTCGACGCGCCCGTCGGTTCACCGAGCACACCCGCGCGGCGCGACTCGCGTTGCCCGGTACGCGACGAGATGCGGTCGACGACGTCGCGCAGCGCCGCCTCGCCGAGACTGCGCATCGCCTTGGGCGACAGGCGCCACTGCCCGTCGGCACCCCGGTCGAAGAAGCCCTGCCGCTGCAGTTCCTTCTCGAGTTCGGCGAGGGTGCGCGCATCGGCCGCGGCCTCCGGTCCGAGGTGACGGGCGAGCGCGTCGAGGTCGATGTCATCGAGCGACGCCCCGGCGTACTGCTGCGACAGCTGCTCGGCGAGCTGGTCGAGTTCGGACAATTCCTGTAGAGCTGCGGTGGCCTCGCCGAGACCCATGCCCTGTTCGCCGCGCACCCGTTCCGAACCCGTCCAATCCTCCCCGGGGCGTGCGGCACGCAGGTGACCGTCGAGACGGTCGAGCTGGTTCGTCAGCGACGGGGACCCGAAGGCCTGCTGTGCGAGAGCGTCGAGTTCGTCGCGCTGTTCGGGGGTGAGCGAGTTGCGCAACCGCTGCGCCGCCGCCGCGCGCTGCGCGAGGGAATCGAGCAGTTCCTCCACGTTCTGCGGATTCTCGGGGAAGAACTCCCCGTGCTCGGCCATGAATTGCTCGAAGTCCTCGTCGGTGTCCTCGCCGCGCGCATGCTTGTCGAGCAGGTCGTTGAGGTCGTTCAGCATGTCGGTGATGCGCTGCCGGTCGGCTTCGGTGGCACCTTCGAGTGCCTGCTTCATCCCCGCGAACCGCTGGTCGAGCATCTCCCGCCCGAGCAGGTCGCGGATCTTCTCGTAGTCCTGCCGGGCCTGCGCGCTGCGCCAGTCGTAGTCGGCGAGTTCCTGCACCGCCTGCGCCGTCGACGGCGGCAGTTCCTCGATCCGCATCTCGGCGAACCGCGCGTCGTCGTCGAGGGCCCGGGCCAGTTCTTTGCGTTCCTCGAGCACGGCGCGATCGAGAAGCTCGCGCACCTCCTGGAGGGTGCCGTCGAGGTTGGTGCGGTCGAGCAGCTGTCGTCGACGCCGATTCGCCTGCGCGGCAAGCTTGTCGAGGCCACGCATACCGTCGTGACCGCGGCGCAGCAACTCCCGCAGGGCGCGCTTCGGTGACGCGCCCGCCATGACGTCGTCGCCGATCGCGGCGAGTGCGTCGCGCAGATCCACCGGCGGGGCGAGCGGATCGCCCCCGGCATACGGACCGTAGCGGGCGGACCTGCTCATCGGGAGTACACCGCCGAGCCGTCGTCGCCGGTGTCCTTGGCGATCCGTCGCGCCAGATACAACCCTTCGAGGGCGAGTTCCACTGCCGCAGCGCGACTTCCGGTGTCGGTGGCACCGAGCCGTTCGGCGACGGCATCGAGCACGGGCAGTTCGGGGAGTTCGTCGAGCAGCACCTTCGCGGTGATCCGCTCGCCGGTGACCACCGGCTCGCCCTGCTCGACGGCGGAGACCAACGGCCCGAGATCGACGCCCGCGAGTCGCGAACGGGCCGTTTCGGCCGTCGCGCGCCGGAGGAGATGATCGAGGATCTCGAATTCCCTTCCTTCCTCGCCGGATTCGAACTCGACCTTGCCTCGGAGCACCTCCACGACGGTGCCGAGATCGACGGGACGCGCGACCGGATCGTCCTCGCCCAGGACCGCACCGCGATGCAGGGCCGCGGCCGAGACGGTCTCGGCGCCGGCGACGGCGAACCGTGCAGAGACACCCGAACGCTGGTCGACGGACGTCGATTCGCGCAGCAGCCGGGTGAACCGCGCCAGGATCTCGAGCAGATAGTCGGGGACGCGGGCCTGCAGATGCGCCTCCTGCTCGATGACGGCGATCTCGTCCTCGAGTCGCGTCGGGTAGTGCGTGCGGATCTCCGCTCCGAAGCGGTCCTTGAGCGGAGTGATGATGCGGCCGCGATTCGTGTAGTCCTCGGGGTTCGCACTCGCCACGAGCAACACGTCGAGGGGCAGGCGCAACGTGTAACCGCGGACCTGGATGTCGCGTTCCTCCATGACGTTGAGCAGCGACACCTGGATGCGTTCGGCCAGGTCGGGTAGTTCGTTGACGGCGACGATGCCGCGGTGCGCGCGGGGCACGAGACCGAAGTGGATCGTCTCCGGATCACCGAGGCTGCGGCCCTCGGCGACCTTCACGGGGTCGACGTCGCCGACGAGGTCGGCGACCGAGGTGTCGGGCGTCGCGAGCTTCTCGGCGTACCGCTCGCTGCGGTGCCGCCACGCGACGGGCAGGTCGTCGCCGAGTTCGGCGGCCCGGCGGATCGACGCCGGGGTGATGGGCTCGTAGGGATGCTCGCCGAGCTCCGAACCCGCGATGACCGGGGTCCATTCGTCGAGCAGCAGCGGCAGGGTACGTAGCAGGCGGGTCTTGCCCTGACCGCGTTCGCCGAGCAGGACCACGTCGTGACCGGCGATGAGGGCGCGTTCGAGCTGCGGGACGACGGTGTCCTCGAAACCGAGGATGCCGGGCCACGGATCGGTACCGTCGCGCAGCGCGGCGAGCAGGTTGTGCCGGATCTCGTCCTTGACGGATCGTTGCACGTGGCCGGAGGCGCGGAGCTCGCCGACCGTGGAGGGGCGCGGTGTGGGTGACGTCACCTCACCCAAGGTACGACCGAACCGTCGTTTCGGCATCCGTGATCCCCCCATGGCCCGGCCACCTACACTCGCCGCATGGACACCTGGATCCTGGCGGCCCTGCTCGGGCTGGGACTCGCCGCCGCCACCGGGCTGCGTACCTTCCTGCCACTGCTGCTCTTGTCCGCCGCGGTGCACTTCGAACTCTTCGGTGTCGTCCTCAACGAATCCATGCAGTGGCTCGGGTCCACCTCGGCGCTCGTCGCCCTGGCGATCGCCACCGTCGTGGAGGTCGTCGCCGATCTCGTGCCGCTCGTGGACAACGCCCTGTCCGCCGTCGGCACGGTCATTCGGCCGATCGCGGGTGCACTCGCGGCGTGGGCGGCCTTCGCGAGCCTCGATCCCGCGACGGCGGCGCTCGCCGGCATCGTCATCGGCGCCCCGACCGCCCTGGCGGTGAGCACGGCGCAGACGGGCACGCGGGTCGCGAGCACCGCGACCACAGCGGGTTTCGGTAATCCGGTGCTGTCGATCGTGGAGAGCGTCACCTCGTTCGTCACGTCGCTGATCTCGCTGCTCGCTCCCCTGCTCGTCGTCCCGCTCCTGGCCCTGTTCGGGTGGCTCGGTGTACGGGGTTACCGCCGGGTGCGCCGGGCCCGTGCGACACGCACGAAGCCGACGGCACACCCGGGCGCCCTCGATACGGGTCGACCCGGCGGTTTCTGATAGACACATGACATGTCGGACACCGAGATCACCTTTTCCAGCGGCGACGTCACCCTGCACGGCAGTGTGCGGGTACCCGTCTCCATGAGAGGTCCGGTGCCCGGCGTCCTGCTGCTCGCCGGCAGCGGCCCCACCGACCGTAACGGCGACAGCGCGCTGCTCCCGGGATCGATCGGCACGCTGCGCCACCTCGCCGACGTGCTCGAACGCCACGGTTTCGCGAGCCTGCGGTACGACAAGCTCGGCAGCGGCACGACCGGCCTCGGCCCGTACAGCGTGGAGGACGTCGCCGATCTCGGCTTCTCGACGTTCATCGACGCCGCCTCCGACGCACTCGATTTTCTCGGCTCCCAGCGCGGAGTCGACGCGCAGCGTCTCTACGTCGTCGGGCACAGCGAAGGCGCGCTCATCGCGCTGTCGCTCGCACAGGACAACGACTCCATCGCCGGCCTGGGCCTGCTCGAACCACTCGCCGTGCGCTTGCTCGACCTGCTGACCGCGCAGATCGACGCGCAGCTCGACGCCGTGGTCGCCGCCGGCCAGCTGCCGATTCAGATCGCCGACGAACTGCGGGTCGCGCTGACGGGGGCGGTCGAGTCGCTGCGCGCCGACGGAACGCTCAGCGACGCCCTGCCCGAGCCGCTGCGCAACGCCGGTCTCGTGCCGACGAACGCGAAGGCGCTCGCCGAGGAGGACTCGCTCGACCCGCGCATGCTCGCCGCGCAGGTCGCCGGCGACCTGCCGGTACTGACCAGCGTCTCCACGAAGGACATCCAGGTGCGGGTCGAGGACGTCGACGCCCTCGACGCGGCCCTCGTGCACACCCGCCTGACGTCGCTGCGGATGACGCACACCAACCACGCGCTCAAGGACATCGGCGACCAGCAGTCCACGGGCGCCGACTACATCGCGGATCTGCCCTACTCGGAGGAGTTCACCTCGGGCTTCGAGGCGTGGCTCGACAAGCTCGAGGACTGATCATCGACGACGACGCGAAATAACAAATGTCCATTCCGCGTTGTTCGTGTATGGTCTTCCGTTAACCCACTGGTTCACACGAGAAAGGTACGGTCCGATGCGATACAAGCAGATGTACGTAGCCGGGTGTTCCGTACCGTTCTCGCACCTTTTCTTCCACTTCGCGGCGGAGCGATCCCGAGAATAGAAGTCGGACGACGACTCGTTCTCGGGCACTCGGGGCACATGGCCCCGGGTGCCCTTTCTTTATCCCCGGCCGCGACCCGTACAAGATCACCTCGACAGGAGAAACACCATGAAACTGCGAATCGAATCCGGCGGCACCGTGTCGACCGAACTGCCCGACGACCTCACCGGTCACGCCATCACCATCGACCTGAGCCGGGTCGGCGGCACCGAGAGCGGAGCCGCATCGGCAGATCTCATCCGTGAACTGCTCGATCGTGGCGCGGCCAAGCTCGTCATCTCCGACGGCCGCGGCAAGCGCACCGTCGAACCCACCGCACACGACAACGGCACCCACGCGCACGCCGCCTGAGCGACGGTGCGCGCGGGTGCCGCGCGTGGTGTGTTCGAAACTAGTGCGCGAAGTGCCGCGCGCCCGTGAGGTACAGGGTCACGCCCGCCTCGCGAGCAGCCTCGATGACCTCGTTGTCGCGCACCGAGCCGCCCGGCTGCACGATCGCCTTCACTCCGGCCTCGGTGAGCACCTGCAGGCCGTCGGCGAACGGGAAGAAGGCATCCGACGCGGCGACAGACCCGGCGACCCGCTCACCCGCGCGGGTCACGGCGAGACGCGCCGAGTCGACACGGTTGACCTGACCCATACCGACACCGACTGTCGCGCCGCCCGAGGCCAGCAGGATCGCGTTGGACTTCACGGCACGACATGCGCGCCAAGCGAATTCGAGGTCGCGCAGCGTGGCCTCGTCCGCGGCCTCACCGCACGCGAGCTGCCAGTTCGCAGTGGAGTCGCCGTCCGCGGTGAGCACGTCGCGTTCCTGCAGGAGCAGACCACCGGAGATCTGACGGATCTCGACCGGTGCCGACTGCGGCGAATCGGCGCGCAGGATGCGGATGTTCTTCTTGCGGGAGAGCACGTCGACGGCACCGTCGGCGTACGACGGG
Organism: Rhodococcus sp. As11; assembly: GCF_048957735.1. Classification (NCBI taxonomy): domain Bacteria; kingdom Bacillati; phylum Actinomycetota; class Actinomycetes; order Mycobacteriales; family Nocardiaceae; genus Rhodococcus; species Rhodococcus sp. As11. The sequence goes on from NZ_JARDJE010000017.1 coordinate 124,249, forward strand.
GCGATGATCACCTCGGTGAAGATCTCGGCGACCTGCTCGGCCATCTCGACGCTCACCTCACGGTTCGCGGCGATGACGCCGCCGAAGGCCGAGACCGGATCGCACTCGTGCGCGTTGCGGTGCGCGGTGGCGATGTCGTCGGCGATCGCGATGCCACACGGGTTGGCGTGCTTGATGATCGCGACGCACGGCTCGCTGTGGTCGTGCGCGGCGCGCCAGGCGGCGTCGGCGTCCTGATAGTTGTTGTAGGACATCTCCTTGCCGTGGAACTGCTCGGCCTGCGCGAGCCCCGGCTCGCCGGCCTCGTTCACGTACAGCGCCGCAGCCTGGTGCGGATTCTCGCCGTACCGAAGGACATTCGCGCGGATCCAGGTCGCGCCGGTCCACGCCGGGAACTGCGACTCGTCGTTCTCGGGAGTCGCGTAGCCGCTGTTCATCCAGCTCGCCACCGCCACGTCGTAGGCGGCGGTGTGCTGGAAGGCCTGCGCGGCAAGGCGCTTGCGCTCCTCGAGGGTGAAACCGCCACCCTCGACGGCGGCGAGCACGTCACCGTAGGCAGCCGGGTCGACGACCACCGCGACGGACGGATGGTTCTTCGCCGCGGCACGGACCATCGACGGGCCGCCGATGTCGATCTGCTCGACGCACTCGTCGGGGCTCGCACCCGAGGCGACCGTCTGCGTGAACGGGTAGAGGTTCACGACGACGAGTTCGAACGCCTCGATGCCGAGATCGGCGATCTGGTCGAGGTGGTCCTGCTTGCGGGTGTCGGCGAGGATGCCGGCGTGCACGCGCGGGTGCAGGGTCTTCACCCGGCCTTCGAGGCACTCGGGGAAACCGGTCAATTCCTCGACCTTCGTCACCGGCACGCCTGCGTCGGCGATGGTCTTTGCCGTGGAGCCGGTCGAGACCAGCTCGACTCCTGCCGCGTGGAGCCCTGTCGCCAGCTCCACCAGCCCGCTCTTGTCGTACACGCTGACCAGCGCGCGGCGCACAGTCTTACGTTCGGTCACCGGGGATCACGGCCTTTCGTCCATCGGAAACAACTCCACGGGTGGCGACGGCGGCGACCACCTCGGCAAGCAACCGTCGCTCCACAACCTTGATGCGCTCGTGCAGGGTGTCCTCGTCGTCATCGTCGAGCACCTGCACCGCTTCCTGCGCGAGAATGGGCCCGGTGTCGATGCCTCCGTCGACGAGGTGCACCGTCGAACCGGTGACTTTGACGCCGTAGGCCAAGGCGTCGGCGACGGCGTGCGCGCCGGGGAACGACGGCAGCAGCGCGGGATGCGTGTTGATGATGCGACCGGCGAACCGGTCCAGGAACGCCGGGCCCAGGATCTTCATGAAGCCCGCGGACACCACGAGATCCGGTTCGTGGGCGGCGACCGCGTCGGTCAGCGCTCGGTCCCATGCGGCACGGTCCTCGAAGTCGCGCAGTGCGACGCGGAACGACCGGATCTCCTCGTCGGCCGCGTGCCCTTCCGCAGGGCACTCGCGATCGACACCCACGGCGACGACCGTTGCGGGATATCCGTCTGTCCGAGTGGCCTCGAGCAACGAACGCAGCAGGCTGCCCGTACCCGAGGCGAGGACGACGAGCCGCGCCGGCGCGGTGGGCGGCAGCTGGTCACGCGAGGCAGTCAGGGTCCACTCCTGTGAAGTCGAGGTGGGTCGGCCGATCGACCGGCCGTAGGAGAGCCTAGTCGGCGCCCTTGTCGGCCTTGTTCGCGACCTCCTCGTCGGGCTCGTCCTCCTCGACGATCTCGACGACCTCGGCGTCGATGACGCCCTCCGAGTCCGTATCGGCGGCACCGTCCGAGTCGGGGTCGGTGTCGCTCTCCGAGTCGGGGTCGGTGTCGCTCTCCGAGACCGGCTCGTCGTCCGCCTCGGATGCACTGTCCTCGGCAGTGTCGCCGTCCTCGTCGGCCGCCGTGTTCTCGGCCGCCGTGTCCTCGGTGGCAGGAGCCTCGAGTGCAGGAGTGTCGGCTTCGGACGACTCGAATTCTGCGTCGACGTCATCCGCGTCCGCTGCGTCCGTGTCGGCTGCGTCCGCTGCGCTCTCCGCGGTCTCCTCGTCGACCGCGGCGTCGGCCCGCAGCGCGGCCGCGGCCAGCCGCCCTTCGCGCCACATCAGCAGCTGGGCCGTGATGATGCCGAGCAGCCCCGACCACGCGAAGACGAGGATTCCGGCGAGCCACCAGTTGGCACCGACCACGCCGAAGACTCCGAGTGGGCCACCCGCGACCCAGGTCGCCAGCGCCGTGACGAGTCCGGCTCCCGCTGCGGCGGCGAGTACCGTCCACGCCGCGTCGGCGCTGCCGACCGGAACACCGTCGGCTTTCGCCTGCAGGGTCCGCTGGGCGGCGAAGCGGCCGAGCAGCGCACCGATCGTCGCCGGAACGGCCAGCAGCACCGGCCAGAACGCCGCGGCCGGGCCGGAGGGGACCGCCGCGAGTACCGGCAGGGCCGGGAGGTCACCACCCGTCGCCTCGAACAGGCTCAGGTGGATGTCGCCGAAGTGCACGGTGCTGCCGGCGAGAACGGCGGCGGCTCCGATAACGATGTTGGGCAGATACAGGATCGACATCACCGTCAGACCCAGCACGCCGGTCCAGTGGTCACCGCGCGCCAGCAGTTCGCCGACGACGTTCCACGACCACAGAAGCCCTGCCACGACCGCGACCCCACCGGCCGCGAACATCCCGAGCAGCACCCGCAGCGCCGGACGGAACGCCAGCACGAGCCAGTCGGGCGCCGAGTAGTACCGCACGACCGGCTTCCACACTCGGGACCCGATACCGATGAGCGCCGCGAGGAGGTAGATGCCGGTGACCCATGCCAGGGCGGCTGCGGCGTTCGGTGGCGTCACCGGCAGCACGCTCGCCGCGTCCTGGAGCACGATCAGCGACGCGGCGGTCACCAGGAGCGGACCCGCGAGGGTTGCGACGGTGATGCGGGAGACGTCCTGCCGGTCGAGGGCGTAGCCGCTGTTCTCGACGATCGCGTCGGCCGCCGATGCGCATCCGCGTGCGGCCTGCCAGAGCAGGATCGCCGTGGGCACCAGCGGCAGCACGCCGAGCGACGTGCCGTCGATCGTGAGCGTCACCTGGTGCAGCGCGAGCCACGTTCCGGCGATCGCGGCGTAGATGCCGGTGAGGTCGCTGTTGGCGACGACCATCGTCGTCACCACGATCGTGGCCACGACGGCGAGCGTCACCGCCGGAACACGGGCCGCGGTACCGAGCAGGATGCGGAACCGCTCCGGGTCCAGGTGGTCGTCGTCGGGTGGAACGTGCCGGGTCGACCGGCCGAGCGTCGAAGTCATCGGGTCGAGAGTGTCACCGTCGCGGCGATCGTGGTGTCAGGCGCGCCGCTCACCGCTGGTCGTCCGGGGCGCGGAAGGCCTGCGTGGCGTCCTGGTCGCCGGTCGCGGAGGTGCCGGTCTCCTCGCGATGGTCCGTGCCCGTGGTGTGGGTCCCGGACTCGGTCCGGTCGGCCGGGGCGTCGGTGCGATCGGTCGATTCCGGCGTCGCGGGCGACTCCTGCACGGGGTACTGCTGCGTCGGCTGCGCGGCCGTGTACTGCTGTCCACCGGAGTACTGCTGCGCACCCGAATAGGGCTGAGCGCCGTACTGCTGGGCACCGGGATACTGCGCTCCCCCGCCGTACTGCTGGCCACCCGGGAACTGCTGCCCTCCGCCGTACTGCTGCGACCCCGGATACTGTTGCGACCCGCCGTACTGCTGGGCACCGGAGTACTCCCCCGACGACCCCTGTTGCCCCGGATACGCCTGATGCCCCGGATGAGGCGCCTCGAACTGGGACTGCCCCGCGGCGACTCCCGGCTGCTGGGAGCCGTAACCCTGCGGCTGTCCGTAGCCCTGGGGTCCGTATCCCTGGGGCGCACCGAAGCCCTGCTGCTGCGCGGATCCCGGAGCGCCACCCGATCCCGGGTACTGCCCGGCGGCCTGCGGCGATCCGAACGAGCCGCGGCCACCCGACCGCCCGGACACGAGGATGCCGAGACCGAACAGCAACGCCACGAGCGCCAGCGCGAACTGCAGGAAGCCGAGAACGAGGATCGTCACACCACCCCACGCGATTCCGGTGTCCTCGGGTAGGTGGAACAGCTGGAACAGCGACGTGACGAAACCGACGCCCGAGGCCGCGACGGCCACGGCACGCAGATCCTGGCCGGGCAGCAGCGACAGTGCGGCGCTCACACCACCGAAGAGCAGGAAGGCCAGGGGCACGACGGCGAAGCCGAAATCGAAGGAGGTGAGCGCCACCTGGGAGCCGAAGGTGATGTTCACGAACGGGGTGAGGCCGAGCAGGAAGTTCACGGCACCGAGCACGGCCACTGCGAGTGGCAGCAGCAACGGCACCACCTTGCTCTGGGCGGATGCGCCTGCGGGGAATGTCATCGATTCTCCTGCCGTCGGTCGGTGTGTGTCGGTTGCTCGTCCTGCAGTTACCAGCCTAGGGACTACCCGAGAGAATGGGGCCCATGCCGCACACTCTCGCCCCGGGTCCCGATGTCGTGGTCGAGACGGAGGTCAAACACTCGCGCTTTCTTGCCGCGGTTCGCCGTGTCGACACGGCCGACGCCGCGCTCGCCTTCGTCGACGAACAACGCCGACTGTATCCCGATGCCCGACACCACTGCTGGGCGTTCGTGGTGGGCGACGACCGGTCGATGCGCGCGGAGCGGTCGAGCGACGACGGCGAACCGGGCGGCACCGCCGGGATACCGATGCTGCAGGTCCTCCATCACCGGGATCTCGTGAACGTCGCGGTGGTGGTGACCCGGTGGTTCGGTGGGATCAAGCTCGGCGCGGGCGGTCTGGTGCGCGCGTACTCGGGCGCGGTCACCGCGGCGCTGGACGAGACTTCCCTCGTCGAACGCCGGCAGCAGGAGAAGTTCACCCTCGCGATCGATCACGCCGAGGCGGGTCGCGTGGAGGCGGAACTGCGGGGACGGGGGGTCGTGGTGCTCGACGTCGCCTATGCGGACAGGGTGGTCCTCACTGTCGCGGGGCGCGAGCGCGGTGAACTGGAGGGCTGGGTGGCATCGCTGACGTCCGGTGCGGCCGAACTCGAACCCGCGGGTGTCGACTGGATCGACGCCTGAAACGCCCGTGCGCGTTTCCGGTAGCAACAGCTACCTGAAACGCGCACGGGCGGCGAAGCTGCTTACAGCGACTGCAGGATCTCGCGAGCGAGCGCAGCGGTCTCGGACGGCGTCTTGCCGACCTTCACGCCTGCCGCCTCGAGAGCGTCCTTCTTGGCCTGAGCAGTTCCCGAGGAGCCCGAGACGATGGCGCCGGCGTGGCCCATGGTCTTGCCCTCGGGGGCGGTGAAGCCCGCGACGTAGCCGACGACCGGCTTGGTCACGTTGGCCTTGATGTAATCGGCCGCGCGCTCCTCGGCGTCGCCGCCGATCTCGCCGATCATGACGATGACCTTGGTCTCCGGGTCCTTCTCGAACGCCTCGATGGCGTCGATGTGGGTGGTGCCGATGACCGGGTCGCCGCCGATGCCGATGGCGGTGGAGAAGCCGTACTCGCGCAGCTCGTACATCATCTGGTAGGTCAGGGTGCCCGACTTGGACACGAGGCCGACCGGGCCCTTGCCGGCGATGTTCGCCGGGGTGATGCCGACGAGCGCCTCACCCGGGGTGATGATGCCGGGGCAGTTGGGGCCGATGATGCGGGTCTTGTTGCCCTTCTCGACGTTGTAGGCCCACGCGTACGCGGAGTCCTGCACGGGGATGCCCTCGGTGATGACCACGAGCAGCGGGATCTCCGCGTCGATGGCCTCGACGATGGCGTCCTTCGAGAAGGCCGGGGGGACGAACGCGATCGAGACGTCGGCGCCGGTCTCCTTGATGGCCTCGGCGACGGAGCCGAAGACGGGGAGCTCGACCGGGTTGCCGTCCTTGTCGGTGTGCGAGACCGTGGTGCCGGCCTTGCGGGCGTTCACGCCGCCGACGACCTGGGTGCCGGCCTTGAGCATGAGCGCGGTGTGCTTGGTGCCCTCGCCGCCGGTGATGCCCTGGACGATGACCTTGGAATCCTTGGTAAGGAAGATTGCCATTGTTCTGTGTGTCCCTTTACTTCGCTGCGAAGGCGAGTTCGGCCGCCTTGTCGGCAGCCTCGTCCATGGTGGCGACGACGGTGACCAGCGGGTGGTTGGCCTCGTCGAGGATGCGGCGACCCTCGTCGACGTTGTTGCCGTCGAGGCGGACGACCAGCGGCTTGTTGGCCTCGTCGCCGAGGATCTCGAGGGCCTTGACGATGCCGTTCGCGACCGCGTCGCACGCGGTGATGCCACCGAAGACGTTGACGAACACGCTCTTGACCTGAGCGTCGTTCAGGATCACGTCGAGACCGGCAGCCATGACGGCTGCGGACGCGCCGCCGCCGATGTCGAGGAAGTTGGCGGGCTTGACGCCGCCGTGCTTCTCGCCTGCGTAGGCGACGACGTCGAGGGTCGACATGACCAGACCGGCGCCGTTACCGATGATGCCGACCTCGCCGTCGAGCTTGACGTAGTTGAGGTCGTTCTCCTTGGCCTTGAGCTCGAGGGGATCGGTGGCGTCCTTGTCCTCGAACTCGGCGTGGCCGGGCTGACGGAAGTCGGCGTTGGCGTCGAGGGTGACCTTGCCGTCGAGGGCGAGGATCTGGTCGTCCGGGGTGCGGACGAGGGGGTTGACCTCCACGAGGAGAGCGTCTTCCTTGACGAAGACCTCCCACAGCTTCTGGATGGTCACGGCTGCGGCGTCGAGCACCTCGGCGGGCAGGTGACCCTTCTCGGCGATCTCGCGCGCGAAGGCCAGGTCGACACCCTTGACGGCGTCGACGGGCACCTTGGCGAGGCGCTCCGGCTTGGTGGCGGCGACCTCTTCGATCTCCATGCCGCCCTCGACCGAGCACATGGCCAGGTAGGTGCGGTTGGTGCGGTCGAGCAGGAAGGAGATGTAGTACTCCTCCGCGATGTCGCTGGCCTCGGCGACCAGCAGCTTCTTGACGATGTGACCCTTGATGTCGAGGCCGAGGATGTTCTCGGCGTGGGTCTGCGCGTCGTCTGCGGTGGCGGCGTACTTCACGCCACCGGCCTTGCCGCGGCCGCCGACCTTGACCTGGGCCTTGACCATCACCGGCTTGCCGATTTCCTCCGCGATCTCGCGGGCACCGGCGACAGTGTCGGTAACACGGCCGGCCGACGTCGGCACGTCATGCTTGGCGAAGAGTTCCTTCGCCTGATATTCGAAGAGATCCATCTGCTCACCGTCTCGTCTGCGTTCACGCCCGCTCCGGGGTATCGAGCGGGTCGTTTCGGACTCTAGTTTCTCGGCCGGGCCGCGGATCACGCGCGGCAGTCCCATGTGGTACAGGTCACGTGCGCGTCGGTTCCGGGAACGACTTCGCAGTTCCCCTCCCGAAACGTGGCCGACGCCACGATCGAGTGGAGCACTCGGTTCAGAATGACAGGTGGCCACTTGCCCATCGGCACCGGATCCCGCCTGACGGGCGCACAACGAACTCGTGACATGTCGCAGAACAGTGTTCGAGCCCGCATCGGCTGGCCCATGTCCCAATTTGCCCTGGTTTGAACTGTGATGCCACTCACATAACGTCTGCTGGACGAACTACGGCTTGCCACCCCCGCGATCGCTTCGTTACCGTCGCCTGGTCGAAGTAACGATGAGGTCACGAACGGAGGATGGCATGCGCTCTGGCAGTCCGAGTGCCGGCAGCCGAACCCGCCGTCCCGAATCGACCCCCGACGACTGGAATCCCTGGGAAGCCGCCACGCTGGATTTCCGGAACACCGGCCCCGGTCCCGAGGCGACCTACTACTCCGATTCCCACGGCCACGCCGTCCGCGACGACCGCTTCTCGCGCGATCACTCCGAGAGCAGCGACGTCACCGCTCCCGCGTCCCGTGGTGGAGCCCATCGACTTCCCACTCCCCCCACCGCCCTCAAAGGCCGCGCCGCCGTCTTCGCGGTCGCTGCCGGTGCCGTCGTGGCAGCCGGCCAGGCCGCAGCCAACGGCGGTCCGGGGCAGAGCACCGGACACTCCGAGGTCGCTCTCGCCGCCGGTGAAGCAGATTCGTCGGTCATCACCGCCACCGCCGTGCCCCAGGCCGCGCAGTTCGCACCGAGCGCCGACGCCGAGCCGTCGCAGGCTCCGCAGGTGCTCAACATCGCCGATCCGAACGATCTGTCGCAGTTCTCGAATCTCCTGGCCAAGGGTCAGCGGTTCAGCGAGGAACGCGCTGCGCGCGAGGCCGCCGCCCGCCGCCCGCTGTTCGTGCTTCCCGCCGTGGGTTCGTTCACCTCGCACTTCGGTGCCCGCTGGGGCACGCTCCACGCCGGCATCGACATCGCCGGTCCCATCGGCACCCCGATCCTCGCGGTCGCCGACGGGGAGGTCATCGATTCCGGTCCGGCCTCCGGATTCGGCATGTGGATCCGGCTCCTCCACGCCGACGGCACCGTCACCGTGTACGGGCACATCGACCAGTCGCTCGTCAGCGTGGGTCAGCGGGTCATGGCCGGCGACCAGATCGCCACCATGGGCAATCGCGGCTTCTCCACCGGCCCGCACCTGCACTTCGAGGTGCACCTCAACGGCGTCGACAAGATCGACCCGCTTCCGTGGCTCGCCACACGCGGCATCTCGCTCGGCCCCGACCGCGACTGATTGCCGACCGCAGCGGGAGCAGACGGCCGAAAAGCAAGGCCGGAGCGCCCTAGAGCTTCACCATCGGCACACCGCCGACCAGCATCAGCCGCACCTTGCCGGCACTACCGAAATCGATCACGACGGTAGCCGTGGGGCCCGACCCGCGGGTTTCGAGAACCGTTCCCAGACCGTACTTGTCGTGACTGACGCGATCGCCGACGTCGAGCACCAAGTGGTTGTTGCGTCCGCGCGCCGCACCGAAACTCGGGGTGCTCGACGAACCCCGCCCCTCGCCCGCACCGAAGCGTGAACCCGTGCCCGAACCGATCGCCTGCCCGCGTGCAGGTGTGGACTCGAGGCGTCGCCAGTCGATGAGATGTTGCGGAATCTCCTGCAGAAAACGGGATTCCGGATTGGTGAGCGGCTGCCCCCAGGACGAGCGCAATACGGCCCGCGAGAGGTAGAGACGACGCCTGGCCCGGGTGAGACCCACATACGCGAGACGTCGTTCCTCGGACAGCTCGGCCGGATCTCCGAGGGCGCGCATGTGCGGGAACTGGCCGTCCTCCCAGCCGGTGACGAAGACGACCGGGAACTCGAGACCCTTCGCGGTGTGCAGCGTCATCAGCGTGACGACGCCGGCCTCGTTCTCGGGGATCTGGTCGGCGTCGGCGACGAGCGAGACCTTCTCGAGGAACGCTGCGAGTGATCCCGGTTCGGGATCGCCCTCCTCGCGTTCGTCGTCGACGATCCCGGCCGCGTTGCGAACGTCGGCACTGAATTCCCTTGCCACGCTGACAAGTTCGTGAAGGTTGTCGAGACGGGCGCCGTCCTGGGGATCGTCGCTCGCCGACAACTCGGCGCTGTATCCGGTGCGTTCGAGGATCGCATCGACCACATCGCCGATGTCGACCATGTCGTTGCCGTCGGCGTCGCTCGCGACGAGCATCGTCCGCAGGCCGTCCATCATCTCGACGAATCCGGCGATCGCCTTCTGCGCCCGCGTGTTCAGCAGCGCGACCTTGCCGGCAGCGGCGTCGATGAGTGCCTGCCCGAAACTCACACCCAGGCGCTCGGCGTGGACCGCCACACACGCCTCGGCGCGATCACCGATACCGCGACGAGGGGTGTTGAGAATGCGCCGCAGGCTCACCGTGTCGTCCGGATTGTCGAGCACCTTCAGGTACGCGACGACATCGCGCACCTCCTTGCGCTCGTAGAACCGCACCCCGCCGACGACCTTGTAGGGCACTCCGTGCCGGATGAAGACGTCCTCGAACGCACGGGAGGCATTGTTGGTGCGGTAGAACACCGCGATGTCGGAATAGGTGGTGTCGCCGCCGTCGACGAGCCGGTCGATCTCGGCTGCGACGAACCGGGCCTCGTCGTGCTCGTTGTCGGCGACGTAACCGGTGATGAGTTCGCCCTCGCCCGAATCGGTCCACAACCGCTTCTCGCGGCGACCCGTGTTCTTGGAGATCACGGAATTCGCCGCCGACAGGATGTTCTGGGTGGAGCGGTAGTTCTGTTCGAGCAGGATCGTGCGGGCCTGCGGATAGTCGCGCTCGAACTCCTCGATGTTGCGGATCGTGGCGCCGCGGAAGGCGTAGATCGACTGGTCGGCGTCGCCCACCACGCACAATTCGCTCGGGGGAACGGCAGATTCCTCCTCCGGATCGCCTACGAGGGTGCGCACCAGCACGTACTGCGCGTGGTTGGTGTCCTGGTACTCGTCGACGAGCACGTGACGGAACCGGCGCCGGTAGTACTCGGCGACCTGCGGATGTGCCTGCAGCAGCGCCACCGTCTCGCCGATGAGGTCGTCGAAGTCGAAGGCGTTCGCCGTGCGCAGGCGCTGCTGGTAGTGCGCGTAGACCCGCGCGACGACGCGGGTGAGTTCGGTGGCCGCCGAATCGGTCTCCGCCTCGTGCGCGGCCTCGTCGGGCCCGATCAGCTCGTTCTTCAGGTTCGAGATCTGCGTGGACAGCAGCCGCGCGGAGTACTTCTTGCTGTCGAGTTCGAGATCCTTCGCGATCATCGTGAGCAGACGACGGGAGTCGTCGGCGTCGTAGATCGTGAAATTCGAATTCATGCCCGTGAGCAGAGCGGCCTGGGCGCGGAGGATCCGGACACAGCTGGAGTGGAAGGTCGAGACCCACATCGCGTTCGCGCGCGGCCCCACCAGGGCCGCCACCCGCTCGCGCATCTCGGCGGCAGCCTTGTTGGTGAACGTGATGGCGAGCACCTGACCGGGGGCGACGCCGCGCTCGGCCAGCAGATAGGCGATGCGTCGCGTGAGCACGGCCGTCTTGCCGGAGCCGGCACCCGCGACGATGAGCAGCGGGGCTCCTTCGTGCGTGACCGCTTCCCGCTGCTGCGGATTGAGCCCTTCGAGAAGAGCATCGGATCCGGGGCGGGAGTGTGCGAGTGCGACGGGAGTGTTCATCGTTTCACCAAACTACCGGACCGCCCGGACAACGGATCCGGACCGCACCGTCGATCAGGGCGAGTGGCAGGGCCGACAGGGTGAGTGGCAAACTGGGGGCCATGTCTTCTGTCCTTTGCAGGCTCGGATCGAGTTCCGGTTGTCGCTGTCGATTCCCGACGGCCGGCCCGACCCGATACCGGTAACAGCCGCTCCCAGACGGGCGATCCTTCAGAGCAGATGCGAGGAGACGACATGAGCACGCACATCGATTCTTCCCTTTCCGGCGAGCCGGCAGAAGCCGACGACGCCGGAGTGCCCACCGAAGCCGAGATCGAGGAGCTCCGCAAGGAGATCGATCGCCTCGACGCCGAGATCCTGGCTGCGGTCAAGCGGCGCACCGAGGTCTCTCGCATGATCGGGCGTACCCGGATGGCATCCGGCGGTACCCGTCTCGTGCACAGCCGCGAGATGAAGGTCCTCGAGCGGTTCAGCGAACTGGGCCAGGAAGGCCACACCCTGGCGATGCTGCTGCTCCGCCTCGGGCGTGGCCGTCTGGGTCACTGACGGCGGGGCCGTCCCGGTCACTGACGGCGGGGCCGTCCCGGTCACTGATTCCCCACCGCTCTCACTGCAGGGCGATGTACTTGGTCTCGAGAAATTCCTCGATGCCTTCGGTGCCGCCCTCGCGTCCCAGCCCGGAATCCTTGATCCCGCCGAACGGTGCCGCGACGTCCGAGACGACACCGCGGTTCACACCCACGATGCCGGTTTCGAGCGCATGCGACACGCGCAGGGCGCGGTCGAGATCGCGCGTGAAGATGTAGGCGGCGAGCCCGTACCGGGTGTCGTTCGCAGCCGCGAGCGCTTCCTCCTCCGTGTCGAAGCCGGTGACGGCCGCGACCGGTCCGAACACCTCTTCCTTCAGGATGCGTGCCTGGTGCGGCACGTCGTCGAGCACGGTGGCGGGATAGAACCATCCCGGACCGTCCGCGGCCTCACCGCCCAGTCGCACCGAGGCACCCGCCGATACCGCGTCCTGCACGAGTTCGATCACGGTCTTCTTCTGCTTCTCGTTGACGAGCGGGCCCAGCGTCGCGTCGGGCTCCGTTCCCGGCCCGAGCTTGTACGACGCCATGCGCTCGGTGAGCTTCGCGACGAACTGCTCGCGCACCGAATTGTGGACGTGGAAACGGTTCGCGGCCGTGCAGGCCTCTCCCCCGTTGCGCAGCTTGGCTGCCACCGCACCCTCGACGGCCGCGTCGAGATCGGCGTCCTCGAAGACGACGAACGGCGCGTTGCCACCCAGTTCGAGCGACGTGCGCAGCAGTGATCGACCGGCCTTCTCGGCGAGCGTGCGCCCCACCTCGGTGGAGCCGGTGAAGGTGAGCTTGCGCAATCGGGGATCCTCGAGGAGCGGACCGGTGACCTCACTCGCGTGCGAGGACGGCAGCACCGACAGGACGCCGGCGGGCAGTCCTGCCTCGTCGAAGAGTTGTGCGAGCAGCTGGATGGTGAGTGGTGTCTCGGAGGCGGGTTTGACGATGATCGTGCAGCCCGCGGCGAGGGCGGGGCCGATCTTGCGGGTGCCCATCGCGAGCGGGAAGTTCCACGGCGTGATGGCCAGGCAGGGGCCGACGGGTTGTCTGGTCACGAGGACACGTCCGGTTCCGGCCGGGGCGGGTGTGTAGCGACCGGAGATGCGGACGGCCTCCTCGGAGAACCACCGCAGGAACTCGGCCCCGTAGGTCACCTCGGACCGGCTCTCCGGCAGTGCCTTACCCATTTCGAGGGTCATGAGCAGCGCGAAGTCGTCGGCGCGGTCGGTGATCTTCTGCCAGACCGCCCGCAGTAGTTCGGCGCGTTCGCGCGGTGGGGTCGCGGCCCACGCCGGACCGGCCGCGACGGCCGCGTCGAGGGCCCGCACGGCATCACCGGGCCCGGCGTCGGCGACACGCGCGAGTTCTTCGCCGGTCGCGGGATCGTGGACTCCGAAAGTGGCTCCGTTCTCGGCCGCAACCCATTCACCGCCGAGGAACAGGTCGGTGGGGACGGACCGAATCAGTTCTGCAGCATCCATATGCCCCATCATGCGCGCCACAGCCGCTCGCTGCCGGGAACCTCGGGATCCCCGCCTTCACACACCGGGCACACCCCCTCGGGGCGCACTACTGTCGACGACATGAGCGACGTAACCGCAACGGCACCGTGGAAAGCTCTGGAAAACCATCGCGACCGGCTCGAATCGGTGTCACTGCGGCAGTTGTTCACCATCGAACCCGACCGGGTCTCGGCACTGACGATCCCCACGGGGGATCTGGTGGTCGACTTCAGCAAACAACGCCTCGACACCCCGGTGCTGCACACCCTGCTCGAACTCGCCGAGCAGACGGGTGTGGCCGCCGCCCGCGAGGCGATGCTCGCCGGTGAGCACATCAACAGCACCGAAGACCG
>NZ_JARDJE010000018.1:0-104531 GCF_048957735.1 Rhodococcus sp. As11
CGAGTTTGAACTAGGATTCAGAGACATATACGAACTCGCTGCTTAATTTCAGTGGCCACTTTAGCGGGAACACTCCAGAACGAGGACAATCTCCCTCCCATGCCTGACACGATCACCGGTGTACCTCGCCCGCCTCACGCACCACGCATTCATAACGGCATTGAGTACACACCGACCGACCGACAACCACGAAAACCACCGGAAGCACCGGACCATCTCGGTCCCACTCTCGAATGGTTCCAACCTCACGTCCGCGAAAAATACATCAGCGCATTTACCCTGATGACCATTACGGTCGCGTTCTTCACAATCTCCAACGGGGATCTTCGCTGGATTCACTGGTGGGGTGCGTGGCTCATCATCACTGCGGGTGGCTGGCTGATGTTTCGCGGGATCAGGAACCATTGGACGGCAGCAGGATCCACATGGGTGCAATGTCGCGAGAGCTGGGTCGACACCTACCACCTCACCCGTATACGTTTCTCCGCAGACGGGCCGAACCGCGTTCTTCGTTTGAAAGACGCTCACGGCAACGAGATCCACTCGTTCAAGATCAGCGACATTCAAGGAAACCCTGACCTGTGGGATCTGGTCTACAACGGCATCCTCCACTCCGTCGCGTCGGGTAACTGCGACATCGACGCCAAGACCCGCCACATCCTGAAAATCCCCTACGAACTCGGGCCGCGCCCCACCCGAAGCGAACGCATCAGAGGACGACGCCGCAGATGGTGAACCCCATCGATCTACCACCGATGCCGGATTCGATCACAGGCGAACCCCGCCCACCCCGGGCGCCCCGCATCTACCACGGCACGGAATACACACCAGTCAAGCGCTCCCCACGAAAGCCACCGGATGCACCGGAGCATTTCGGCCCCACCCTCGAATGGCTCCAGCCCAGCCTTCGCGACCAGTACGGCGATGCCGCGATGCTTGCCGGACTACTCTCGGTATTCGGGACGATCAGCGCAGGGGGATTCAGCTGGGTCCTCGAATGGTGGGCATGGGGTCTGCTCGCGCTCTTCCCATGGATGATGTTCCGGACCTCCGGAAACCACTGGACAGCAGCCGGTGTCAGTTGGGTGCAGTGGCGCGGCAGTTGGGTCGACACATACAAACTCACCCGCATCCAATTCTCCGCTGACGGCTACAGCCGTGTTCTTCGGTTGAAAGATGCCCACGGCAACGAAATCCATTCGTTCAAGATCAGCGAGATCCAGCGCAACCCCGACCTGTGGGACCTCGTCTACAACGGCATCCTCCACTCCGTCGCGTCCGGCAACTGCGACATCGACGCCAAGACCCGCCACATCCTGAAAATCCCCTACGAACTCGGGCCGCGCCCCACCCGAAGCGAACGCACCAGAGGACGACGCCACAGATGGTGAACCCCATCGATCTACCACCGATGCCGGATTCGATCACAGGCGAACCCCGCCCACCCCGGGCGCCCCGCATCTACAACGGCACGGAATACACACCAGTCAAGCGCTCCCCACGAAAGCCACCGGATGCACCGGAGCATTTCGGCCCCACCCTCGAATGGCTCCAGCCCACCGTCCGCGACAAGTACACTAGTGCGCTTTCCATGGTCTTGCTCTTGGTCGTGTATCTCACCGTCCTCAACGGAGACTTCCGATGGGTCCACTGGTGGATCATGTGGGTCATCATGGCGGTAGGCGCCTGGATGATGTTTCGCGCTACCGCGAACCATTGGACCGCAGCCGGTGCCAGTTGGGTGCAATGGCGCAGCAGCTGGGTCGATACCTACCATCTCACTCGCATCCGCATCTCCGCAGACGGCTACAGCCGTGTTCTCCGGTTGAAAGATGCCCACGGCAACGAAATCCACTCGTTCAAGATCAGCGACATTCAAGGAAACCCTGACCTGTGGGACCTCGTCTACAACGGCATCCTCCACTCCGTCGCGTCCGGCAACTGCGACATCGACGCCAAAACCCGCCACATTCTGAAGATTCCCTACGAACTCGGGCCACGCCCCACCCGTAGCGAGCGCATCAGAGGACGGGGGCGTAGAGGGTGAACGCTGCCGACCTACCACCGATGCCGGATTCGATCACAGGCGAACCCCGCCCACCCCGGGCGCCCCGCATCTACCACGGCACGGAATACACACCGCTCGACCGCAACCCACGGAACCCACCAGATGCACCGGAGCATCTCGGCCCCGTTCTCGAATGGCTCCAGCCCACCGTGCGCGACCGATACATCGGCGCATTCCTCATAGCGGCAATCTTGGTCGTGTACCTCACCGTCATCAATGGAGACTTTCGCTGGATCCACTGGTGGATCATGTGGGTCATCATCCCTGGAAGTTCACTATTGTTGTTCTTCGGCAAGGGAAACCACTGGACTGCAGCCGGTGCCACCTGGGTCCAATGGCACGACAGCTGGGTCGATACCTACCATCTCACTCGCATCCGCTTCTCCGCTGATGGGCCCAGTCGTGTCCTGCGACTGAAAGACGCCCACGGCAACAAAATCCACTCTTTCAAGATCAGCGAGATCCAGCGCAACCCTGACCTGTGGGATCTGGTCTACAACGGTATCCTTCACTCCGTCGCCTTCGGCAACTGCGACATCGATGCCAAGACCCGCCACATCCTGAAGATCCCCTACGAACTCGGGCCGCGCCCAACCAGAAGCGAGCGCACCAGAGGGCGACGCCGCAGATGATGAGCCCGCCGTACCTACGGCATTCGTGAGGCCAGCAACTCGGCCAGATGCGTGCCGCGCCGCGTCGTGAGGTCGCCGAGTTGGGTACGGCACGAGTAGCCGTCGGCGAGGATCACCGCGTCGTCGGATGCCGCCTCGACCGCCGGCAGCAGTTGGGTTCGCGCGACCGCCACCGACACGTCGTAGTGCCCGCGTTCGACTCCGAAATTCCCGGCCAGGCCGCAGCAGCCGGCGAGGCGCTGCACGTCGGCACCCGCGCGTCGCAACAGGGCGGCGTCGGCGCCCCATCCCATGACGGCGTGGTGGTGGCAGTGGGGTTGTGCGACGATCCGTGTGCCGTCCAGCGACGGCGGTTCCCAGTCGGCGAGGAGTTCGGCGAGGGTTGTGGTGCTGTCGGCCACGAGGCGAGCAGGTGCGGACCCGAGCAGTTCGACCGCGTCGGAACGCAGGACGGCGGTACACGACGGTTCGAGACCGACGATCGGCATGCCGCTGCGGAAGAGTTCGGCGACGGTGCGGCCCAGGATTTTCCGGGCCTGGTCGAGCTGTCCGGTGGTGATCCACGTCAGGCCGCAGCAGCGGGGTTCGTCGGTGAGGTGCACGCTGTGTCCGGCGGCTTCGAGCACGCGCACGGCGGCAACCCCGATCTCCGGGGTGAAGTACTCGGTGAAAGTGTCGACGAACAGCAGCACCGGGTCGCCCGTGCGGGATCGTTGCGAGAGGGTGTCGGCGAACCACTTCCGGAAGGTGCGGGGCGCGAACCTCGGTACACGGCGGCGGCGGTCGAGACCGGCGACGGTCAACCCGAGCGGGGCGACCCCCGGAGCGCGGGCAAGGGCGTTGACGGCGCGTGGTGCACGGGAGGCGATCGCCGCCCACTGCGGCAGCCTGCCGAGACCGTAGTGACTGGCGGGCCGCCTCCGTCCCCGGTAGGTCTGGTGCAGGACTTCGGATTTGAGGGTCGCCATGTCGACTCCGGTCGGACAATCCGACAGACATCCCTTGCACGACAAGCACAGATCGAGCGCCTCGTGCACTTCCGGCGACTGCCACGACTCGGCGACGAGGTGACCGTTGAGCATCTCCTGCAGCACCCGGGCACGTCCTCGGGTGGAGTCCTTCTCCTCACGGGTCGCGAGGAAGGACGGGCACATCACCCCGCCGGTGCCGGTGTTGTCGGCGCGGCACTTGCCGACCCCGGTACACCGGTGCACGGCCTGCGTGAAGTCGCCGCCGTCCTCGAGATAGCGGAAGGCCAGGCCCTCCCGGATCTTCCGGGCTGCCGGGACGCGCAGGTCGGCGTCGACGGGCCGCGGGTCGACGAGCACGCCGGGGTTGAGGACGTTCTCCGGATCGAAGACCGACTTCACGGCCCCGAACAGTGCGAGCGCGTCGGGTGAGTACATCACGGGCAGCAGTTCGCTCCGGGCACGCCCGTCGCCGTGCTCCCCCGACATCGACCCGCCGTATTCGGCGACGAGTTCGGCTGCCTCGAAGAGGAATTCGCGGAACAGACCCGGAACCTCGAGGGGGATGTCGAGGCGGATGTGGATGCAGCCGTCGGCGAAGTGCCCGTAGGGGTAGCCGGTGACATCGTATCCGGCGAGCAGTTCCTCGAAATCGCGGAGATAGTCGCCGACGCGGTGGGCGGGGACGGCGGCGTCCTCCCAGCCCGCGTGCGCGGGCAACCCCTTCGGGCTTCTCGCCGACAGGCCGGACCCGTCCTCCCGGATACGCCACAGCGCAGCGGCACGCGCCTGGTCCTCGACGTGCAGCAGGTCGGTCGCGGCGGCGGCCTGAGCGAGCGCACATGCCCGGTCGCGGACCTCGTCGGCGTCGTCACCTGCCAGTTCGACGAACAGCCACGCTGCGCCGGAGGGAAGGGGCGGTACCGCGGCCGGTCCGCGCCGGGCGCGGACGATGTCGACGATCCGCGAGTCGAGCCCTTCGCATGCTGTGGGCCGGAAACCCAGTAGTCCGTGCGCGGCGTTCCCGGCGGCGACGATGTCGGGATAGCCGAGCACGACCATCGTGCGGAAGGCGGGATCGACGACCAGCTGCACCGTCGCCTCGGTCGTGATCCCGAGCGTGCCCTCGCTACCGACGAACAGCTTCCGGACGTCGAAACCGTTCTCCGGCAGCAGATGCTCGAGTGCATAACCCGACACCTGCCGGCCGAAGCGGCCGAATTCGGTGCGGATGGTCGCGAGGTCGCGGGCGACGATCTCCCGCAACGGTTCCAGCACCGGATCCTCGCCGGGCAGCGACAGCGGGTGCCCGGTGCCGGTGAGTACTTCGAGGGCGACGACGTTGTCGGATGTGCGGCCGTAGCCGAGCGCACGCGCCCCGCACGCGTTGTTGCCGATCATCCCGCCGATCGTGCACCGGTTGTGGGTGGACGGATCGGGACCGAAGCGCAGACCGTGCGGTGCCGCGGCCCGCTGTAGTTCGGCCTGCACGACACCCGGCTGTACCCGCGCGGTCCGGGTCTCGGGGTCGACGGAGAGAACGCGGTTCAGATGACGCGAGAAGTCGAGGACGACGCCGGGCCCGACAGCGTTGCCCGCGAGCGAGGTGCCGGTGCCGCGGGAGGTGAGGGGAACACCCTCGCGCCGGCACACGTCGAGCGTCGCGGCGACGTCGTCGATCGATCGGGCGCGCACCACCGCCTGCGGTGGAACGCGATACAGGGAGGCGTCGGACGAGTACAGCGCGCGCGTGGTCGAGTCGTCGCAGACCTCCCCGATGCCCGCCGCGCGCAGAGCGCGCCCGATCGGGGTGGGGGTCTTCATAGACAGCGATGCTAGTGGCGGAAACGCCGTGCCGGAGGTGGTCGGGCAGAACCGCGGAAGTGCGCCGGCAGGAGTGCGGCGGCCCTGCCACCGCGGCGCTCGCGCAGTGGCACGCGTCGGCCCCGTGACTCGACTCGCCTAGCATCGACGCTTGTGCCAGCCGATACCACTTCGCCCGGGAAAACCGATTCGTCCGATCCGGCATCGCGCGTCCGCACCGCGCGGATCGTCGCGATCGTGTCGGGGTTGCTCGGGTTCGTGCTGGCGCTGAGCCTGCCTTTCCTGCCGGTACGGCAGGAGATCAGTGAGCTGCAGTGGCCGCAGAACGGCACCGTCGACAGCGTCGAGGCGCCACTCGTCACCTACACCCCGCTCACACTGCGGGTGAGCGTGCCGTGCGCGGCGGCGTCGCAGCTCGGCACCGACGGCGGGACCCTCGTCTCGACCATTCCGTCCGGCTCCCCCGACGCCACCGCCGAGGGCCTCGTGATCCGGGCGGTTCCCGGTGAGGGCGGCGCCCCCGGCACCATCGAGGCCGTCCTGCGCAACTCCGTGCTCGTCTCGGCGCCGCTCGACGCGCCGTGCACGGCGGTGACCGTCGCATCCAACTCCGAACGCACCGCCGCCGAGATCGTGGGTGCGGATCCGCCGGTCACGGTCGAACTGGAAGGTGACGAGCGTCCCCAGGTCGTGGGGGTCTTCAGCGAGCTCACCGGCCCTGCGGAGGCCTTCCAACCCGACGGCGGCGACTCCGCCGAACGACTGTCGGTGCGCGCCGAGCTCGACTCGCGGTTCACCTCGACCCCCACGGTCCTCAAGCTTCTCGCGATGATCGTGTGCGCGCTCGCGACGCTGGTCTCGCTCGTCGCCCTGCATCGACTCGACGGGATCGACGGGCGCCGCGCACGCCGGTTCCTGCCGGCCCGCTGGTGGCGGTTCACCTCCGTGGACGTCGTGGTCGTGGGCACCCTGCTGCTCTGGCATATCGTCGGCGCGAACACTTCGGACGACGGCTACATCCTCAACATGGCGCGGGTGTCCGGTGAGGCCGGGTACATGGCCAACTACTTCCGCTGGTTCGGTGTGCCCGAGGCGCCGTTCGGATGGTTCTACGACGTGCTCGTCGTGTTCGCGCAGGTCTCGACTTCGAGTGTGTGGATGCGTCTGCCCACGCTGGTCGCGGCGATTCTGTGCTGGATGGTGATCGGCCGCGAGGTCATCCCCCGGCTCGGTGTCGCCGTCCGGCACAGCCGGGTGTCGCTGTGGACGGCCGGACTGGTCTTCCTCGCCTTCTGGCTCCCCTACAACAACGGCCTGCGCCCGGAGCCGATCATCGCGGTCGGTGCGCTGCTGACCTGGTGCTCCGTCGAACGCGCCATCGCGACCGGACGCATGTTGCCCGCCGCGATCGCGGTGCTCGTCGCGGCCTTCTCGCTCGCCGCCGGCCCGACCGGCCTGATCGCGGTGGCCGCGCTCCTCGCCGGGCTCCGCCCCCTGGTGAAGGTGCTGGTCGCGCGCCGGCATCTCGTCGGTGTCGTCGCGCCCCTCGCACCGATCCTCGCGTCGGGCACCGTCGTGCTCATCGCGGTCTTCGCCGACCAGACGCTCGCGTCGGTCCTCGAGGCGACCCGTGTGCGCTCGGCCGTGGGCCCGAACGTGCCGTGGTTCGACGAGCGGCTGCGCTGGGACGCACTGCTCACCGTCTCCCCCGACGGTTCGCTGGCCCGCCGGTTCGGTGTGTTCGTGATGCTGTTGTGCCTGGTCGTGTGCGTCATGCTGATCCTGCGCAAGGGCCGCATCCCGGGCACCGCGATCGGACCCTCGCGGCGCATCCTCGGCATCGTCTTCGCGTCGCTGCTGCTCATGATGCTCACGCCCACGAAGTGGACGCACCATTTCGGTGTGTACGCGGGCCTGGCCGCGTCGGTGGCGGCGCTCGCCGCGATCGGGGTGGGAGCGGTCGGTATCCGCTCGGCGCGCAACCGGGCGCTGTTCACCGCCGGGGTGCTGTTCGTCCTGGCCATGGCGTTCACCGGCTCGAACGGCTGGTGGTACGTCTCGAGCTACGGCATCCCGTGGTGGGACAAGCCGCCGTCGATCTCCGGCCACGCCTTCTCCACGGCACTGCTCGCGCTGACGGTGCTCACACTGCTCCTCGCCGCGTGGTTCCATCTGCGCGAGCCGTTCACCACGCCGCGCCCCGACCGCAACGGCAGGGTGCGGGCCCTGGCGTCGGCGCCGCTCACGCTGGTCGCGGCGGCGGTGGTGGTGTTCGAGGTGTTGTCGCTGCTCAAGGGCGCGGTCTCGCAGTACCCGGCCTATTCGATCGCCAAGTCGAATGCGGCGGCGCTCACCGGCAACCACTGCGCCCTCGCCGACGAAGTGCTCGTGGAGACCGACCCGAACGCGACCATGCTTCAGCCCCTCGACGGGGATCCGGGCAAGGCCCTGGGTGCCGGTACCGCCGTCGGTTTCACCCCGAACGGAGTGGCGCTCGACCTCACGGCCGACGCGGAGACCACCACGACCGGTGGCGCCAACACCGTCGACAGCGAGGAGGGTGGCACCACCACCTCCACGAGCGCCGGCACCGAGGGTGGACGCACCAGCGACGAAGGCATCAACGGCAGCACCGTGAAGCTGCCGTTCGGACTCGACCCGCAGACCACCCCGGTCCTCGGCAGCTACCGCACCGGGGTGCAGCAGTCGGCCGAACTCGAGTCCGGCTGGTACGCGCTGCCCGAGCGCACCGCTGAGACACCGCTGCTGGTCGTGACCGCCGCGGGACGCGTGCGCTATGTCGACCCCGACGGCGTCATCACCCCCGGTCAGGACGTGGTGCTGGAATTCGGATCGTCGTCCGGGGACGACGTGACGCCGCTGGCCACGCTCGCACCGATCGATATCGGCCCGTCGCCCTCGTGGCGCAACCTGCGCGTGCCGAGCGACGCGATCCCCACCGACGCCGACGCCGTCCGGATCGTCGTGAACGACGGTGACCTCTCCTCCGATCAGTGGGTCGCGGTCACCCCGCCGCGGATGCCGCGCATGGAGACCCTCCAGGAGGTCGTCGGATCCGACGCTCCGGTGCTGATCGACTGGTCGGTGGGCCTCGCCTTCCCGTGCCAGCGCCCGTTCGGCCACCGCAACGGTGTCGCCGAGGTCCCCGAGTACCGCATCCTGCCCGACCGCGTCGGGGCCGACGCGACGAACGGCTGGCAGGACGACATCGGCGGTGGCCCGCTCGGCTGGATCCCCTTGCTGCTGAACGCCGAGACGGTGCCCACCTATCTGAATCACGACTGGGATCGCGACTGGGGATCGCTCGAGCGGTACCTCCCGATCGATCCGGAGGCCTCCCCTGCCGAGGTCGCCACCGACGTGACGACCCGCTCCGGCCTGTGGTCACCCGGCCGCATCCGTGACGGGGTTCCGGTCCTGTTGGAGTAAGGGCGAGTGCCGTCACACCACGTCGCCGGATACCATCGACTCCCGTGCCCGACGACGTGACGACCTCACCCGCGCCCACTCCGACCGCCCCACGGTCGATGGGCGAGGACCTTCGCACTCGGTACCGGACCGCGCGGCTCGTCGCCGTCGTCGCCGGGCTGCTCGGCATGATCTCGGCACTGGCCACACCGTTCCTTCCGGTCCGCGTGACCGAGGCGACGATGTCGTGGCCGCAGGACGCGGCGGCGACCGACGTCGAGCTGCCGTTGATGTCGCAGGTCCCCCTGCAGTTCCGCGCCACCGTGCCGTGCACCGCCATCGCGGGGATGCCCGCCGACGGCGGCATGCTGCTCGCGACCGCCCCCACCAGCGGGCAGGACGCCGCGCTCAACGCCATGTTCGTACGGGTCGGCGACGAGAACGTCGATGTCCTCGACCGCAACGTGGTGGTCGCGACCGCACCGCGCGCCGACGTCGAGTCGGGTGCGTGCAGCGAACTGCGGATCTTCTCCGACTCCGAACGCACCACCGCGGAGTTCGTCGGCCTCTCGGACGAGAACGGCAACCCGCGGGCCGGCGAGCTCACCGGCGACCTGCGACCGCTCGTCGTCGGTATGTTCAGCGACCTGCCGACCGCCGTTCCCGGCCTCGACGTCACCGTGGACGTCGACTCCCGGTTCACGTCGTCGCCGACTCTGGTGAAGTCCCTCGCGATGATCCTTGCTGTGCTGTCGACGGCGCTCGCGCTCGGCGCGCTGGCCAAGCTCGACGGCACGGACGGTCGTGGGCACCGCCGGTTCCTGCCGTCCCGGTGGTGGAAGTTCACCGGCGTCGACGTCGTCGTCGTCGTCACGCTCGTCGGCTGGCACTTCTTCGGTGCGAACACCTCGGACGACGGTTACCTGCTGACCATGGCCAGGGCGGCGGAGAACTCCGGCTACATGGCCAACTACTTCCGCTGGTTCGGTGTCCCCGAAGCTCCCTTCGGCTGGTACTACGACGTGCTGGCGGCCTTCGCGAAGATCTCCACGGCCAGCCCGTGGATGCGCATCCCGGCGCTGATCGCCGGAATCCTGTGCTGGATGGTCATCAGCCGTGAGGTGGTGCCGCGTCTCGGCCGGGCCGTGCGGCACAACCGCATCGCATTGTGGACCGGCGGGCTGGTCTTCCTCGCCTTCTGGCTGCCGTACAACAACGGTCTGCGGCCCGAGCCGATCGTCGCGCTCGGTGCGCTGCTCACCTGGTGCTCGATCGAACGCGCCATCGCGACCGGTCGTCTGCTGCCCGCCGCGACGGCGGTGTTCATCGGCGCCTTCACCCTCGCCGCGGCTCCGACCGGCCTCATGTGTATCGCCGCGCTCATCGCCGGCATCCGGCCGATGACGCGGATCATCGTGCGCCGCCACCGGGAGGTCGGCACCCTGCCGCTGCTCGCCCCGATCGGTGCCGCCGGGATGCTCGTGCTGGTCGTGGTGTTCTCGGATCAGACGCTCGCCGCGGTCCTCGAGGCGACCCGCGTGCGCACCATCATCGGCCCCAACGAGGAGTGGTGGAACGACTTCCTCCGCTACTACTACCTGATGGTTCAGACCGTCGACGGTTCGCTGCCGCGCCGCTTCGCGTTCCTCGTCATGCTGCTGTGCCTGTTCACCACGCTGTTCGTGCTGCTGCGCCGCCGCCGCATCCCCGGGGTCGCCGTGAGCCCGACCTGGCGTCTGCTCGGCATCGTCTTCGGCACGATCTTCTTCATGATGTTCAACCCCACGAAGTGGACCCACCACTTCGGGGCGTACGCAGGCATCGCCGGGTCGCTCGCGACGGTCACCGCCGTGGTGGTCTCCGCGAGCGCGTTGCGGTCGCGGCGCAACCGCACGATCTTCCTCGCCGGACTGCTGTTCGTCCTGGCGGTGTCGTTCGCGGGTATCAACGGCTGGTGGTACGTCTCGAGCTACGGCGTGCCGTGGTTCGACAAGACCGTCTCGCTGAGCGGCTACCAGTCCAGTTCGCTGTTCCTGATCCTGTTCGGTCTCGCCCTCGTGCTCGTCGCGTGGCAGTACCTCCGCGAGGGCTACGCACCGCCGCCGGAGTCGCCCGAGACGAGGAAGGGCCGGCGGATCCGCGCCCTCGCGGCCGCGCCGCTCACGGTCGTCGCCGCGGCGATGGTGCTGTTCGAGGTGTTGTCGCTGCTCAAGGGCGCGGTGTCGCAGTACCCCGCGTACTCGCTCGCCCGCTCGAACATCGGTGCGGTCGCCGGTCAGACCTGCGGCCTGGCGAACGATGTGCTCGTCGAGGCGGACCCCGACGAGGGACGCCTCGAACCGATCATCGACCCCGCCGCTCCCCCGGCGAACGGTGATCCGCTCGCCGGTGCTGCGCCGCGCGGCTTCACTCCGGACGGCGTGCCGTCCGACCTGACCGCCGATTACGTCGAGGTGAAGCCCGGTCAGGGCAATACCGACAACCAGAGCGTCGGCCCGACCTTCGAGACCGGCGCGGGCGGCGGCACCACGGGCGGCTCGGGTGAGCAGACCGTCAACGGCAGCACCGTACGTCTGCCCTTCGGACTCGATCCGGCCGTCACCCCGGTGCTCGGCAGCTACCAGGACGGTGTGCAGGAACCCGCCTCGCTCACCTCGAGCTGGTACGCACTGCCGGACATCACCGACGAGACCCCGCTGATCGTGATCTCCGCGGCCGGGCGCATCTGGTCGTACGACGACACCGGGGCACTGACCTACGGCCAGTCGCTGCTGGTCGAGTACGGCACCCGCCAGGCCGACGGCAGTGTCGAGGCGAAGGGCACCTACCTGCCGCGCGACATCGGTCCTGCGCCGTCGTGGCGGAACCTGCGTGTACCCCTCGCCGACCTGCCCGACGACGTCGACGCCGTCCGTATCGTCGCCAACGACCCCAACCTCACCGGCGACCAGTGGCTGGCGTTCACGCCGCCGCGCGTCCCGACGCTCGAGCGGCTCGATACCCAGCTCGGTTCCGAACAGCCGCTCCTGCTGGACTGGGCCGTGGGCCTGCAGTTCCCGTGCCAGCGGCCGTTCGACCACTGGGCGGGCGTCGCCGAGATGCCGAACTACCGGATCCTTCCCGACCGTCCGCTCGCGGTGTCGTCGACCGACACCTGGCAGTCCGCCGACAACGGTGGCCCGCTCGGCTTCGCGGAGGTCCTGGCGCGACCCGAGCAGGTTCCCACCTACCTGGAGAACGACTGGGGCCGCGACTGGGGTTCGGTGGAGCGGTACGTGCGCTTCTACCCCAACGCGCAGCCGGCCGAACTGACCACCACCGAGGTGACGAGGTCCGGGCTGTGGAAACCCGCGCCGATGCGCGTCTACGAGTGACGGATGAGGCGCGAGTAACGGAAGTGACGCCGACGGGCGACACACAGGGCATGACGACCACGAGAAAGATCGCATTCACGGCAGCCCTGGGCGCGGCGCTCGCGCTCGGTGTGGTCACCGCTCCCGCAGCATCCGCGGAGCCTGTGGTGGCTACGACCCTGAGTCCGGTGATAGGCGCGGTCGGTGGGACCGGCTCCGCAGGGTGGGGAGGTCTCCTCGTCAACGAGGGCGTGACCGTCGGTGTGGACCCCGAGCGCCCCGGCTTCTCGCGATTCGGCAGCAGCTTCCAGTGCCCGTGCCTCGTGAACTGGACGAACGTCACCACCGGACAGCGTGGCACCGTCACCCTGCCGATCTACCCGCCCATCCCCTCCGCAGGGTGGGAATACCCATGGTTCGAGACCGGCTCCGGACGTATCGAGGCGGTCGTGACGACCACCGACATCACCTTCCTGCCGGGCCGGGGTTCCTGGATCGTTCCCTGACCCCGGCCCGGTGGGGCGGCGTCGGAAACACACGACGGGGCCTGTGCACGCACTGGTGCACAGGCCCCGTCGGCAACGGCTCTACAGCGGCAGCAGGTGATGCTTCCGCGGGTTCTTGAACACTTCCTTGTCGCGAAGAAGGTTCAGCGCCTTGCGGATTTCGAGACGGGTGGTCGACGGCTCGATCACCGCGTCGACATATCCGCGCTCGGCCGCGATGTACGGCGTCGCAACATGCTCGTTGTAGAAGTTGATGAGCTGCTGGCGGACCGCCGGAGCGTTCTCGCCCGCGGCCTCGATCTGCCGGCGCCCGATCACCGCGACAGCCGATTCGGCACCCATCACGGCGATACGCGCGGTGGGCCACGCGAAGTTGATGTCGGCGCCGAGCTGCTTCGACCCCATCACCGCGTAACCGCCGCCGTAGGCCTTGCGGACCACGACCGTCACCTTCGGGACCGACGCCTCGACGTACGAGAACAGGAACCGGCCGCCCCGCTTGATGACGCCGATCTTCTCCTGCTCGACACCGGGCAGGAAGCCCGGGGTGTCGACGACGAACACGAGCGGGATGTCGTAGGCGTCGCACACGCGCACGAAGTGCGCCGCCTTGTCGGCGGCGGCCGCATCGAGCGCACCCGACAGGTACAGCGGCTGGTTCGCCACCACGCCCACCGCCCGGCCGTCGACGCGGGCGTAGCCGGTGATGATGTTCGGCGCGGTCTGCGCGCGGACCTCGAGGAAGTCGCCGTCGTCGAAGATCTTCAGCAGGATGTCGTGCATGTCGTAGCCGGAGTTGTCGGCATCGGGCATGAACGTGTCGAGTTCGAGGTCGTCGGGGGTGATCTCCGGTTCGAGACCGGGATTGACGACCGGCGGCTTCTCCTGCGCATTGGACGGCATGTAGCTCAGGTACTGCCGCACCCACTCGAAGGCGGCCTTCTCGTCGGGTGCGACGTGGTGCACGTTGCCGTACTCGGCCTGCTTGCGGGCGCCGCCGAGTTCCTCGAGGCTGACGTCCTCGCCGGTGACGGCCTTGATGACGTCGGGCCCGGTGACGAACATGTGGGCGCCTTCGGTGGCGACCACGACGTCGGTGTTGATCGGCGCGTAGACCGCACCGCCGGCGCAGTTGCCGACGATCACGGAGATCTGCGGGCACAGACCCGACAACGGCTCGTGACGCTTGCCGATCTCGCCGTACCACGCGAGCGAGGTGACGGCGTCCTGCACACGGGCGCCACCGGAGTCGTTGATACCGACCACCGGGCAGCCGACCTTGAGCGCGAAGTCGAGGACCGCGGCGACCTTGCGACCGAACATCTCACCGACGCTGCCACCGAAGACCGTCTGGTCGTGGGAGAACACCGCGACGGGACGGCCGTCGACCGTGCCGTGCCCGACGACGACGGCGTCGCCGTACATGGCGTCGTCGCGGCCGGGCGTCTTCATCAGCGCGCCGATCTCGACGAAGCTGCCCCTGTCGAGCAGCATGTCGATGCGCTCGCGGGCGCTCGGGATGCCCTTCTTCGCGCGCTTGGCGACGGCGAGTTCGCCCGCAGGCTCCTTCGCCACCTCCAGCTTCTCGCGCAGCTCGGCCAGCTTCTGTGCCGTGGTGCTCACTTCTTCGTTCAGCTCCTCGAGGCCTCGATGTCGGCCAGCTTGCGGGTCAGGTCTTCCCCCACCTTCGAGATGTACGGCTCGTCGACGATCTGCAGGTGATCGCCGCCGACGTGTACGACCTCGAGATCTCCGACGACCTCGCCCCACCCACCGTCGGGCTGCCGGGTGCCGAAGGCCGGCTCGAGATCGATCGCGTCGTCGTGGTACTTGTCGGCCATGTACAGCACGACCTTGCCGTCGTAGGGCGCGAGATCCGCGGTCTGGATTGCGCGGTTGTCGAGCCACGACGTGCGCTGGTGCTCGATGATGCCGCCGGGGATCTGCGCTCCGCTCAACTCGAGCAGCCCCATCAGGATGCCGATCTGCTCCTCGTCGCTGCCGGCCTCGGCCAGCAGGTCGTAGGGCAGCGGCGCGTCGATCCCGTAGGTCTTCTTCGCGAACGCCGAGTAACGCTGCCAGCGCTTGCGGATCTCCTCGGGCGTGTCCTCGACCTTCTCACCGGCCATGACCGTGTCGATGAGACCGACGAGACGCACGTCCTTGCCCTTCTCACGCAGCAGACGGGCCACCGCGTAGGCGAGGACACCACCGAGCGACCAGCCGCACAGCACATACGGCCCGTCGCCCTGGATCTCCTCGACGAGCGGCAGGTACGCCTGGGCGCGGGTGTCGATCGGACCCTCGGTGCGCTCGAAACCGAACACCGGGGTGCGCGCCGGCAGGCGGCGCAGCAGCGGCTCGTACGCGACGGTCGATCCGCCCGCGGGGTGGAAGACGAAGACCGGCACGGCGTCCGATCCCTCGGCGCGGGGCCGCAGCGTGCGCACCAGACCGTCGATGCGGTCGGCGGATTCGAGGTGCTGCCGCACGGTCTCGGCGAGCTGCTCGACGGTCGACGCGGCGAGCACGTCGTCGACGGTGATCTCGCCCTCGGACCGCTCGGTCAGCCGGGCGGCGAGCCGCTCGGCGTCGGCGCGGTCGAGCTTCGGCAGCGGGTTGAAGATGCCCTTGGCCGACTTGCCGGTGATCACCGCCCAGGAGGCGAAGGTCAACCGTTCCGCGGCGTCGCGCGGCGGCACGTCGACTCCGCTCGACTCCTGCTCGGGTTCGGTCGCTGCCGTTGCCTCGGCCGTGGCTTGTGCTTCGGCCTCGGCGAGGATCTGCTCGGCCTCGCCCACCGCGGTGGTGTCCTCGACCTGCGGGAGCTCGTCCCGTTCTGCAGTGGCTGCCCGTTCGGCTGCCTTCTCGGCGGCCTGCTGCTCGGCGAGCTGCGCGACCTCCTCGCGATTCTCGACGGCGTACCGCAGGTACTTCGAGACGTCGCGCAGACTCGCGTCCTTGACCGCCGACAGCTGCAGCTGCGGGATGTCGAACTCGTACTCGACGCGGTTCTTGATTCGGACGGCCATGAGTGAGTCGAGACCCAGTTCGATGAGCGGGATCTCGGCCGGCAGGTCCTCGGGCGCGTAGCCCATGGACTCGGCGACGATCAGCGTCAGGCGGTCGTCGAGGGTCTGTGATCCGTTCGGATCCCACTTGTCGCCGAACGACTCCACGACCTCGGGCAGCTCCTCGGCCTGTGCGGCGGGCTTCGCAGCAGCCGCGACGGGTGCGGGCAGCGGCTCACCGGAGGTGACGACACCCTCGTGGACGAGCGTGAAACCGTCGCCGGTGTTCGCGTGCACCTGCAGCGACGCGCCACCCGGATGCCGGGTGAGAGTCGTGGTGAGGGTGCCGGTCGCGGGGACGCCGGTGTGCGGGATGGACGCGGTGAGCGTGACATCGGACAGCACCTGCGAGGCCGCCGCGACGAGCAGCTCGGCCGTGTCGGTGACGGCGGAGGCCTGCACCTCCCAGACGTAGCGGCCGTCGGGCAGGGCGACCCGGGCGCCGGGCGCACGGCCGTTGCCGGAGGTGCCGATACGGGCGTCGACCCAGTACGGCTTGCGGAGGAAGGCGGTGCGCGGCAGGTCGGCGTAATCGCCTTCCGGCAGCAGGGTCTTCAGGTCGACCGCCTGCCCGTGCACGTACAGCTGTGCGAGGGCGGCGAGGACGCCGAGGGACTCGTCCTCCTTGCGCTTGAGCGTCTGGATGAACTGGCCGTCCTGTACACCGGCGTCGAAGGCCGTCGCCGCGACCGACATGAGCGTCGCAGGGTTCGCGTTGAGCTCGACGAAGGTGGTGTGCCCGTCGGACAGGGCCTGCCGGATCGCCTGGGTGAAGTACACGCTGTGGCGCATGCCCTTGGTCCAGTACTCGACGTCGTGGATACCGTCGTGACCTGCGCGGTAGAGGGTCTCCTGGTCGACCGAGGAGTACAGGTCGACCTTCAGGCGGTGCGGTTCGATGCCGGCGAGTTCGGCCGCGAGCTCGCCGAGGATCGGATCGACCTGCGAGGTGTGGCTCGCGCCCTTGGTCTGCAGGACCCGGGCGAACTTCTCCTCTGCCTCGGCACGCGCGACGATCGCGTTGACCTGCTCCTGCGGGCCACCGATGACGGTGTGGGTCGGCGCCGCGTAGACGCAGACCTCGAGCTGCGGGAAGTCGGGCAGCACGTCGGTGATCTCGGCGGCGCTGTACTCGACGAGGGCCATGAGACGGATGTCGTCGCCGGTCAGGCCGGACTCGGCCTCACCCATCAGACGCGAGCGCGAGCAGATGACGCGCACGGCGTCCTCGAGCGACAGTCCGCCCGAGATGTAGGCGCCGGCGGCCTCACCCATCGAGTGACCGACGACCGCGGCGGGCTCGGCGCCGTGGTGACGCAGCAGCGCGGCGAGACCGATCTGGATCGTGAAGATGCCGACCTGCGCGGTCTCGACGTCGTAGTCCTGACCGTCGTCGAGGAACTTCTCCTTCATGGAGTAGCCCGACTCGTCGTAGATCAGCTCGTCGACTTCGTCGACGGCCGCGGCGAAGACCGGGTTCTCGAGGTACAGCTGCTTGGCCATCTTGCGGTGCTGGGCACCGAAACCGGACAGCACCCACACCGCGCCCTTGGATGCGGGAGCGTCGGCGGTGAACACGCCCTGTGCGGGCTTACCGGCGGCGACGGCACGCAGACCGGCGATGGCCTCACCGTGGTTGCTCGCCACGACGATCGCGCGGGACCGGCCGTGGTTGCGGCGCGCGAGCGTGCGGGCGACGTCGACGAGCGGCGTCGTGCTGCCCTTCTCCGTCTCGAGCCAGTCGGCGAGGTCGGCGGCCGCACGACGGCGGCGTGACGGCATCGCGGCCGAGACGGCGAGCAGCACGGGCAGCTCCCGAGCAGTCTCGGGCTTCTCCTCCGTCTGTTCCTCGAAGGCTGCCGGGATGTCCTCGGGCAGCACCTCGACCTCGGCCTCGGAGGCTTCGAGATGGGCGGGGCCGGTGTACTCGCGCACCACGACATGGGCGTTGGTGCCACCGAAACCGAATCCGGACACACCCGCGACGGCCCGGCCGGTGTAACGCGGCCACGTCGCGCCCTCGGGGATGACCTTCAGATGAGCGCTGTCGAACGGGATGTACGGGTTGGGCGCCGTGTAGTTGAGCGTCGGCGGGAGCCGGTCGTTCTGCATCGCGAGAACGACCTTGATGAGACCGGCCGCACCGGCGGCGGACTCGAGGTGACCGAAATTGGTCTTGGCCGAGCCGAGCAGGACCGGCTTGTCGTCCTCGCGGCTGCGGCCGACGACACGGCCGAGCGCGTCGGCCTCGATCGGGTCGCCGAGCACAGTGCCGGTGCCGTGCGCCTCGATGTAGTCGACACCGGACGGCAGGATCTGCGCGTCGCGGTAGGCGCGGCGGAGCACGTCGACCTGAGCTTCGGGGTTGGGGGCGGCCAGACCGTTGGAACGGCCGTCCTGGTTGACGGCCGAACCGGCGATGACGGCGAGAATGTCGTCGCCGTCGCGCTCGGCGTCCTCGAGACGCTTGAGCACGACGAGACCGCCGCCCTCGGCGCGGATCATGCCGTCGGCGTCGGCGGAGAACGCCTTGATGCGGCCGTCGGGGGCCATCACGCCGAGTTCGTCGAAGCCGAGGGTGCCGGCCGGGGCGAGCAGCATGTTGACGCCACCGGCGAGGGCGACATCTGCCTCACCGTTGCGCAGCGCCCGCACGGCCTGGTGCACGGCGACCAGCGACGACGAGCACGCCGTGTCGAGTGTGACCGACGGGCCGTGGAAGTCGTAGAAGTACGACACGCGGTTGGCGATGACCGCGGTGGAGGTGCCGGTGAGCGCGTAGGGATGCGCTGCGGACGGGTCGCCGACCGCGAGGAGCATGTAGTCGCTCGCCGAGCTGCCGATGAACACACCGACCGAGCCGCCCTTGAGCTCGCTCGGCGGGATGTGTGCGTGCTCGAGCGCCTCCCAGGTGAGTTCCAGCGCGAGACGCTGCTGCGGGTCGACCATCTCGACCTCGCGCGGCGACATCGCGAAGAACTCGGCGTCGAAGCCCTTGACGTCGCCGAGGTAGCCACCCTTGGTGTTGGCGTTGCGGATCGACTCCCACACCGCCGGGTCGTTCTCGAACTCCGACCAGCGGCCTTCGGGCAGATCGCTGATGCCGTCGCGTCCGGACGCCAGCAGCTCCCACATCTGTTCGGGGGTGTCGACGTTGCCCGGGAAACGGGTGGACAGGCCGACGATGGCGATGTCCTTCGAACCCGCCACCGCACCGACCGTGTACAGGGCGGAGTCGTCGTCGGCGGGGGCCTCGGGCTCGCCCTCGATGATGCGCGTCGCGAGGGACGCGATCGTCGGGTGCTGGTAGGCGATCGTCGCGTTCAGCGTGACACCGAGGAGTTCCTCGATCTCACCCGCCATGGCGACGGCGTCCCGGGAGGACAGACCGAACTCCTCCATCGGACGATCGTCCGAGATCTGGGAGACCGGCTGGCCGGTCGCGTCGGCGATCCAGTTGCGCAGCCATTCGCGCAGCTGCGCGACCGTCATTTCAGTGTCAGACATCAACCCACCACGCTACCCGGGAAAGAGGACATTCGTTCTCACACGCTGTCCGGGAAGGCCTGCTGCTGGTAGCCACCACGCAGCGTTCCCTCGACATATGCGGTCTTGCACGCCCGCCGCGCGATCTTTCCGCTGGACGTACGGGGGATGGAACCGGCCGGCACGAGCAGCACGTCGCGCGCGGTGACACCGTGCCGGGACGAGATCGCTGCCCGCACCGCGTCGGCGATCGGCTGCGGATCGGCCTTGCCGGCACCGGGAGCGCGCTCGGCGACGATCACGAGCTGCTCCGACGAGTCGTCGGCGTCGAACTGCAGGCCGGAGGCGTCGTTGTCGAAGACCTCGCGCGGCAGCTGGTTGGCCGGCACCGCGAAGGCCGCCACGAAGCCGGGGCGCAGCGCGGAGCTGGCCTCCTGCGCGGAGAACTCCAGATCCTGCGGGTAGTGGTTGCGTCCGTCGACGATCACGAGGTCCTTGACGCGACCGGTGATGTAGAGCTCGCCGTCGATGTAGACGCCGTAGTCGCCGGTGCGCAGCCAGGTGCCGTCGTCCGGGGTGCCCTCGGCGTGGCTGCCCTCGGGCAGGCGCTTGGTGATGCGGTTGTGGAAGGTGTTGTCGGTTTCTTCCTTGCGGCCCCAGTAACCGATACCCATGTTCTCACCGTGCAGCCAGATCTCGCCGACCTGCTCGTCGGGCATCTCGGTGCCGGTCTCGGCGTCGACGATCGCGGCCCACTGGCTGCGCGCGACGTAGCCGCAGGAGACCTGCGGGATGGCGTTCTCGGCGTCGGGCTCGACACGCACGATCCGGCCGGCGTTGAGGGCGGTGCGGTCGACGTGGATGACCTTCGCCTCGTCGCTGTGACGGGTGGAGGAGACGAACAGCGTGGCCTCGGCCATGCCGTAGGACGGCTTGATCGCCGTACGGGGCAGGCCGTAGGGGCCGAATGCCTCGTTGAACTTGCGCATCGACGAGGTGGTGACAGGCTCGCTGCCGTTGATCAGGCCGATCACATTGCTGAGGTCGAGTTCTTCACCCGGCTTGGGGACCGCACGGGCCGCGGCGTGCTCGAATGCGAAGTTCGGCGCGGCGGCGAAGGTGCCGGCGCCGTCGGAGACGGCGGCGAGCTCGCGGATCCAGCGGCTCGGGCGGGCCACGAAGGCACGCGGGCTCATGATGGTGATGTACTTGCCGCCGACCGCGGGCAGGATCACGGTGAGCAGACCCATGTCGTGGAACAGCGGCAACCAGGTGACGCCGCGCGACGACTCGTTCAGCTCGATGGAGTCGGCCATCTGGATGACGTTGGTGAGCACCGACCGGTGGGTGATCTCGACACCGGCGGGAACGCGGGTCGAACCGGAGGTGTACTGCAGGTAGGCGATGTCGTCGGTGCCGATGGGCGGCCGGTTCCAGGATTCGGCGACCGCGTCGGGAATGGCGTCGACGGCGATGACGCGGGGACGCTGCGCTGCGGGGAGCGGACGGAAGAACTGCCGCACGCCGGCCGCGGACGAGGTGGCGGTGAGGATCGCGCTGGGTGTGCAGTCGCCCAGAACGGCGTGCAGTCGATCGGTGTGGCCGGGCTCGTCGGGATCGAAGAGCGGCACCGCGATGGTGCCGGCGTAGATCGCGGCGAAGAAGGACACGACGTAGTCGAGCCCCTGCGGAGCGAGGATCGCGACGCGGTCGCCGGGAGCGGTGACCTGCTGCAGGCGCGCGGCGATGGCTTTGATGCGCACGCCGAACTGGTCCCAGGTCAGCTCGTGTACCTCGCCATCGCGTTCCCGCGAGTAGTCGATGTACCGGTAGGCGAGGTCGTCACCGTTTGAAGCGAAGTTCTCTTCGAGGTGATCGAGCAGGGTCTGCCCTTCCGGCAGCCTGATCCGCCCGTTCTCATCGATGAACTCTTCGAACCCGACGCTCAATTCCTTCTCCCTGTCGAAGCGATCCCACAACCACTCGACATGGTTGCGCCACTAACTTTTCCTCCGCGCCGGCGGATCGTCGTACCCACACCGCCCCCCACGGCTTCCGGCGGTCCACTCGTCGAATGTGTCCATCGACCCCAGATCACGGATATGTTACAGATCGGCATCACGCGCACCCTCGCGAAGTGCGGTCGCCGGGAGGGAACGATTCCCCGTGCTTACGGGAAACCCAAAGATACGACATGGTCGTCTTCACGCACACATTCCGCGCCCGTCGAACGAGACGAGCGCACGATCCGATTGTGTGCGGCGGGTTTTCGGCGCCGGTACCGGCCGGCGGTGCAGCCCGTCGCCCTCATCTGCCCAGGAACGGCGCCCGGATACGTACGACCGACCGATACGAGAGCTCGTGACAAGGATCATTCCCCGTCGCGGGCCGTCGGTACACCCCCGGAGGGGGCCGGCCGTTCGCCGTGCCGTCGCTGGCACCATGAACCTCTTCTCCTGTGGCAGTCGTCGTGCGCCACGATCCCGGACGGCCGGGCACGCAGCCGAGGGATGAGTCTAAAGGCAGCCCGTCGACCGAGTGTACCGGGTGGTGAGATCGAACACTACTGACGAGTAATATGTGGGAAGGCTCACTCAGGGTGCAACCACCCCGGTCACCGGCGGCGCCGCCGTCTCACTCTTCGGCGGGTTGCGGTGCGCCGTCGATCTTCTCGGCCGCCCAGTTCGCGATCCATTGCGTCGCGGTGGTGCCGTTCTCGTCCACCACATAGGTGTTGTACATCGCGTGGATCGGATTGTTGACGTACTCGAGCAGACGCGGACCGGCCGACATCCAGTTCGCGGGATTCAGCGCGTTCGGCGGCGCATCGCAGATGCTGTCGGTGGGCGCGCAGATCTGGACGGTGCGGTCGTCGAGCTCCCCGAAACCCCCGGGGCGCGCGCCGGTCATGGTGATGCCCGGCAGTCGCAGACCGTCGAGCGACAGTTCGGCCCCCACCCCGGCGACGGGCGCACCGATATCGGTACCCGAGACCCCGTCGCGGCGACCGTCGGCGACGAGCGCGACACCGAGGACCCGATCGGCGGGAACCGGACCGTTACCGGCGCCGATCTGCGCGGCGACGTCGCCCACGATCACCGCGCCCTGCGAGAAACCGGTGAGCACATAGGTGGTCAGCGGGCACTCGGCCGAACGTCGCGCCAGGATGTCGATGGTCGCCGCGAAGCCCTCGCTACGGCTGTTGTTGTAGGACTGCTGGCCGTCCGGCGGAATAGCGATGGGATTCGAGAACTGCGCGACGTACGGCACGGTGTAGACGTCGGCGCGCTGGGCGTCGAAACGTTCCTGCAGCGGCCTGGTCACATTGAGCATGAGCGAGTACGGATTGGCGGCCGGAGCGTACGGATCGTCGCCCACCGCGGACTCCCACGTGCCCGGCACGGCGACGACCTGCACGTCGGGGCACGAAGCCGGCTGCGACTGCGGCTCCTCCGGCCCCGGCGGGGTGGGGATCGGCGAGGGGATGTCCAACCGCCCTGCGAGCAGATACCAGAGCACCAGCACGATCGCCAGGACGAGCAGCGCCCCTACGACCACGATTCTGCGTCCGCGACGCTGCTTCGTCCTGACCATCTCGTGCTGTCCCCGCGCTTCCTGGTTCTAGTTGCAGTACGTCGCGCCGGCGACGGCGATGTAGGTGTCGGCCGTCGAGGAGGCCTGCTCCTCCGACAACTCGACACCACCGGCTGCAGCATCACTACCCACGAGTGCCGTCACGAACACCTTGATCTCGTCCGGCGACCCACCCTGCGCCTGGGCGCTGCAGATGTAGTCGGCGATGTTCACCGCGCCGGTCTCGTCGCTGGGCTCCACACCCTTTTCACGGAGGCCGTCGAGGAAAGCCTGCGCTCCGGGCGTGGAAGCGGGTGCCGCACCCGGACCGGCTCCCGTGTCGCCTTCGGCGCCGGGCGCGGCCGGGGACGCATCGCTCGTGTCGGCGTCGTCCGTGGTCTCCGGGGCGGCAGCGCCGGTGGACGTGGACGTCTCGGCCGCGGATGTCGAGGTCGACGTCGAGGTCTCGGTGGTGGCAGACGTCGTCGGCGTGTTCGTCGCGGTGGAGTCGTCGCTTCCGCACGCGGACAGAACGGCCGTGGCAGTCAGTGCCGCGGCGAGTGCGCCGAGGACGCGGGTCGAGCGCGAGCGGGTCCGTGCAGGCATGTGGTGGGGTCCTCACATCCGGATGTCGGTCGAACTGGGTCAGATGCGCCCCAGGCTACAGAGCGGCCCGTGCGGCCGGTAGGAGCGTCCCGCCTCCCACGGTCGCACGGGCCGACCCGCTTCGCGATCGGCAGCCACACGAGCCGACCCGCTTCGCGATCGGCAGCCACACGAGCCGACCCGCTTCGCGATCGGTTACGGCTGCAGCTTCACCTCGTCGCCGTCGAGCGTGATGAAGCCGTTCTGGAAGTTCTGCTGAACACCCTTGCCGTTCTCGGCCGGGAACTCGTCGCTGATCGGCAGACCCAGGCGCCCCTCGGCGCCCTTCTCCGCGAGCCAGGCCTCGAGGATCTTGCCCCGGACCGGCCAGGCACCGGTGAGCGGGCTCCAATAGACGTGTCCGTGCTGGAACTCGTTGGCACGACCGTCGCGCCCTGCGGGGCGCTCGCTGGTCGTCGGGTAACCCAGGACACCCGTCTCGTAGCCGAGTTCGGCGTACTTGCCGAGGATCATGCCCTGCACCGCGTGGGCGCCGGTGCCCTCACTCCAGTACATGGCGCCGATCTCGAAGCCCTGGACCGCGCCCCGCCCGTCGGGCGTCGCCGCCTCGTCGAGGATCGGATAACCGAGGGGGCCGCCCTCCCAGCCCTGGTTCTTCCATTCCTCGAAGATCTTGCCGCGGACCGCGTGGGCACCGTGCTCGGGCGTCCAGTAGATCGCGCCACTCCGGAAGTGGTTGAAGCGTCCGCGCCCGTCGGGAGCGACGCGTTCCTCGGTGGTCGGGAAACCGAGCTGCCCGGCCGGACCGCCCATCCCCTGGTAGGCGCCGCCGATCGCACCCGCGACCGGCACGGTCGTGCCCTCGGACGAGAAGACGCGCCCGAAGCGGAAGTCCTGCACCGTGCCGCCTGCGACGCCGTATTCGGAAGTGAGGCAGTCGCCGAGCCAGGCGTTCGCCTTCGCGACGTCGCCGAATGCGCCGGTGGGGTTGCACTCGGGCTTGTCGACCCCGACGCCGAGGGTGTTGGCGAGCTGCGGCCACAGCTGGTGCAGTTCGAACTCCCAGTACTTCCACGTGTGGGTGCCGGACGGCCGGTACACGATCTGGGCGGGGATGCCCTGCTTCTCGAGCTTCGTCGCGAACGCCTGCGAGGTGAGGCGGGAGAGGATCTCGAGGCCCATGCCGGCGTAGTTGGTGCTGACACCGGGGATGCCCGACGGATCGTCGTACGGGCCGGTGGTGCCGCTGCCACTCGAGACGTACAGGCTCACGCCTTTGAGCTTGTCGGCGAGCAGGTAGGGATCGTGCGACTCCCAGCCCTCGGAGCCGGGCGCACCCCACATCGCCTCCGAGTCGAAACCGCCGGCGTCCTGCATCGCGTAGTGGATGGCTTCGGGCATGCCGAGGGTGGTCGTGGTGAGGATGCCGGACAGCGACGCCGCGAACTGCGCGAAGCCCGGGTTGCGGGCGGGCAGGAA
Organism: Rhodococcus sp. As11; assembly: GCF_048957735.1. Taxonomy (NCBI): domain Bacteria; kingdom Bacillati; phylum Actinomycetota; class Actinomycetes; order Mycobacteriales; family Nocardiaceae; genus Rhodococcus; species Rhodococcus sp. As11. Next base: position 24,996 of record NZ_JARDJE010000018.1, read on the forward strand.
CATCGCGGCGGTGCCACCCATCGACAGGCCGACGACGCCCCGCTTGTCGGTGGTGCGCCAGTCGCGTTCGAGGAGCGGGGGAAGTTCCTTCGTCAGGAAGGTCTCCCACTTGTAGTTCTGACCGTTGTTCTGGTCGACCCAGTCGGAGTAGAAGCTGGACTGGCCGCCCACCGGGAGGACGACGTTGACGTTCTTGTCGGCGAAGAAGGCCTCCGCGTCGGTCTCGAGCGTCCATCCGTTCTCGTCGTCGCGCGCCCGCATGCCGTCGAGCATGTACACCGAGGGAAACTTCGCGTCGGGTTTGCTGTTCCAGTCGCGCGCGAGCAGCAGCTGCACCTGGATCGGCGTGCCCATCGACGGCGAGTCGATCCACAGGGCGACGCGACGGTCGGTGAGCCAGTCGACGGTGCGGACGGTCGCGCCGGCGGTACTCGTCGGGCCGGACTGGGCGATGAGGGGGTCGGCGGTGGCCACCGACACGGTGGTCAGTCCCGCGGCGACCGGTGCGACGAGGGCCGCCGCGATCAGGGCGAGCGCACGGGATCTGCCGCTCCGCGCACCCGCACTGCGAGCCGCTCTCCTGGCCGGCCCTGTCCGTCGCTCACCGTGCTCGAGCTCAGTTCGCATCTGCATCGCTCACTTTCTGCGTTGCCGGATTCCTGCCGTGGTGCGGCTTCGGATGAACCGCGACGGCGGCAGTGGCAGGGCGTCCCGGCTGGGTGTGCCGACTCGGGGTACCGGAGTCCCGACTGTTGTTTCTACACCGGCGGCACCCCGAATCGAGGGTGCCGCGCTGTGACAGGTGAGAAAATTGTTGCAGAAAGTTACGACGCCGCCCACCCACCGGATCGGTGGGTGGGCGGCGTCCTTACCAGCAGTGCGGACCGGAGATCAGAACGCGTTCAGCGCCTCGAGGATCTGCGGGCGCGCCTTCCACAACTGATCCTCCCAGTACTTCCACGCGTGCGTGCCGCGCGCCGGGAAGTCGAAGGTGGCCGGGATACCGAGCGTGGCCAGCTTGAGCTGGAAGGCGCGGGTCTGGGCGAGGGACAGTGCCTCGAGAGCCATACCGTTGGCCGTGTTGTAGTAGCCGACGAAGCCCTGCGGGTTGTCGTGCTCGCCGGGCAGACCGCTGGCGGCCGAGATGTACAGCGACAGACCCTCGAGCTTCGGAGCGAAGACGAACGGGTCGTTGCGCAGCCATGCCGGGCTCCACGGCGGGCCCCACATGGAGTCGACGTTGAACCGGCCGGCGTCGAGCATCGCCACGCGGATGGCCTCACGCATGCCGGGAGCCGACAGGTTGAGGTAGCCGGACAGCGACGACGCGAACTTGAACTGGTCGCGGTGGTAGGCGGCCAGCGTCAGAGCGGCGGAACCGCCCATCGACAGGCCGAGGATGCCGTTGTTGTTGCGCGACACGCCACGGGTGGCGAGATAGTCGGGCAGCTGCTGGGTCAGGAAGGTCTCCCACTTGTAGGTGACATCCTGGCCGTTCAGGTTGGACGGCGCGTACCAGTCGGTGTAGAAGCTCGACTGTCCGCCGACCGGCATGATCAGGCTGACGTTGTCGTTGGAGAACTGCTGCAGGGCGTTCGTCTCCAACGTCCAGGCGTTCACGTCGTCCCGAGCGCGCAGGCCGTCGAGCATGTAGAGAGCCGCGTCGCCACCGCGCGCAGCCCACTGGATCTGAACCTTGATCGGACCCATGTCGGAGTCGACGAAGACCTCTTCGAAGCCCCCTGCAGGCGCGCGGTGGGACACCGGCGCTCCCTGCGCCGGCGCGGCGACCGCGGCGGTGGTTCCGACGAGGCCGGCAGCCACGGGGAGGACCAGAGCTGCGGCGGCGGTACCGAGCAGTCGCCGGCGAAGGCCCTGCCTCAACCTCGGGACAAAACGCATGAACAATGCTCTCTTTCTCGTCTGCGGCGTCCGCGTTCGCGTCCCCCGGATTCCGGCGAAGACGGCCGCGGAAGGCCGCCCCAAGTCACACTGCGGTCAAAACTGTAAAGGACCGCGTGATCTCTGACAAACCTCGGTTTCAACAGCTCTTGGGCACCTCTTGACTCGTAGGTCAAGGCGACGCTGCCGGAAAGTAACTCATCCGTGATGCGCCGTGATCCTATCGAGACAACAGGTGAGGGTCCAAGTCGATCTCGGTTCCGTCCGTCACCTCCGCGGCGGCGGCATCGGCAGGTCACAGCGCTGGAGCTCGTACTCCGGCACCCGTTCGATCCGGTACGAGGCGTACTCGACGGCGTTGCGCAGGTTCCGTTTGAACAGCTGCCACGTCAGTTCGGCGCTCGACGAGTCGATCATCTCCCGGGTCTCGGGACACGTCAGCGCGGTTTTCGCCATCGCCACCCAGTCCTCGTCGAGATAGCCGGGCAACCACGGATGGACGTCGACCATGCCCGAATCGGCGACCACCCAGTCGGGGAACAGGATCTTGTCGTGCCCGATCCGCCCGTCCTCGAGACGCTCGGTGTGCGCGGCGAGCGGGTAGGCCAGACCCATCTGGTCGACGACCCGCACGTCCAGCCCCGTGTTCATGCTGGTCATGCCCAGGTTCAGGAAGAAGACCGTGTGCCCGGCCCCGCCCGGCGGGATGGGCTCGGGCGGCGGCACCACGTCCCACGCATCGTAGGACGGGGTGGGCAGCAGCAGACCGCCGTTCGGGGTGTTCGAGATGGCCTCGACCATGGCCCGCATACGCGGGTAATCGAGATAGTCCTCGGCCCGGATGGGGTGCCGATGCCCGGTGTTGAGGGCGTAGAAGGCGCGCTCGTCGACGATGCCGGACCGGCCCACGACGGCACCCTCGGTCATGCCGGTGGTGTTGGCCGCCGCGGCCGTCCACACGACGGTGCCGAGCCACAGCACGGCCAGCACGCCCGCGACCTGCGTCGGCCGGTTGTTGCCGATCTCCGCCCGGTCCGGGATCCGCAGAGGGACGACCGCCACGGGCAGGAGCAGGCAGAACAGCGGCGGCAGGAGGACGCGGCCGTGCATGAAGTCGCCGCCCACGCGAAGCGAGTACAGCGCGAGCACCACACCGGACCCGAGGAAGAGCACGACGACGGCGGTCGGGGTGCGCAGCAGATTCTGGACCCGGAAGATCGTGGCCCGCACGTCGCGCGGATCGGGCCGTGCGGCACCGGCGGTGAGGCCGGCGGCGTCACGGCCGGTGGCGTCGCGGCTGGTGAGGAGGACGAGCGCGGCGAGAAGCACGAGGAACAGCAGTGGCAGCCACAGCAGATACGGCGAGACGAGGTTGCCGAGATATTCGGCGCCCTGCGACCACTTCGCGCCGCCGGCGTCCTTGGCTACCGCGGTGTTCGGATAGGGCAGCCCGTAGTAGCCCATGCGCCAGATCTGGTAACCGACCGGAATCGCCCCGGCCACCGCGACCATCGCGATCCGGATGCGCAGGTCGAGTCCGGGTGCGAGGAACAACACCGCGAGGACGAGCACGGCGACGAGCGCGAGTTCGGGCCGCACGAGCGGGCCGAGCCCGGCGACGAAGGCGGTGGCGAGGATCTGCGCGGTGCCCGGCAGCCTTCCATTGCCCCCCGGTGCGGGGGTCGCCCACCTGGCCATGAGCAGCCACAGCAGAGCCAGCCAGCAGATCACCAGGCAGGATTCGAGGCCCGAGGTCGCGAAGTCGCGGGCCGGGGGCACCGCGATGTAGACGAGGACACCGGCGGGCAGGAGCAGAACGGTTCCCGAGGCCGCCCGCAGCCGCCACCGGTACAGGCGCGCCGCGCCGACCATCGCGAGGACGATCGCACTCGTCGACAGCACGAGAGCGATCGCGAGCACCACGTATTCGAGGCGGATCCCGGTGAGCCATCCACCCGCGTAGACGATGTACGTCCACGCCGTGGAGGTGTTGGCCTCCACGCGCTCCCCCGCGTTGAACACCGGTCCGTTGCCGGCGAGGAGGTTGCGCACGGTCCGCAGAACGATGAGCCCGTCGTCGGCGATCCAGCGCCGCTCCCATGCTCCCCAGAACATCAGGAGCGCGGAGACGATCACGCCCGCGGCGAACACACCGCCGGCGAAGCGGTCATGCCGAACGGGCCGGACCGTACGGGACGGTCCGGCCTCGCTGTCGTGGACGTCGCGCACGACGTCAGAAGAGGTAGACAGCACCGCCGACCACCAGGATCCACACCACCGCGAGCAACTGCAGCACCCGGTCCTGCAGCGCGATCTCCTCGGGTTCGCCGGCTTCACCCCCGTCGACGTCGACCGCGTACCGCAGGATGGCGACGACGAACGGGATCATCGAGATGGCGTACCAGTTGGACCCGGCGACATTGTCCTGCTCGAATGCCCACAGGCCGTAGCAGAGCACCACGGCGGTCGCGGCCACGGTCCACACGAACCGCAGGTAGGTCTCGGTGTAGTACTCGAGCGACTTGCGGATCTTCGCACCGGTCCGGGTTGCGAGGCGCAACTCGGCGTAGCGCTTGCCCGCCGCCATGAACAGTGAGCCGAACGCCATGATCAGCAGGAACCACTGCGACAGCGGGATCTCGGCGGCCACACCACCGGCGATGGCCCGGATCAGGAAGCCCGACGAGACGATGCAGATGTCCAGTACGGCCTGGTGCTTGAGTCCGAAGCAGTACGCCAGCTGGATGCCGATGTAGACCGCCATGACGGCGGCGAGCTGCCAGTTCGCGAGGAACGACAGTGCGATCGAGCCGACGAGCAGCACCACCGCCAGGATGTAGGCCAGTCGCACCGGAAGCACACCGGCCGCGATGGGCCGGAACCGCTTGGTGGGATGCGCGCGGTCTGCCTCGACGTCCATCGCGTCGTTGACGAGGTAGATGCCGGAGGCGGCCATGCAGAAGACGACGAAGGCGAGAGCGACGGGCAACAGCACGTCGACCTGGGTGACCGAACCGGCCGCCATCGGCGCCGCGAGCACCAGGACGTTCTTCACCCACTGCCGGGGGCGGACCGCCTTGACGATCCCGGCACCCAGACTCTTGGGCGCCTCCTTGACGGGTGCCGGTTCCTCGCTCATCGATCTCCCCACTTCGTCTCGGCCCGCGCCACGACGGCCGCGGATGCCGCACCCAGCGCGGCCCCCGCCAGTACATCCGTCGGATAGTGCACGCCCAGCACCAGGCGGGACAGCATCATGGGCGGCACGAGCACCGCGGGAAAGGGTAGCCCGGTGGCGCGGGCGAGCAGCACCGCCGCCGCAGTCGTGGACGTCACATGCGACGAGGGGAAGCTCAGCCGACTCGGCGTCGACACGTTGACCTGCACCGTCGGGTCCACCGGTCGCGGACGGCGCACGACCCGCTTGATCACGACGGATGCCGCGTGGGCACCGAACGCGCCGACCGCCACGCTCGCCCACTTCCGGCGACGGGGACGGTCGACGAGGGCACCGGCGGCGCCGATCGCGATCCAGCCGAGGGCGTGCTCACCGAAGTGCGACATGCCGCGGGCGATCGTCGTCGCTGCGGGTACGGCACCGGCGGTGGCCTGGACGGTCTGCAGCACCCGCACCTCGGTGTCGGTGCTCTTCCAGTGACGTGCAGCCGCAGTGCCGGGGTCAGTTGCCGATTCCGAAGACACGCTCCCACTCCTCCTTGCTGGTCAGGGCGGGAACCGCGTCCCGGTACCGCTTCTTCATCTCGGGGAACCGGCGCGCGAGTTCGCGTCGCAGCCTGAGCGCCTCGGTGAGCAGGGCCTGGGCCTGAGCACGGTCGCGCTTACGGTAGACGACACCCCGACCGTCCGCCGTGGTGACCGTCACGCCGTCGACCTGCGAGAGCAGGAACCACCGCGCGTCGATGGTGGGCACGTTCAGCTGCGGCCGCTCGTGGTGCTCGCGGTTCTCGGGGCGCACGTTGTGCAGCACACCCTTCGCGAGACGCCTGATCTTCGCGACCGCACCCTCGGGCAGTCCGACGGCCCCGACCTCGGCGCCGGATGCCATCGGCAGTTCGGTCGACGACGGCAGCACCACGGCGTCGGGGAAGTTCTTCCGGAGCGCGTGCACCTCGCCGAGGGCACGCGGCAGCAGGTCGAACAGGTTCTCCGGACCGGCGAGGAAGTCCTCGATGGCCTTGTTCTGGATCGCGACCGTCGAGTACTCGAGACACACGAGGTGCTTGATCGTGGCCTTGATCGTGTCGAGCACCATCGGCTTGGCGTCGCCGTGCTGGTGCAGCGCGGCCACGACGAGCCGGTTGCGCAGATGGAAGTACGCCTGCCAGTCGATGGCGTCGTCCTTGTCGCTCCACGCCATGTGCCAGATCGCGGCGCCGGGCATCGTCACCGTGGGGTAGCCGGCCTCCCGTGCCCGCAGGCCGTACTCGGCGTCGTCCCATTTGATGAACAGCGGCAGGGGCTGGCCGATCTCCTCCGCGACGACACGCGGGATCATGCACATCCACCAGCCGTTGAAGTCGACGTCGATGCGTCGGTGCAGGAGCTTCGAGTTCTCCCGGTCGCGCAGCGGCTTGGTGGAGAAGTCGTGGTCGTACTCGACGTTCGGCGCGGCACCCCACATGAAGTTCGAGCGGTGGATGACCTCGCCCATGGTGTGCAGGTGGCTGCGTTCTTGCAGGTTGAGCATCTGCCCGCCGACGAGCATGGGCTTCTTCGCGAATCGCGACAGGGCGAGCGCGCGCAGGATCGAGTCGGGTTCGATCTCGATGTCGTCGTCCATGAACAGGATGTACGGGCTGGAAGTGGTCTTCAGCGCCTCGTACATGATGCGGCTGTAGCCGCCGGAGCCACCGAGGTTGCCCTGGTCGTGGATGACGAGACGGTCGCCGAAGGGTTCGGCGGCCTCCGCGAAGTCGGCCTCGTCGCGCACCTTGCGGGTGCCCTGGTCGGGGATGATGACGGCGTCGACGACGTCCATCACCAGCGGGTCGGACGCGAGCGCACGCAGCGCCTTCACGCAGTCGGCAGGGCGGTTGAAGGTCGGGATGCCCACTGCGACCGAGGCGCGTCCGGGCGCCTCGACAGGTGCGTACCAGCCGGCGGCGTGCAGCGTGACGTCGCTGTCGGTGGTGACGTCGAACCACAGCCAGCCGCCGTCCTCGAACGGCCCCAGGTCGGCGTCGATCTCGACGACCGTGTCGGACCCGCGGAACTCGCGGCCGGTGACGTGGATGCGGCTCGAGTCGGCCTTGCTGCGGTACAGGTCGACGCGGCCGTGGCCGGTGAGTTCGAGTCGCAGCACCACCGAGCCGAGCGTGCTCCAGCGACGCCAGTAGCTCGCCGGGAAGGCGTTGAAGTAGGTGCACAGCGACACCTCGGACTCGGCGCCGATCGCCAGCGTCGTCCGGCTCGTCGCGTGGGCGCGACGCGCGTTGGTGGGCGACTCCTCGAGGTAGAGCGTGCGCACGTCGAGGGGCTCGCCCGGGCGCGGCAGGATGATGCGCTGCAGCAGCGACCGGCCGAGCAGTTCGTCCTCGGTGGCGGGGGCACTCGCCGCCTCGTGCTTCGCGACGGCCGCGTGCTCGGCGGCGCTCACGAGGCGTCCCCGGCGATGGGCGCTCCCGAGTCGAAATGCGGGGCGAGGACGTTGTCGAACATCGACAGCGCGCTCGCGATCGCCATGTGCATGTCGAGGTACTGGTAGGTGCCGAGCCGGCCACCGAAGAGCACCTTGTTGTCCGCGGCTTCCTTCTTCGCGAGGGAGCGATAGGCGTTGAGTTTCTCGCGGTCCTCGGGGGTGTTGATCGGGTAGTACGGCTCGTCGTCGTTCTCGGCGAAACGCGAGTACTCACGCATGATGACCGTCTTGTCGGTCGGGTAGGTGTCGCGCTCGGGGTGGAAGTGCCGGAACTCGTGGATGCGGGTGTAGGGCACGTCGGCGTCGTTGTAGTTCATGACCGGGGTGCCCTGGAAGTCGCCGGTGGGCAGCACCTCGGTCTCGAAGTCGAGGGTGCGCCATCCGAGCCGGCCCTCGGAGTAGTCGAAGTAGCGGTCGAGCGGGCCGGTGTAGACGACGGGGGCTTCCGGGCTCGCGGCACGGACCTCGTCGCGCACCTCGAACCAGTCGGTGTCGAGCCGGACCTCGATCCGCTCGTTCTCCGCCATGTTCTCGAGCCACGCCGTGTACCCGTCGACCGGCAGGCCCTCGTAGGTGTCGTTGAAGTAGCGGTTGTCGAAGGTGTAGCGGACGGGCAGCCGGGTGATGTTGCCGGCGGGCAGTTCCTTCGGGTCGGTCTGCCACTGCTTCGCCGTGTAGTCGCGGACGAACGCCTCGTACAGCGGGCGGCCGATCAGGGAGATCGCCTTCTCCTCGAGGTTCTTCGCGTCGGCGGTGTCGATCTCGGCGGCCTGCTCCTTGATGAGGGCGCGTGCTTCCTCGGGGCTGAAGTACCGGCCGAAGAACTGCGCCACGAGCCCGAGGCCCATCGGGAACTGGTAGGCCTGGCCCTTGTGCATCGCGAAGACGCGGTGCTGGTAGTTCGTGAACTCGGTGAACCGGTTCACGTAGTCCCACACCCGCTTGTTGGAGGTGTGGAAAAGGTGGGCACCGTACTTGTGGATCTCGATACCGGTTTCCGGCTCGGGCTCGGAGTACGCGTTGCCACCGAGATGGTGGCGACGCTCGATCACGAGCACTCGCTTGCCGAGCTGCGTGGCCGCGCGCTCGGCGATCGTCAGTCCGAAGAATCCGGAGCCGACGACGATCAGGTCGTACTCACCGGTGGAGGGCTGGGGCGCTGATGCAGCAGTCACGGGAGACCAGGGTATGCGACTCCCGCGTGGGGGTGCCCTCTCGGTCCATCGCGGCCGAGAGGGCGATCACACCTACACGTACAGCCGGAGTGCGTCACGGACGAATTCGGCACCCTCCCGGCCGCCGTAGTTCGCTGCGAAACGCTCGTCCTCGACGTACATGTCGGCGAGACCGAGCACGTACTCCCGTGAACTCCCCTCGGGCGTGCCGTATCCCGGGGTACCCGGGATCGACGACAGCCAGGCGACGTGCCGCCGGGCGAGGTCCTGTGCCTCGGGGCCCGCCGGGTCGAGTCCGGCCCCGGCCGCCGCGATCCAGTCGTGGTTCAGCTGCTCGACCTGTTTCGTCCAGTCGCCTCGCGCCTCGCCGTCCATGCCCCGCCACCAGCGGTCGCCGGCGTCGTAGGCGTCCTTGCCCCACCTTTCGACCACTTCGTCCCGGTACTGCGTGTGGTCGAACCCGTCGAACACTTCGTCTGCCACGAGTTCCTCCCCTCTCTCCGTCTTCGCCAGGGTGGTGCGAACCGCCTCGATTCGGCGGTCCAGCTGCCGGCGCTCGTGTTCGAGCAGGTCGAGATGCGTGCGCAGCGCGGTGGTCGTGTCGTCGTGCCCGGCGAGCACGTCGCGCACGACGGGCAGTCCCAGCCCGAGATCGCGCAGCAGCAGGATGCGCTGGAGTCGCACGAGGGCGTCCTCGTCGTAGAACCGCATGCCGTTGCGACCGGTCCGGCACGGCGGCAACACCCCGACCTCGCCGTAGTGACGCAGGGTGCGGCTGGTGACGCCCGCAGCTCGGGCCAGTTCCTGGATGGACCATTCGCGTGGCACGTGCTCACCTCTTCCTTCCGGCTGCGACCAGCGTGCATCGTGACGTTGCGTCAATGTCAACCCTCGTGCACCGCAACGGTGAGACGACCGGCCGGCCGCCCTTCTCGGGCGACCGGCCGGTCGTCGGTAGGTGCCGTGACGGGTTACTCGGCGCTACCCGTGGCGGGGAACCAGTCCTTCAGGAAGCTCGCATCGATCACCTGGGCGCCGAGATCCGGGGTCCACACGATCGCGCCCCCGGTGAAGACCCGGAACTTGCCGATCTCGTCGGGCAGCATCAGTTCGGGGCCGATGGGCGAGCCGAGCACGCTGTCGACGCCGCCGAGGTCCAGATAGGCCTGCTCGATGGGCGAGGTGCCGCTGCCGCTGCCGAAGGGATCGGTGCCGACCTCCGGGCCGGGTTCGGGCGCCGGAGTGATCTCCGGAGCGTCCTCGTCGATACCTTCCTTCACAGTGAACCAGTCGGAACGCAGTCCCAGCTTGGTCCGCGCCTCGGCGCCGGTCGTCTCGATGGTGCGGTCGGAGCCGATCACCCGAACCCGGGTCACGCGGCCGCCCTCGGCGCCGAGATTGTTCCGGGAGAGCACCTCGAAGGCCTGCAGGTCGCCGACGCCGAACTTGCTGCCGATCTCGGCCGCGGTGAAGGTCTTGGCCCATTCACGGTTCGGGGCGACCTTGTCGCCCTCGTCCTCGACGGGCGGGAAGGCGCCGCCGGCGGAGTAGCCACCGGTGGAGGCGGAGAACTCGCTGCGCACGACCTCACCGTCCTTCATCAGGACGGTTCCGCGTGTGGTGCGCACACCGTCGTCGGTGCGCGGATCCTCGACACCCGAGCCGCCGTAGACCTGGCAGTCGGTGGTGTCGCAGGTCTGCCACTTCTCGTGACGCTTCTCGGCGAGTGCGTAGGACCGCGCGGCAATGGCCTGCGCCCGCAGGGCCTCGGCGCCGCCGGTGTCCGCCCAGCCGGGCAGGGCCTCGGCGGGAACCACGCTGCGCAGATAATCCTCGACCGAGAGGCGGTTGACGGTGCGCGGGGCGGTGCCGTCGAGCACCACACCGAGCGCGCCGCGGTAGGTCTTGTCGTCCGAGCACATCGTGAGGTGCTCGGACGCGGGCCGGTCCTCGGCGAGGTCGATCGGGTCGACCCACGGCAGGTCGGTGGCGGCCTGCCACAGCACTTCGCCGCTGCACCCCGCGGTGACGACGACGTTCGCGCCGCCGTCCGGGGTGGGCGTCAGGTGGGCGGCCTCACCGGGCGCGAGCTGCTTTCCGGCGACGATCATTCCGGTGTCGGAATAGACGTCGAGGGTGTGGTCGTCGCGGCCGACGAGGCGCACCGCGATCATCGGATCGTCGACCGTGCCGAGCTCGGTGCCGCCGTAGTAGTGGGCGATGATCCGTTCGGCGGTCCATCCGTCCTGGGCGTAGCCGTAGGCACCCCACTGCCCCATTCCGCGGCCGTGGCCGTGGCCGAAGCCGGTGAACGTGAAGGGTGTGTCGGCCGAAACCGCCTGGACGACATCCGGTGTCGCCTGATCGTTCTGTACGAGAGCGCCCACACCGGCGCCGACGAGCAGTGCGGGGGCCACCCCGAGCGCAGCAGCACGAGCGATGGAGGGACGCCATCCGTTGCGCAGCGGCCTGCCGAGGATGATGCGCCGCCTCCGGATCTTGCCTCTGCGCCCGATGGACTGTCGTGACATGACGTTGCTCCCTCGTTGTCGCTTTCGGCGCGAACTCGTGATCCGCGATATCGGACAATTTCGACCGATCCTCAAGCTCAGGTTGAGGCTTAAGGTTTGCTGCGTCTAGTGTGACAAGAGTGACGGAGCTAGGCAACAAATGTCACAGAAGCAACACAAGAATCACGAGTTACAGAACTTTCGTGGCCGATCCGGACTACGAAAGCGACACGTAAGGGACGATCCGAAGTCGGAACCCGTCCGCTCGAGCACCAACGACAGGGAGTAGCAAACAGTGCCGCATCGCCGCCCCAAGCCGTCGATCGTCCTGGGTGCCGTCGCCGCCCTGGCCGTCGCGACGCCCTTCGCCGTCTCCGGGCTGACCAGCACCGCTCCCGAGATCCGGCCTGCCAACGACACCGTCGAGGCGGTGGCACCCGATATCGCGGAAGTCGTGCTCGCCTCGGTGCCCGACCTGATCATCCCGCTCGAGGAACTGACCGGTCTCAACCTGCCCGATCTCAGCCTGAAGCAGATCGTCGACGGGCTTCCCCAGATCACCACCGCGCCCGACCCGAACGGCGGGATCGTCCAGCGCGTCGGCGCGACCGTCAAGGAACTCACCCGCGACACCCCCTTCAGTCTCGTCGCCCTCGCGGCCGAGGACGTCGCCGCCACCGACGCGCTCATCCGCGCCCGGCACGACGACGGCAGCTGGGGTCCGTGGACCGCGACCGAACCGATCGAGACACGCGCCGACGACACCGCCGAGGCGGGGCGGACGGGCACCGAGCCGATCTACGTCGGCGCCACGCGTGCGGTGCAGGTGCTGCTGACGCCGCGTCCCGGCCCCGAACCGAACCTCGCCGGAGCGGAGGCCCCGCCGGCACCTCCGGCACCCGGAGCTCCCCCAGCAGAGGCTCCCGCACCCGGAGCCCCGGCTCCGGAAGCACCGGCCGAGGCCCCGGCCCCCGTCGACGAGGCACCCGCGCCGGTCGCCGCGCCCGCCGCGGACGCGCCCGACCTCGGATATGTGCCCGCGTCCTCGTCCCGGCCGCTGCGCGAGAACCCGCTGCAGGCGGCCGCCGAAGCGGTCAGCGCAGTGCTCATCTCGCCCGGCAGCAGCGAGTCGGACGCGCACCTCGAGGACATCGCGAGCCCGCTCGGCAGCTCCGGCCTGAAGGTCATCACCCGCCAGCAGTGGGGCGCCGACGAGTCGATGCGGTGCCAGAATCCGACCTTCGACGACTCGCTCGGCGGCGCGACCGTGCACCACACCGCGGGGAGCAACAACTACTCGAAGGCCGAATCCGCCGAGATCGTGCGCGCGATCTACGCGTACCACGCACGGACGCTCGGCTGGTGCGACGTCGGGTACAACACGCTCGTCGACAAGTACGGCCAGATCTTCGAGGGTCGCGCCGGTGGTCTCGAGCGCAACGTCCAGGGCGCCCATGCGGGTGGATTCAACGAGAACACCCACGGCATCGCGATCATGGGCGACTTCTCCACCCAGGCACCGCCGCAGGCCGCGATCGATGCGGTCGGCAAGTTCCTCGGCTGGCGTCTGGCACGCGCGGGACTCGACCCCAAGGGCCGCACCACCATGTACTCCGAGGGCACCTCGTTCACCCCGTACCCCAGTGGCACAGCGGTGGATCTGCCGATCATCTTCGCGCACCGCGACGTGGGCAACACCAGCTGCCCGGGCGACGGCGCCTACGCGCAGCTGGGCCAGATCCGCGACATCGCCGCAGCTGCGGCGAAGGGCGGCGGTGGCAGCCCGCAGCCGTCGAAGCCGGAGCCCTCGAACCCGAAACCGTCGAACCCGTCACCGTCGAACCCGTCGCCGAACGTGCCGGACATCAACGTCGGAGCGCTGGCCTCGGGATCGGCCGACACGGCCGAGGGTGCGGTCGACGACCTGATCCGCCTCAGCGGTCACCCGCTGGTCCAGAAGTGGCTCGCCGAAGGCGGCGAACTCGGCCGGCTCGGACAGGCAGTGACCTCGATCCTTCCCGCGATCAAGAACGGTTTCGAACGGGTCGATTTCGTCAACGGTGCCATCTACACATCACCGAACGGCGGAACATGGACGGTACTCGGCGAGATCTACAAGGCGTGGGAGAAGAACGGACTCGACGCTGGTGAGCTGGGGTTGCCCACCAGCGACGAGTACCGGGTGCCGGACGGTCGGCGTTCGGACTTCGAGTTCGGCTCGCTGATCTTCAACGAGGTCACGGGTGTCGTCACCAAGGTGCTGCGCGCCTACGACGACGCCTACGACCAGGCGCTGCAGAATCAGCCGGCCGACGTCGCAGGACCCGCACCCGAGGGTGCCCCTGCGCCCGAACCGGCACCTGCGCCGGAACCGGCACCCGAGCCGGCGCCCGCGGGCTGATCCGCAGCGCACCGGCAGGAACGAGTCACCGCCACCACCGTTCGAGAACGCGGGCCACCCCGTCCTCGACGTTGGTGGCGGTGACTTCGTCTGCGACCGACTTCGCGTCCGGATGCGCGTTCTCCATCGCCACACCGTGACGCGCCATCGACAGCATCGGGATGTCGTTGGGCATGTCCCCGAAGGCCACGAGAGTCTCGTGGGGAACACCCAGCAACCGCGCCATCTCCTGCAGACCGGACGCCTTCGTGACCCCCGCGGCGGAGATCTCGATCAGTCCGTGGGTGGTCGAATACGTGACGTCGACCAGCCCGTGCAGCTTCGGCACGAGAGCCTCCGCCATCTCCCGGCTGGTCGCGCCGGGGAGCCGGACGAGCAGCTTGATGGCGGGCTCACCGACCACCTCGTGCTCGGCGAGCTCGGTGTTGTCCGGATTCAACCAGGCGTGTTCGTATCCGGGAGCGCTGACGAACTGCGGCGTCGCCGCGTCGTGGGCCCGCTCCCCCACCCGCTCCGCGGCCAGACCACACCCCGGAAGCACCGACGAGGCCACCTCGGCCAGCCACGCCAGTTCGTCCGCCTCGAGCACTGCGGCGCTGAGCACGCGGTCGGTGGCACTGTCGTAGAGCACGGCACCGTTCGCGCACACCGCCATCGGCGCGTATCCCAGCTCCTCGACCACCGGCGCGATCCAGCGCGGCGGGCGACCGGTGGCCAGAACGAAGGGGGTGCCGGAGTCGACCACCGCATGCACCGCGGCGCGGGTCCGATCGGACACCTTCTCGGTGTCGTCGATCAGAGTGCCGTCGACGTCGGTGGCCACCAATCCGGGACGCGTCCCGTCGGTGGGGACAGGACGCGACGCGCCCGTGCCGTGGTCCCGATGCGGTTCTCGACTCGACTGTGCGTTCACTCCGTCATTGTGCCGAAGTACCGGGCCCGTCGCCGCCCGCATCGTTGCTCTCGCTGCCGGCAGTACCTTCACGTGTGGCACGCTCGCGCGCCTTCCGCGCTCGACGCTCGGCGGCCGCCGCCTCGTCCAGAGCCGTCGCCTCCTCGAGGGTCGGCGCGGAGCCACCCAGACGGCGGGGTACCCAGTAGGCGCCGGGCTCGTGGACGTAGCCGTCCTGCACCCTGTGGAGCATCTCCTCCATGGTCGCGTGGAGTTGCGCGGTCATCTCCGCGGCCGGCTCGTACGGCTGGACGGGAGCGCCCACCTCGATGGTGATCGGGGTGTTCGTCCGTCCGAGCCGCTTCGGGTGCCCCTTCGTCCACACCCGCTGGGATCCCCAGATGACCATGGGGATCACCGGGACACCGGCTTCGTTCGCCATCCGTGCCGCGCCGGACCGGAACGCCTTGAGCTCGAAGCTGCGGCTGATCGTCTCTTCCGGGAACACCCCGACGAGCTGCCCGTCGCGCAGCGCCTGCACGGCGAGACGGTAGGACTCGCCGGCGTCGCCGCGGTCGACCGGGATGTGCTTCATCGCGCGCATCAGGGGACCGGAGATCTTGTGGTCGAAGACTTCCTTCTTGGCCATGAAGCGGATGTACCGCTTGGTGGCTCGCGCGGGGATCCCGGCGTAGGTGAAGTCCATGTAACCGGTGTGGTTGATCGCGATGACCGCACCACCTGTCGCGGGGATGTTGTGTTCCCCGGTGATGTCGAATTTCAGCCCTTGCGCTGCGAAGAGCGTGCGAGCGACACCGATGATGGTCCGATAGAAGGGTTCCACGCCGGTCAGCCTAGCGGGGTGCCCGGGCCACGCCCACCGGATGCGTCGCCAGGTGCCGACGAATGTGCCGGTTCCGGCTCCCCTACCCTGGACGGTACGTAGGTCAGCACGTCAGGAGGCAGAAGGTGCAGATCACCAGCGTCGGACACGCCGGTTTCCACATCCGGACCGAGGCGGGGTCCATCCTGTGCGATCCGTGGGTGACCCCCGCGTATTTCGCGTCGTGGGTGCCGTTCCCCGACAACACGCGTCTCGACTGGGACGCCCTCGGCGACGTCGACTACCTGTACGTCTCGCACCTGCACAAGGATCATTTCGATCCCGACACGCTGAGCAGGCACGTCAACAAGGATGCGACCGTCCTGCTGCCCGATTACCCGGTACCGGACCTGCGTCGCGAACTCGAGAAGCTCGGCTTCACGAAGTTCTTCGAGACCACCGATTCGGTGAAGCACACGGTCTCGGGCCCCAAGGGTGATCTGGACATCATGATCATCGCCTTGCGCGCGCCCGCGGACGGGCCGATCGGCGATTCCGGCCTCGTCGTATCCGACGGTGAGACCACCGTGTTCAACATGAACGACGCGCGGCCGATCGACATGGACGTGATGCTCGACGCGTTCGGAAGGATCGACATCCATCTGCTGCAGTACTCGGGGGCCATCTGGTACCCGATGGTCTACGACATCCCGAAGAAGACGAAGGCCAATTTCGGCAAGCAGAAGCGCCAGCGCGGGATGGATCGTTGCCGCAGCTACATCGACCAGGTCGATGCCACCTGGATCGTGCCGTCGGCCGGCCCCCCGGTCTTCCTCGACGACGACCTGCGCGACCTCAACGACGACCACGGCGACGAGGGCAACATCTTCCCCGACCAGCAGGTCTTCCTCGAGCAGTTGCGGATCCACGGTCGCGACGGCGGACTGCTCATGATCCCCGGCTCGGTGGTGGATCTGAAGGGCAGCGAGCACATGACGCTCACGCACCCGATCCCCGACGATCAGGTCGAGGCGATCTTCACCGACAAGGCCGCCTACATCGAGGACATGGCGCAGCGTTTCGCGCCGGTCATCGCCGCGCAGAAGGCGGCCTGGGCACCTGCCGAGGGCGAGCCGTTGCTGCCCGCGCTCCGGGCGAAGTTCGAGCCGATCATGGCGCAGTCCGATCTCATCTGCGACGGCATCGGCTATCCGGTGGGTCTCGTGATGGGCGACGAGACCGTGGTGCTCGACTTCCCCAAGCGGGTCGTGCGCGAGCCGATCGAGGGAGAAGGCAAGTACCGCTACGGTTTCCGCATCGCACCCGAATTGGTGCGCACGGTTCTCCGCGACGACGAACCCGACTGGGTCAACACGATCTTCCTGTCCACCCGATTCACCGCGTGGCGCATCGGCGGATACAACGAGTTCCTCTACACCTTCTTCAAGTGCCTCACCGACGAGCGCATCGCGTACGCCGACGGCTGGTTCGCCGAAGCACACGACGACTCTGCGTCGATCGAGTTGGGCGGCTACGAGATCCAGCGTCGCTGCCCTCACCTGAAGGCAGATCTGTCGAAGTTCGGTGTCGTCGAGGGCACGACGCTGACCTGCAACCTGCACGGCTGGCAGTGGGATCTCGAGTCGGGCCGGTGCAAGACGTCGAAGGGACACGAGCTGCGCAGCAGCAAGCTGTGATCCGCACCCGACAGAACTACCTCACGATCGATCCCGGGCGGGTCGCGCCGGGGGCAACAGCCTCGGCGCGACCACACCCAGCCCGATCAGCGGAAGTACCGTCACCGCGACCAGCACCGACATCGGCAACCACAGCGAGCCGAGCGCGTAACCGGCGAAGACCGCGACCGACAGCACCTCGCTCGTGAGACCGACGACGGACGAGACGGTCGCCCGTGCGCGACCGGACATCGTGTCCTGCAGGCGTGCCTCGGCGACGATCGCCGTGTTGTGCAGCGCGCCGTAACCCACACCGATCGCCGTGAATCCAGCGATCCCTCCGGTGAGCGCCCCGCCCGCGATGAGTGCCGACCCGACCGTCACGACGACACCCATCGTGCGGCCGCTCATCGATGCCGTCCGCCCGGCGGTCGCAGCGCCGACCACCTGCCCGACCGCCGCCAGCGCGACCAGCACGGGCACGAATCCGGTCTCCGCCCCCGATTCGCGTGCGAGCAGCGCGAAGTACTCGTCGAAGGCGAGGCAGGCGAGCAGTGCCGCCGCGAGGACCACCGATCGTCGCACCGCCCGGCCGGTGCGGATCTCGGACGTTCCCGCGCGCAGCGACGACATGTAGCGGGCGAGGACGGTGTCGCCGCTGCCGGCGATCTCGTCGGCCTCCTCCACCTTCGGGGCGGCGGGAAGGGTTCCCACGAGCGCGATGTCGACGACGGTGATCGCGACCGACACCCAGCCGACGAGTGCGTATCCGCCGAGTTCGAACAGCGGTGCCGCCGTGAGGATCGCGACGAAGACGCACGTCATCTCGCCCGCGGCGGCGTAACCCATGATCGCCGCATAGCGGTGTTCGCCGCCGCGCGCGGCGAGTTCGTCGTAGACGAGGGCCTCGAAGGTGCCGGATTTCATCGACTCGCTGACACCCCACAGGACGAAGCCGAGCGCGAATCCCCAGTAGCCGGGCCAGACGAGCCACATCGTGAACGCGGCGGTGAGCAGGGCACCGCTGCCGAACAGCAGACCGCGACGGGAGACGGTGTCGGCCCAGGCGCCCGAGGGCACCTCGGAGACGAAGGCGACGACCGACCACAGGACGAACAGCGACGAGATGGAGCGGGTGTCGAGTCCGTGATCCTCGAACAGCAGCGCGTACAGCCCGTAGAGCGGCACGAACTCACGGACGGACGCGTACGCGACCACCCGCACGGACAGCGAGGTCACCGGGCCGGATCAACATCGACGGCGCATGGAACGAGAATGGCACGCCCGGCTCCCCATGTCACGCCCTCCGCGGTGGGATACGGTCGGTCATCGTGAGCACGGACGAGCACCAGCAGCGGCAGCGTACCTACACGTGGGAGGACCCGGCGCCGACGTCGGCGGCCAACCGCGACATGCACGGTCTCGACTTCCTGCGCGGGCTGATCGACGGGACGATCCCGCACCATCCCACCTCCCGCACGCTCGGCTTCACCGTCACCGACGCCGGCCAGGGCTTCGCCGAGGTCGCCCTCGAGCCGGAGGAGTTCCACGCCAACGCGGTGGGCAGCATCCACGGCGGCGTACTCGCCACCCTCTTCGACACCGCGATGGGTTTCTGCGTCGCGAGCACCCTCGAGGCCGGGGTCGGCTACACGACCCTCGACCTGCAGGTGCGCTACGTCCGTCCGGTACAGACCGGCAAGGGTGTCGTCCGCGTGCAGGGCTTCTGCGAGCACACCGGTCGTCGCACCGCGACCGCGCGCGGCGAGGCCCGCGACTCCGAGGGACGCCTGCTCGCGACGGGTTCGACCACCTGCCTGATCCTGCGCTGACAGTTCTCAGGCGCCGGGTTCGAGCACCTCACGCCCGACGAAGGGCACGAGCGCCTCGGGCACCTTCACCGAACCGTCGGCCTGCTGGTGGTTCTCGAGCAGCGCGACGAGCCATCGGGTGGTCGCGAGCGTGCCGTTGAGGGTCGCGGCAGTCTGCGGCTTGCCGTTCTCGTCGCGGTAGCGGACGTTCAGGCGACGCCCCTGGAAGGTCGTGCAGTTCGACGTCGACGTGAGCTCGCGGTACCGCTCCTGCGTGGGCACCCAGGCCTCGCAGTCGAACTTGCGGGAGGCCGACGACCCGAGATCACCGGCGGCGACGTCGATGACGCGGTACGGCACGTCGATGGCGGCGAGCATCTCCCGTTCCCAGCTCAGCAGACGCTCGTGCTCCGCGGCGGCCTCCTCGGGCCGGCAGTAGACGAACATCTCGACCTTGTCGAACTGGTGCACGCGGATGATGCCGCGGGTGTCCTTGCCGTAGCTGCCCGCTTCGCGACGGAAGCACGACGACCAGCCCGCGTACCGCTTCGGCCCTGTCGACAGGTCGAGGATCTCGCCCGAGTGGTAACCCGCGAGCGGCACCTCGGAGGTGCCCACGAGGTAGAGGTCGTCCTCCTCGAGCCGGTACACCTCGTCGGCGTGCTGACCGAGGAAGCCGGTGCCCTGCATGACTTCGGGACGCACGAGCACGGGCGGGATCATCATCGTGAACCCGTTCGCGGTGGCCTTCTGTGCGGCGAGCTGCAGCAGACCCAGCTGCAGCAGCGCACCGTAACCGGTGAGGAAGTAGAACCGGGCACCGGAGACCTTGGCGCCGCGCTCCATGTCGATCAGCCCCAGCGACTCACCGAGCGCGAGGTGGTCCTTCGGTTCGAAGTCGAAGGTGGGCAGCTCACCGACCGTCTCGAGCGTGACGAAATCGTCCTCACCGCCGGCGGGCACACCGTCCTGCACGACGTTGGAGATCGCCAGGTGCGCGCGGTCGAAGGCTTCCTGCGCGGCGTGCTGTTCGGCCTCGAGTTCCTTGACCTTCGCGGCCAGCTCCTTGGCGCCGTCGAGCAGCGCGGGGCGTTCCTCGGGGGACGCCTTGCCGACCTTCTTGCCCAGTGCCTTCTGCTCGGCGCGTGCGTTGTCGCCGGCGAGGACCGCGGCACGACGGGAGGCGTCGGCCTCGAGCAGCACGTCGACGAGGCCCGGGTCCTCCCCCCGCATGCGCTGCGACTCGCGGACGGCATCGGGATTCTCGCGGAGGAACTTGAGGTCGATCACGGGATCGAAGCCTACCGCTGCCAGAATTCCAGGTAGTCGTCGCGCCCGAACATCTTCGCTGTGTCCTCCGCGGTGGGATGTCCGTGACGCGGGTTCGCACCGGCCGCGGCGAGCACCCGCACGACCGCCTCCGCGCCCTTGAAGACCGCACCCGCGAGAGGCGACTGGCCGCGGTCGTTGAGCCGATCGACATCGGCTCCTCGGTCGACCAGGGCCTGTACGGCCTCGGCGTGTCCGTGATAGGACGCCAGCATGAGCAGCGTGTCGCCGGTCTCGTTGGTGAGGTTCACGGGAACCCCGGCATCGACGTATGCGGTGAGTGTCCCGACGTCTCCCTGGCGGGCGGCGTCGAAGGTCTGCCTGGCGATCTCGAGAATCTGCGGATCGATCGGGTCGTCGGCCATGAGCCGAAACTACCCGCGTCCACCCGAACGGGCATGATGGAAGTGATGGCCGAAGACAACAAGCCCAAGCCCGACCGTCGCCCGCCCTCGGCGCGGTTGACCCGACGCGCCCTGGTGCTCGTCGCGGCCGGTGCCGTCCTGGCGGCGATCGCGACGTTCGTCGTCGCGGGGTTCCAGGGCACCGGCAGCGGGGACGAGAACGGCGGCGCCGGCATCAGCACCACCGGCGCGGTCGCGGGGGAAGCGTTCGGTACCGCCACCTCCGGCGACTGCCTGAACTGGAGTGCTCTCGACGCGAGCGACCTCGCGAAGGTCGACTGCACCGAAACACACCTGTTCGAGGTGGCCGCCGACATCGACCTGAGCCTGTATCCCGGCACCGAGTGGGGGCCGGGATCGCGGTTCCCGTCGGTCACACGCTTCACCGAGTTGCGCGACGAGCAGTGCGCACCGGCCGCGCTGGACTATCTCGACGGCCGGTTCGACCCGCACGGCAAGTTCAGCATCGGCCTGATCAATCCCGGTGAGGCGGGCTGGGCGGCCGGCGAACGCACCCTGCGGTGCGGTCTGCAGTTCTCGTCGACCACAGGCAACCTCCTGCCGATCAAGGGCCGGGTCGCCGACCAGGACCAGTCCCGCGCATGGGACGTCGGTGTCTGCATCGGCATCAACAACGGCGTGCCCGCCGATCCGGTGGAGTGCTCCAAGCCGCACGCTTTCGAGGTCGTCGCGGTGGTCGACCTGGGCGGGCAGTTCCCCGGTGGCCTGCCGAGCATCGAAGACCAGGACGGCTATCTCGAGGAGACGTGCACGCGCCTGGTCGGCGAATACCTCGGCGACCCGGAGGCACTGCGCAACAAGACGCTGACACTGTTCTGGGACAACCTCGACTACGACAGCTGGCTCGCCGGCAGCCGCAAGGTGAACTGCTCGATCGGCAAGCAGGTCGAAGGTGGTGGCTTCTCGTCGATCACCGGCAGTGCCAAGGGCGACATCCTCATCGACGGCCAGCCGCCCGTGCCGCCACCGCCCGTTCCCGAAGGCCGGTCGCTGCCGACGCCGTTGCCGGGCGCCGTTCCCCTTCCGGGGTCCTGACGTGCCGGTGCACATGGAGGACGAGCACTTCGAGGAGCTCGTCTCGGAAGCGCTCGACGAGATCCCACGCGAACTCGCGCGGGCGATCGACAACGTCGTAGTGCTCGTCGAGCCGCGTCACGAGGACGAACCGGATCTGCTGGGTCTGTACCAGGGAGTCGCGCTCACCGAGCGCGACAGCCACTATGCGGGATCGCTACCGGACACGATCACGATCTACCGCGACGCGATCCTCGACATCTGCGACAGTGACGACGACGTGGTGCACGAGGTGCTCGTCACCGTCGTCCACGAGATCGCGCACTATTTCGGAATCGGCGAAGAGCGCCTCCACCAGCTGGGCTGGGGCTGAGGCGCTCTCCGCAATCGGTACCGGGTGCTACTTGTTGCGCGCGGCGGTCGCCTTGTCGAGGCGCGGACCCTTGGCCTTGCGCTGACCGAAGTGCGGGCTCAGCGTCGAGACGACGAACATGATGACGGTTCCGACAGCGACGACGGCCACGGTGAGCCACACGACGATGACGCCGAAGAGTTCCAACATGCCCGGTTACCTCCACAGTCGATGTCACTTCGAGGCAGACGACACACGTCCGCCCCGGGGGTCACCCTACCGTCCGCGTTCCGCCGGGTGACGACCGACTCCGACCGCACTCCGGTGAAAGCTCGGACAGTGGTGAAGTGCCCGAGCTTCGGCGTCACCGGGAGGCGGACGCGAGGGCAGGGAGGACGTGGTGCTCGAGCAGTGGCGCGAGATCGCCGGGCAGCGGAAGGGCCGCCGGATCGAGCCAGCGCGTCTCCGCGATCTCCGCAGATGCACCGGCGACCTCCACGAGCGGATGCTCGTACACGGTTCCTTCGAGCCGGTAGCCGGGTTCGTTGGCAGCGTCCGCGGCGAAGACACCGACGAGACGCAGCGACGCGAGGTCGAGCACCGCGCCGATCTCCTCCGCGCATTCGCGAACGGCGGTCTCGGCAGGGGTCTCCCCCGGATCGGGCTTGCCGCCGGGCAGCATGAATCGCGACGTGTTCCGCTTCCGCACGGTGAGCACCTCACCGGCGGCGTTGCGGAGAACGACGGCACTGACGACGATCACCCGGTCCTGAGTCACCGGATCATCGTAGGCGCCCCGGAACAGGCTGTAGCCGCCGTCGACGAGAGCCGAACTCCCGAAGGACTCTCAGGTGGCCGGGTGGTGACCCACGATCCGCAACGCGATCACGATGTACCGCTGCGCGATCTGCGCGGGGGTGAGGGGTCCGTCGAGCTGGTACCAGCGGACGATGGACTGGAACATCCCGAGGAGTGCTCGCACGGCCTCGTCGACGTCGTCGACATCGAACACCCGTTGTTCCGCACCCTCGCGCACCAGGTCGAGCATCATCAACTCGAGACGCTTGCGGGTCGCGGCGTAGGTTCGGCGGTTCTCCGAGGAGATATGGCGCACTTCGGAATCCAGCCCCGAACGCTGTGCGCGGTGGGTCATGTTCAGCACGATCGCCTCGACGGCGTTGACGAAACGGGCGACCGGGTCGTCGCCGCCGTCCGCGACCGCCGCCGACACACGGTCGATGAGGTCGAGGACGGCGGCGTCGAGCAGCGTGACGAGAACGGCTTCCTTGTTCTCGTAGTGGTAGTACAACGCAGGCACCGTCACGCCGACCCGACGGGCCAGGTCGCGCACGGTGGTGCCATGGAAACCGTTCTCGCTGAACGCTTCCAGCGCGTGTTCGAGGATGGGGTCGAGCTCCAGAGGCTGGAACTCGCGCCAATCCGCGGACCGTACGTCCGCGCGGGGCGTGCCGGATTCCTCGGCCTCGAATGCCCGGGTCATCGACCCCCTCCTCTCACGGGTGGTGCAGGATCAGCGCGGCGCCATGCGGATTGCGCCGTCGAGACGGATGACCTCACCGTTGAGCATCGGGTTCGACACGATGTGCGCGGCCAGGGAACCGTACTCGGACGGGTCGCCCAGACGCGCGGGGTGCGGCACCTGCTGCCCGAGGGAGGCCTGGGCCTCTTCCGGCAGCGAACCGAGCAGCGGGGTCTTGAACAGGCCCGGCGCGATGGTGACGACGCGGATGAGCAGCGACGCGAGGTCGCGGGCGATCGGCAGGGTCATGCCGACGACGCCACCCTTGGACGCCGAGTAGGCGGCCTGGCCGATCTGGCCGTCGAAGGCCGCGACGGAAGCGGTGTTGATGATGACGCCGCGCTCGCCGTCGATCGGCTCGGTCTTCGCGATGCGCTCGGCAGCGAGACGGATGACGTTGAACGTGCCGAACAGGTTGACGTCGACGACCTTCTTGAACGCGTCGAGCGGGAAGGCACCCTTCTTGCTCACGGTCTTGACGGCGTTGCCGATACCGGCGCAGTTCACCGCGACCCGCAGCGGGCCGAGCGATTCGGCGACGTCGAGTGCCTCGGTGACGGCGGCCTCGTCGGTGACGTCGGCGGCGACGAAGCGGACTCGGTCGCCGAGCTCCTTGGCGATGGTCTCACCGTTCGAGGACGGCAGGTCGATGATGACGACCTGGGCCCCGTCGTTCAGCAGTGCCTTGACGGTGGCGAGACCGAGGCCGGAGGCACCGCCGGTGACGACGGCGACGCTGTCGTTGATGATCATTGATTACCCTTTCGAGAGTGGTTGTGGGTCAGAGGCGTTCGATGATGGTGGCGTTGGCCATGCCCGCGCCCTCACACATGGTCTGCAGGCCGTAGCGACCGCCGGTGGCCTCGAGGTGGTTGACGAGGGTGGACAGCAGGCGGGTGCCCGACGAGCCGAGCGCGTGGCCCAGCGCGATGGCGCCGCCCCACGGGTTGAGCTTGGCCGGGTCGGCGCCCAGCTCGTGTGCCCAGGCGAGCGGCACGGGCGCGAAGGCCTCGTTGACCTCGTAGGCGTCGATGTCGTCGATGCCCAGGCCGGCGCGGGCGAGGACCTTCTGCGTCGCGGGGATCGGCGCGGTGAGCATGAAGACCGGGTCGTCGCCGGCGACGGAGAACGAATGGAAGCGGGCGCGCGGGGTCAGGCCCAGCTTGGTCGCCATCTCCTCGCTCATGATGAGCGCGGCCGACGCACCGTCGGTGAGCGGCGACGAGTTGCCGGGGGTGATGACCCACTGCGCCTCGGGGAACCGGGCGGCGTACTCCTCGGTGTAGAAGGAGGGCTTGAGGCCGGCGAGGCCCTCGGCGGTGGTGGAGGCACGCAGCGTCTCGTCGACGGTGTGCTGCACCTGCTCGCCCGCGGCGTTCTCGACGGTGATCGGGACGATCTCCTTGTCGAAGCGGCCGGCTTCGTAGGCCGCGGCGGCACGCTGGTGCGACTGCGCGGAGTAGGCGTCGAGGGCGTCGCGGTCGAACTTCCACTTCGCGGCGATGAGTTCGGCCGAGATGCCCTGGTTGACCAGTCCCTCGGGATAACGGGCGCGCACGCTCGGGCCGTGGGTGTCCTGACCGAGCGTGGCAGTGCCCATCGGGATGCGGCTCATGGACTCGACACCGCACGCGATGACCATGTCGTAGGCCCCGGCGATGACGCCCTGTGCGGCGAAGTGCGCAGCCTGCTGGCTCGACCCGCACTGGCGGTCGATGGTGGTCGCGGGCACCGACTCGGGGAAGCCGGCGGCGAGGAGCGCGGTGCGCGAGATGTTGAGGGATTGTTCGCCGGCCTGGGCGACGCAGCCGCCGATCACGTCGTCGACCTGCGCGGGATCGATGCCGTTGCGTTCGACGAGCGAACGCAGGACGTGGGCGAGGAGTTCGACGGGATGGGTGCCGGACAGGGCGCCGCCCGGCTTGCCCTTGCCGACGGCGGTACGGACGACGTCGACGATGACAGCGGTGGTCATGACGCTCCTTTCGAAAGTGCAACGTGCGGGCCGGAGACGTTCCCAGCGGCGTACTTATCGATCGCTAAAAGCTCTACCACGGACTTAACGCTCGGTCAATGATCTCTGAGAGCTAGCGCACGCTAAGCACTTCTGATAGTGATGGATCACGACTCGAGTCGAGGAGACGCCCGTGCGCGCAGCGCAATTGATCGAACACGCCGGCCCCGACGCCGTCCGCGTGACCGACATCCCCGAACCCGAGGCGGGCGATTCGCTCGTCCTCGTCGACCTGCACGCCGCCGGTGTGTCCTTCCCCGATCTGCTGCAGACGGCCGGCAGCTACCAGATGGTCCGGCCGCTGCCGTGCGTGCTCGGTGCCGAAGCTGCGGGCATCGTCCGCAGCGCCCCGGAAGGCAGCGGCCTCGTCGCCGGGCAGCGCGTCGCCGTACTGTCCCTCACCGGATCGTGGCAGCAGACCGTCGCACTGCCGCGCGAACTGGTGTTCCCCCTGCCCGACAGCGTCTCGCTCACCGCCGCTGCCGGGATGCTCATGAACTACTTCACGGCGCACTTCGCGCTCGACGAGCGCGCCCGGCACCGGGCCGGCGAGACCGTCCTCGTCCACGGTGCGGCCGGTGGTCTCGGGGTGGCGTCGCTGCAGGTCGCGGCGGCACTCGGACTCGAGACGATCGCGGTGGTGAGCACCGAGGAGAAGGCCGCGGTGGCGAAGGCCAACCGCGCGACCCACACCGTCCTCGCCGAGGATTTCAAGGACCGCGTCCTCGAACTGACCGGTGGGCGCGGAGCGGACATCGTGCTCGATCCCGTCGGCGGCGACCGGTTCACCGACAGCCTGCGCAGCCTCGCGCCGGGTGGGCGTGCCGTCGTTCTCGGTTTCACCGCCGGCAGCATCCCCACCGTGAAGGTCAATCGCCTTCTGCTCGCGAATATTTCGGTCGTCGGTGCCGGGTGGGGTGAGTACCTCCGCACCGTCCCCGACCATCCGGCGCGGCAGTGGGCCGCGCTCGAACCGTTGCTGCGCGACGGGACGCTCGTCGTCCCCGAACCCACGCTCCACCCACTCGCCGAGGCACCCGCCGCACTGCGCTCGCTCGAGAACCGTTCCGCGACCGGCAAGGTCGCGCTCGACCTGACGTCCCGACCCTAGGAGCACAGCCATGACCGACGACCTGCCCGGTGTCGACACCACCGTCGACGACAGCGTCCTGCGCATCACCCTCAACCGTCCCTCGCGGATGAACGCGGTGAAGACCGAGACGCTCGACGCGATTGCCGACGCCTTCGAGAAGTACGCCGACGACACCTCCGTCCGAGTCGCGGTACTCGCCGGCGTCGGTCGCGCGTTCTGCTCGGGCGCCGACCTCTCCGGTCGTGATCTGAGCGCGCCACCCTCCGCCGACACGATCGATGCCGCCAACCGGGTCACCGCCGCGATCCGCGCGTTCCCGCGTCCCGTCGTCGGTGCCGTCAACGGGGCAGCAGCCGGCGTCGGTGTATCCCTTGCTCTCGCATGCGATCTCACCGTGTCGAAGGAGTCGGGCTACTTCCTGCTCGCGTTCACGAAGATCGGGTTGATGCCCGACGGCGGTGCGTCCGCGCTCGTCGCCGCGTCGATCGGTCGCGCGCGGGCACTGAAGATGGCCCTGCTGGCCGAGCGACTCCCGGCCCGGGAGGCCCTGGCTTCCGGGCTCATCGCGGACGTCTACGCGGACGACGAATTCGACGGTGCCGTGGAGGCTCTCGTGCAGCGGCTCGCCGACGGTTCGTCGGCCGCCTTCGCATCGACGAAGAACGCGATCAACGACGCGACGCTCACCGAACTCGACAATGCCTTCGCCCGCGAGCGCGAAGGGCAGCTCGTCCTGCTCGGCAGCGCCGACTTCACCGAGGGTGTGACGGCCTTCCAGGAGAAGCGCACCGCGAACTTCCGTCGCTGAGCCGTCGACGATTTCGGTGGATCCGGCCTCGCCGAGCGGGGCCGGATCCACCGGAATCGTTTCAGGCGTCGGGGATCACGCGTTCGACGGCCGCCCGCACCAACTCGGCGACACGGTCCTCGTCGACGATCCCGGGAAGAGTGAGCCGGTCGAGCACGAGCCAGTTCAACGCGAGATAGAGCAGCACGACGGCGTCCTCACCGCCGGGCAGGCCGGAGTGCCGGTAGTTGGCGATGTTGAAATCCAGGTCGGCGCGCACCCGCTCGGTGAGCAGGGTCTGCAGTTCGGGACGCCGGGTCGCTTCGAGGCGTAGTTCGAGGAGCGCGAGATAGCCGGCGCGGAACCGGATGAGCCGGTCGACCACCTCCGTCATCAGCTCGATCATGGATTCGCGGGTCTGCGGCGACTGCGACTGCGCCATGACCTCGTCGGCGGGCAGGAGCCGCTCGTAGTAGCGATGCCCCACCTGGACGAGCAGCTCGTCACGGTTGGCGAAGTAGTTCGAGGCGGTCCCGACCGGTACCCCCGCCTCCTTGTCGACGGCCCGAAAGGTCAGACCGCGAGCACCGTCGCGTGCGAGCACCTCGATCGAGGCATCCAGCAAGACCTTTCGTCGTTCCGGATTCGTCCTGACCACTTGACACCACTCCATCTGTAGTACTACCTTCGAACCACTTCAGTCATAGTACTACGAATGGTGGTCAAGATGCGAAAGCTCGTCTATTACGTGGCAGTGACCCTCGACGGTTACATCGCAGGCCCGAACGGGGAGTACGACTTCTACCCGATCTGCGACGACATGGCGGCGGCGATGAGCGTGAGATATCCGGAAGCCGTTCCCACCGCGCTCCGCGAACAGGTCGGCATGCCGGTCGACGCGCCGAACAATGAATGGGACACGGTGATCATGGGGCGCGGCGCCTACGAACCCGGCCTCTCGCTGGGACTCACGAGCCCGTACAGCCACATGCAGCAGTACGTCGTGTCCCGAACTCTCGCGCCGGTAGACGATCCGCAGGTTCGGATTGTCGACACCGACCCGGTCGAGCTGGTCCGAAAGCTGAAGGCAGAAGAGGGGCTCGACATCTGGCTCTGCGGTGGCGGCAACATCGCAGGGCAACTGGTCGACGAGATCGACCGGCTGATCTTCAAGAGCTATCCGGTGATCGCGGGCGACGGCATCCCGGCGCTGTCGGGCAACTTCGTCCCCACGCGATTCGACGTCACCGCCCGCGAGGAGTTCTCCAACGGCACACAGGTCACCTGGTTCGACCGCCGCTGAATCCCGATCGTCTCAGGCGCCGACGGTCTTGAGCGCGATACCCACGTACTTCTGTGCGACGGCCTCGGGACCGAGCGTGCCCTCCGCGTGGTACCAGCGCGGGATCGACTGGCACATGCCGAGCAGGGCGCGCGTCGTCTCGGCGGGATCGTCCACGTCGAACACATCCGCGGCGACGCCCTCCTCGACGATCTGGCGCACCAGCTGCTCGACACCCTTGCGCACCGCGCGGTAGCGCTGGCGGTTCTCGGGACTCAGATAGCGGGCCTCGCCCTCGAGCGCGGCGAGCCGAGCCCGCATCGTCATGCGCAGCACGATCGCCTCGATGACGTTGGACAGCCTGCGCACCGGGTCGCCCTCGGCGTCCTCGGCCGCGGCGTGCGCCCGGGAGAGCACATCGCTCGTGGACAACTCCAGAAGGGCGATGAGCAGCCCTTCCTTGTTCTCGTGATGGTAGTAGAGAGCCGGAACGGTGACGCCGACGCGACGCGCGATCTCCCGCACCGACGTGCCGTGGAAGCCGGTCTCGTAGAACGCGTCGAGGGCGGCGGTGAGGATGGGGCTGAGCTGCATCGGTTCGAGGATGCGCCAGTCCGGGATCGCCTCACCGTTGGTGAGGGTGTCGGCCCCGTCGCTCGAAGCACCCATGAACTGCCCCTACCTACCGATCGCTACTTCACACGGACGCCCCGAGGATACCCGTATGTTTTGCGCCCGAACGATCGGAGAGTGGGCGGTATCACCCCATCGGATCGTCGACACCGCCGCGCGCGGTGTCGTGGAAGGGCGCGAGGAAGGATCCCCAGCGCACGCATTCCCACCCGCCGGACACAGGCGCCAGCTCGACCGTCTCGGTGTTGGCCAGGTGATTCGTGATGGCGAAACCCGCCGGCACCTTCCCCAGATAGGCCGCCACGAGCCGGATGGCGGCACCGTGGCTGACGACCACGACGTCGCCCGAGCCGGCGTCGAGATAATCGCTGCGCAGCGAGTCGAGGACGGGCAGATACCGGTCGAGCACGTCGAGCGCCGATTCGCCACCCGGGACCCGTGCCCGCAGGTCGCCGTTGTGCCACTCCTCGTAGACCTTCATGAACAGCTTGTGCGACTCCTCGTCGCTGCGGTCCTCGAGCTCGCCGACCTGCACCTCGTGCACGCCCTCGCGGACGCTCGTCTCCAGCGACACCGCCGCTCCCGCGTGGTCGGCCGTCTGCCGGGCCCGCAGTGCCTGCGACGCGACGAGCAGCGACGGCGTCCGCTCGACGAGGTTCTTCCCGAGCGTGCGGGCCTGTTCGACGCCGAGCTCGGTGAGCTCCGCTCCGGGAAGCTTGGTATCGAGCCTCCGGGCGACGTTCGCCACCGTCTGGCCGTGCCGGGCCAGGATCAATCTGCCGCTCACCGTCAGTCCTCTCCGCGCCGCAGCCGGTCGAGCCACCGCGCATCCTCGTCGTCCGACACGGGCGGGACACCGTGTTCGGATACCGCGGGCCACGATCCGAGGAACCGCACCTGCGCGAAGCGGTGCAGTCCCTGCAACGCCTCGGCGACCAGGGCGTCGTCGATGTGGCCCACACAGTCCAAGTGGAAGAAGTAGGTGCCGTATTCCCTGCGGGTCGGCCGGGATTCGATACGGGACAGATCGATTCCGCGCGTGGCGAACTCGGTGATCGCGCGCACCAGCGAACCCGGCTCGTTGGGCAGCTGCAGCACGACCGAGGTGCGGTCGACACCGGTGCGTTTCGGCACCGGCCGCGGCCGGGTGACGAGCACGAAGCGGGTGCGGGCGCCCTCGAAGTCGGCGACCTTGTCGGCGAGAACCGACAGGCCGAGCCGCTGCCCGGCGAGTGCGGTGGACACGGCCGCGTCGACCTTGCCGGACGCGACGTCCTCGGCCGCTCCCGCATTCGAGGCGGCGGTCACGACCTCGGCGGCGGGCAGATGGTCCTCGATCCAGCGACGCACCTGCGCCGCGGCCACCGGATAGGCGCCGATCGTGCGGACCCGATCGCGCGTGATCCCGTCGCGGGTGACCACCGTGAACGCGATGTCGAGTTCGGCCTCGGCAACGATCTGCAGGCGCGGCCCGAGCGCCAGGGCGTCCATGGTGGGCGGCACCGAGCCCTCCACCGAGCTCTCGATGGGAACGACGGCACCGTCGACCTGCCGGTCGCGCAGGAGTTGCAGAGCGGCCGGTGGGCTGGCCGCGGCGACGCGTTCGACGTCCGCGGACTCGTCGCCGAGCACGTCGAGTGCACCGAGGCTCTCGAAACGGTCGAGGGCCATCTCGGTGAACGTTCCCGACGGTCCGAAATAAGCGATACGTGGCACGAGTACGAGGTTACGCACCGTCCGTGACCGGGAGGTGGAGTCCGCGTGAACCCGGATCAGCCCACGCCGAGATCGAGCGCTTCGAGATCCCGGACGACGCCGTCGGTCTCGTCGACCTCCACGACCAGGAGGATCTCCCGCACCGCGGCGGCCGCCTCGGGGACAAGCCGCCGGAGCCGGGCCACGTCGGGAGTCGCGAGGGCGGCCCGGACATCGAAACCGCTCAGCGCCGCGACGGTGGCGGCGAGCAGGGCGACCACGTCGTCGGTGCCGGTCGCGCGGGCGGCGTAGCCCGTGTCGGTGTGGGCGAGGACGGCGAGGAAATCGGCGACGGCCTCGGCCCCGCGACCTGCGGTCAGGCCCGGGATGTGGCCGGCCTCGGTGAGCGCGCGGGCAGCGTCGGCGAGCGCGGCGTCGGACACGTGCGGGTACACCACCAGGGGTGCGGGCGCGGTGATCGCGAGAACGTCCTCGAGATCCTCGGCCGAACACTCGACCTGATAGCGGATCGGGCGCCACCCGGCGGGCGAGGGAAGTTCGGTCGAGGCATCGAGTTCGACGACGAGCTCGCGGGTCGGCGATCCGGTGACGGCGGCGGCCGGGACGATCGGCGGGGCGAGCATGCGGCCGGTCGCGGCGAGAGCGCCGGTGAGGGTGTCGTGCCGGCGGGTGAGCAACGCGTCGAGCAATCCCCGCGATTCGTCGCGGGACGGCGGCATTCCGAGGGGAAGAGGGATCGGCACCGGTCCAGGCTACCGACGGAGCACTTGCGACCGCGGTCACAATGACTTAGGTTTGCCTCACCTACATGAAGAAGGAGGGTCGGCATGCAGACCACCACATCCGTCGTTCCCGCGCCCACCACGGCCGAACGCGTACGCACCGCCCTCATCCGGGCCGACACGACCCAGCTCGCGATCGACGGATGCGACCCGCTGCCCACCTTCGTCCACCATCTCCTCGACGACGGGCGGGTCGCCGTCGCCGTCGCCGAGGACAGCCTCCCCGTCGCACTCGCCTGGCAGGCCGGGAACGCCGGAATCCCCGCGATGCTCGAACTCACCGACCACTCGCCGATCGCACTGCGCAACCCGGTGCGGTCGCTCATCTGGCTCAGCGGCACCCTGCGTCCGGTCGAACATCCCCGCCGGCTCGCCGCCGAGATCGCCGAGATCCTCCCGCATCCCGAACTCCTCGACGTCGGACACTGCTCCGAACTGCTGTGCCTGCGCCTCGACTCCATCGTCGCCGCCGACACCACCGGCGCCGAAGCCGTCGACGTCACCGACGTCCTCGACGCTGCTCCCGACCCCTTCGCAGCGCTCGAGACCGGCTGGCTCCAACATCTCGAACAGGACCACGCCGACATCGTGCGGCAGATCGCGCGACGGATTCCGCCCGCGCATCGCGGCGGACGGATCCGCCCACTCGGCCTCGATCGTTACGGCCTGCGCCTGCGTGTCGAGTCCGAAGGCGACGACCACGACGTGCGCATCCCTTTCCACGAGCCGGTCGACGACCCCGCGGCCCTGAGCCGCGCACTGCGCCTGCTGGTCGGCTGCCCCTTCCGCAACGGACTGCCGCCGCGGGCCTGAGTATTCCGCCACGATGCAGACCCGAAGACCCGGCCGGTCGGCGGCTGATTCGGAGAGGTCGTACCGATCATCAGCAGGATGGCGCGCACGACCCACTCGCCCACCGCGCACCGTCCGGCACAATCGCTCCGGTGACGACCCTCCGCGACTGGCTGCGGCCCGCCGCCCGCAACCCCGAGCCGCCCCTCGACCCTGCCGAGCGCCGCGCGCTGTGGATCGAGATCACCATCGTCCTGCTCGTCACCTTCGGCCTGAGCGGAATCTCGTCGATCCTGTCGCTGGCCGAGGCGGCGCTGGCACCGGAACCACTGTCGGATCAGACGGTGGCCCTGAACACGCCACGCTCGTCGCAGGGATTCATCGATCTCGCCCGGCAGCTTCTCGGCATCGTGCGGTTGCTCGCCTGGGGCGCTCTCGGTCTGTACCTGTTGTGGCGCAGCGGCGTCGGTCCGAGACTCGCAGGTCTCGCCCGGCCCGGCCTGCGGCGCGATCTGCTGCCCGGCGTGGGTCTGGCCGCGCTGATCGGGCTCCCCGGCCTCGTGTTGTACCTGGTGGCGCGCGCGGCCGGCCTGAACCTGACGGTCGCGCCGAGCCTGCTCGAGGACTACTGGTGGCGGCTGCCCACCGAGGTGCTGTGGGCGATCGCCAATTCCGGTGCGGAGGAGATCCTGGTCGTCGCCTATCTCCTCACCCGTCTGCGGCAGCTCGGCTGGTCGGAGAACTCGTCGCTGCTCGCCTCCGCGCTGCTCCGCGGCAGTTATCACCTCTACCAGGGCATCGGCGGCGGGTTCGGCAACGTGGTCATGGGCCTGGTGTTCGGGCGGTACTGGCAGCGAACCGGGCGGTTGTGGCCGCTCGTGATCGCCCACGCTCTCATCGACACCGTCGCCTTCGTCGGCTACCAAGCACTGAGGGGCCACGTCTCCTGGCTGCCCTGACCGTAGAGTTGTCCGGGTGAACGGCGACCCTCGCGACCCCCGGAACCGGCCGCGACCTCCGCAGGGCCCTCCTCCCGGCCGGTCCGTACCTCGCGGTGGCGTGCCGCCCCATCGTTCCGGTGGTGTGCCGCCGCGTCGCCCCGACGCCGTGCCCCCGTCTCCCGAAGGCACCCAGGTTCTCCGGCGCGACGGCCGGCCACAGTCACCGCAGGCGTGGTCGCAGGCGCCGGCACCGAACTACCGGCCCGCTCGGACTCCCCGGCAGGACCGGCAGCAACCGCCGCCACAGCAGCAACGCCGCGAGTGGGCTCCGACGCAACGACCCGAACGGTTCGCCGAACCTGCCCCGCGCCGGCGACCGTCACGTGGGAACACACCCCCGCCCGCTCCCCCTCGCCGTCCCGCGGCCCCGTCGTCGCGACCTGCACCGAGACGTCCGCTCGGTGCCCGGCGCATCCTGCGGCGACTGGCGATCGTCGCGGTCGTGCTCGTCGTCGCCATGGGCGCGAGCATGGTCTACCTCGACGGCAAGCTCGCGCGCGTCGATGCGCTGGCCGACTACGACGGTCGCGTCGGCGACACTCCCGGTACGAACTGGCTGCTCGTCGGTTCCGACAGCCGGGTGGGCCTCACCCCCGAGCAGGAACAGGAACTCGCGACCGGCGGGGAGGTCGGGGCCGACCGCACCGACACCGTCCTGCTCGTCCACATCCCGCCCGGTGGGGGCGCGACGACGATGGTTTCCCTGCCCCGCGACTCCTACGTGAGCGTGCCGGGCTTCGGTCAGGACAAACTCAACGCGTCCTTCGCGCTGGGCGGGCCGCAACTACTCGTGCAGACGGTGGAGGGCGCGACCGGTGTGCACATCGACCACTACGCCGAGATCGGTTTCGGTGGATTCGCGTCGATCGTCGATGCGGTCGGCGGGGTCGACCTCTGCGTGCCGTACCCGATCGACGATCCGCTCGCCGGGCTCAGGCTCGAAGCAGGATGCCAGGAGCTGACCGGACCGCAGGCACTCGGCTTCGTCCGCACGCGCGCGACTCCGCTCGCCGATCTGGACCGGATGAACAACCAGCGTCTGTTCCTCTCGGCGCTGCTGAGCAAGGCGACGAGCCCCGGCACCTTCCTGAACCCCTTCCGGGCGTGGTCGCTGATGTCCGGTGCGGCCGGGTCGATGCGGGTCGACGACGGCGACCACTTGTGGAACCTCGCACGACTGGCGTGGGCGATGCGCGGCGAGACGGTCACCACCACCGTTCCGGTGGGCGGATTCGACGACGTCTACGGCATCGGCAACGTCCTGCTGTGGGACCGCGAGCGTGCCGTACCGTTCTTCGGAGCGATCTCGGAGGGCGATCCGATCCCGCCGGACCTTCTCGCCCCGGCCCCTTGACACGGCCCCGAGAAGAGATCTCGATCTTGGGTAAGGCTGTCCGAATTTCCCGTAGGGTAGCCGACACTGCGAAGCGCAAGGGTAGCCAATGCTTGGATGAAAAGGTCGTTGACCTGCATTAACGTCGTGATCATGACAACGATGGGCGAGATGACCAAGACCAAGTTCCACACGCTGCTGCACGACCAGATCCGCCACGAGTTCACGGCGTCGCATCAGTACATCGCCGTCGCGGTCTTCTACGACAACGCCGATCTCCCGCAGCTGGC
Source organism: Rhodococcus sp. As11 (assembly GCF_048957735.1). NCBI lineage: Bacteria > Bacillati > Actinomycetota > Actinomycetes > Mycobacteriales > Nocardiaceae > Rhodococcus > Rhodococcus sp. As11. The sequence continues at coordinate 60,228 of NZ_JARDJE010000018.1, forward strand.
GAAGCACTTCTACGCGCAGGCCGTCGAGGAACGCAACCACGCCATGATGATCGTCCAGTACTTCCTGGACCGCGACATGGCCGTCGACCTCACGGGAGTCGACGCGGTGCAGTCGATGTTCGAGGATGCCCGCGAGCCGATCGCATTGGCCCTCACCCAGGAGAAGAAGGTCACCGATCAGATCGTCGAGCTCGCCCGCACCGCGCGCGACGAGGGCGACTATCTCGGCGAGCAGTTCATGCAGTGGTTCCTGCAGGAACAGGTCGAGGAGGTCGCGACGATGACGACCCTGCTGACCGTGGCCGATCGTGCCGGCGAGAACCTCTTCAACCTCGAGGACTTCGTGGCCCGCGAGCTGAACTCGAAGCCGAACGAACCGCGCGACAACGCCCCGCTCGCCGCCGGCGGCGCCATCTGACCGTTTCTCCATCCGGGGACAGCCCACCCGGAACGACGAAGGCCACCTCCCGCGGGAGGTGGCCTTCGTGCTCTCGCCGGAAGATCGGCGCAGGGATGGTCAGCGCAGGGTGACCTGACGGCTTCGCAGACCGTCGCGCGACCGTCGCTCGGCGGCGGTGAGCGGGTCGTCCACGGCCAGGGCCTCGTCGAGACGCCGGCCGAACTCGATGGTCGGGGCGACCCACTCGTCCGGGTGCTTGTCGCGGTCGAGATCGAACACCGGCACCAGCAGGCCGTGGGTGCGGAACGAACCGGCGAACCGCGATCCCTCACCGAGGTGCAGGCCACCCGCCGCATGCACGCGCGACAACGCGGCCATCAGCGCGTCCTCGTCCTCGGGTCGCACCCACCGCAGGTGCGCCTTCTCGCCCGGATCGACCCACCACGCGCCGCGGAGGCCGTCGCCTTCGAGCCGCGCCGACGGCAGCACGGCCTCGTTCGCGTGCTTGACGGTGTGGGCGATCTCGGCGCTCGGTTCGACCCCCGCCGGGATCCACCAGTCGAAGTCGTTGTGGACGGTGATCGCCGGCACGACCGCCGGGTCGATCAGGTCCGCCAGCGGCGGGGTGTCGTCGTCGACGTTCGCGACCTGCAGCGACGATCCCGGCTCGGCCGTGTGCGCCCAGTGCAGGGCCGCGGCCAGTTCGCCCGCCGGATCGGGGCCGAAGCCGGCGGCGAGCTGCAGGCCGACGTACGCGACCGGCGCACCGTTCTCCTCGCGGACCAGTGCCGCAACCCCGCCGGGAAGGATGGTCGCACCCACGACGCGGCGGCCGTCCTCGGCGGCGGGCAGCTCCGCGAGGGCCGACGGCACGAACTCGCGCAGCGCCACGAGATCGCATTCGAAGGCGAGTCCTTCGAAAGGCCGGGACGTCGCGGCGGCCGCCGCTTCCCGCTCGAGCCGGCGCTGCTCGAGCTTCGCGGCGCGATTGCTGCCGGGCTTGGGTCCGCTGTTTCTCTTGCTCTTCTTGGCCACGGCGTCAACCTACACGGCGACCCGGATCGCGATGCCGAGGTCGCGGGACGAGGTGGGGGTGCTCATCGGTCGAACGCGGCGTCGAGTTGCAGCTTGGTGCGGCCCGGGTGGTTCGTGGCGACCCATCCCACGCCCAGTTCACGGCACAACTCGACGTCGGCGGGGTCGTCGACGGTCCAGCAGTAGGTTGCCCGGCCGGACAGGGCCGCCCGGTCGACGAGGTCGCGGTGCTCACGCAATGTCGCGATGGAAGGTCCCACGGCGGTCGCGCCGACGGTGGTGGCGGCGCTCCCCCGCAGGTAGCGCGACGTCTCTCCCAGCAGCACGGTGGGCAGCAGCGGCGCGGCGCGGCGGATGCGCCAGACGGCACCGGCCGCGAACGACATCACCACCACCCGGGAGAAGTCGGCGGAGGCCGGAGTCGCGAGACCGAATCGTGCGAGCTCGGCGAGCAGTGTGTTTTCGACGAGGCCGCCGTAGCGGACGGGATGCTTGGTCTCGACGAAGACCTTCACCGGGACACTCGTGAAGTCCATGACGAGTTCGAGCAGTTGCCGCAGGGTGAGCAGGCCGGCAGGTTCGCCGGGCCGTCCGTAATCGAACTGTGCCAGTTCGTCGAGTGTCATCTCGCTGACGACACCGGTGCCGTTCGACGTCCGGTCGATCGTGCGGTCGTGCACACACACCAGGTGGCCGTCGCGGGTGAGCCGCACGTCGCATTCGACGCCGTCGGCGCCTTCCTTCAACGCGAGTTCGTACGCCCCGATCGTGTGTTCCGGGAGCGCGGCCGACGCACCGCGATGCGCGACGACCCGTGGGTGCGCACTGCGGGTCACGGCGCCACCGCCTCGGCGCGCTCCTCGTCCTCGACTCGTTCCGCGGGTCCGGCGTGCTCTTCCCGAGCGTCGGCCTCGACCTGCTCCCGCTCGCGGGCGACGGCGGCGGGGACGATCGGTGCGATCGGCGATGCGGCCGGGCCGGTCGCCTGGGTGAACCGGCGACGGCGCAACGGCCGTCCCCACAGGTCGGCGTCGTCGAACAGGCGCAGCACGTGCAGGGTCGCGAGCGCGACGACCGCCCCGAGCACCGCGAGAACTGCGGTGAACAGAACACCGTCGGCGCGGGCCTGCAGCGTGTCGCGCTGACGCCACGCGAGGAGCGCCACGACGAGCACAGCGTCGACCACCCACAGCACCCACCAGGTGCGGATCGCGCGGAGCAACCGGGGGTCGCGGTCGGCGATCTCGGTCAGGAAGACACCGGGCATCGCCAGGTTGAGGCCCGGAACGACGAGCCCCGCCAGGATGGACAGCGGCGAACGCGAGTCGGCGAGACCTCGCTCGGCGTAGACACGCCGGCGCAGGTCGATGAGGCGGAGTCCGGACGCGACCGCCGCGGCCAGTGCCACGACCGGACCGACGACCTGGGTCGCCCACACCGCGGCATCCGACACCGCGAGCACGAGTGGGTCGACGAGCCGGGTGCGGTTGAACAACAACAACCCGTACCGGACGGCTTCTGCGACCGCTGCGAGACCGAAGACGACGGCGGTACCGACGAGCAGCGTCGGTGCGAGGTCGGCGGCGATGTCGGCGCTGCCGGGTTCGTCGTGGTCGTCGGCCGGGAGCGGATCGAGCAGTCCCCAGCGCGGCATCTCGCGGTAGGACGGTGTCCCGGACTCCGGGCGGGGCTGCGGCTGCGACGTCTGTCCGGTGGTCGGAAGACCACCCGCGGGGCGCGCGACCCAGCGGAAGTTGCGGCGCGAGGGAGGAACGGATCCGTCGGGGGCGACGGGCGAGAGCAGCACACCGCGGCAGGCCGGGCACCACTGCCGCGGCTGATAGGTCACGGGCCAGCGATTCTCACAGCGCACACAGATCTGATAGGCCGACATCAATAGATCTTCGCCGGTTCGTCGCGCTCGGAGACGAGCGGAAGTCCGTGCTTCTGCCACGCCACCATGCCGCCCGCCACCTGGAAGGTGTCGTACCCGAGGCGGGCCAGGTATTCGACCGCTCCGAGGGAGCGGCCGCCCTGCCTGCAGATCACGTAGATCTCGGCGTCGGGGTCGAGTTCCTCGATGCGGGCGGGCACGTCGGCGAGCGGAACGTGCAGCGCGCCGGGGGCGTGTCCGAGTTCCCATTCGTCGTCCTCGCGGACGTCGAGGAGGACGACCTCATCGCCCGGTTCGGGTACCAGGTCGACCGACACGGTGGGCACGTCGGAAAAGCTCACGTCTCAATAGTGGCACGCGCCGTGAGCCGATGTGGGCGTGGTCGTACCGATCCGGTTCTGCGGGTGGGACCTGAGGGCACGCCCCCGTGCTCCCCACCAACCCCATCCGCTGGAGTTATCCACAGTTTCCACAGGTTCATCAACAGGTCTATCCATGCATGGACAATCACTCTCGAGACATCTCACAGCGGACGGCCGACGCACCGGTACACCGCGTCGCGTCCGACGCTGGAATGATCGGTTCATGGAATTGCGTATCTTCACCGAACCCCAGCAGGGCGCCACCTACGACGATCTCCTCGCCGTCGCGCAGACCGCGGAACGACTCGGTTACGGCGCGTTCTTCCGCTCCGACCACTACCTCGCCATGAACGTCGAGGGGCTGCCCGGGCCCACGGACGCGTGGATCACCCTGGCCGGTCTCGCCCGCGACACGTCGACGATCCGCCTCGGCACGCTCGTCACCTCGGCGACCTTCCGGCATCCCGGTCCGCTCGCGATCTCCGTCGCGCAGGTCGACGCCATGAGCGGCGGACGCGTGGACTTCGGCTTCGGAGCCGGCTGGTTCGAGGAGGAGCATCTCGCCTACGGCATCCCCTTCCCCGATCTGAAGACGCGGTTCGACCGCCTCGAAGAGTCCCTCGCCGTCATCACCGGCCTGTGGGACACGCCGGTGGGCGAGACCTTCTCGTACGAGGGCGAGCACGTGCGGATCGAGCAGTCCCCCGCGCTGCCCAAGCCGCATCAGCGTCCCCACCCGCCGATCGTCATGGGTGGGGCGGGCAAGAAGCGCACGCCGGCACTCGCGGCACGCTACGCCGACGAGTTCAACGTGCCGTTCGCATCGCTGGACGAGACGAAGACCTTGTTCGAGCGCGTGCGCTCTGCCTGCCGGGAAGCCGGACGCGACCCCGAGGAACTGATCTACTCGAACGCACTCGTGCTGTGCTGCGGCCGGGACGAGGACGAGATCGCCCGGCGTGCGGCACGCATCGGCCGAGAGGTCGACGAGTTGCGGGAGAACGGGCTCGCGGGCACACCGCAGGAGTTGATCGACACGATCCGCACCTTCGCCGAAGCCGGGACGCAGCGCATCTACCTACAGGTCCTCGACCTCGCCGATCTCGAGCACCTCGAACTGGTGGCGAGCGAGGTCATGCCTGCGGTCGCGGACCTGTAGCGAGGCCGGTGACTCCGGCTGCTCAGTGGCTGCTGGTGGAGCCGAGGAACGCTTCGATGTCCCGGCTCCACTCGCGGCTGCGGCGCACCTCGAGCCGCCAGTGCGCGAGCGCGAACAGTCCGGCCACGGCGACGAACGAGAACGTCCACAGCGACACCCCGGACAGCACCGCGGAGAACTTCGCCGCGGACGTGGTCAGCGGGGGCTGCGTGTATTCCCCGGAACTCGCATCGACCCAGACGGGAACCTCGCTACCCGCGGTCGCCAGGCTGTCGACCTGCACGAGGGCCTGACGCGTCTCGTCGCCCCATCCCCAGGTTACGGGGGCGGAGGAAATCTTCACGGCCTCACCCCAGCCGGAGGGATCGCCCGAGGCGTCGGCGTCGAGGACTGCCGTCACGGCGACGCGTTCGGCGTTCTGCTTCTCGGAGAGTTCGAGCTGGGAACTCCACATGGTGGCCGACACCCACACCGCGACGGGGATCAGGAGCGCCATCACGGCGACCATCAGGGTGAAGCATCGTGCCTCGAGCCTGTCGGTGCGACGCACGAGCGGATCCCGCCTGCGCAGACTTCGCCGTGTGCGCCGCAGGTACCCCGCTCTGGTCGTCATACCGGCACGCCGTCCCTTCCCCCTCTGGAATGATCCCTTTTCCCAGGATGCGTCTGCTCTCGGGGAAGTTCAAGGAACGCCAGCACATCTCACACTCACGATGTGAGGGGAGATGTGGTGCGCGACACCGTCGGGCACTGTCAGGCGCCGAGACCCACCGGGCAGCTCACTCCGGTGGCATGCACGGGGCAGTACCCGCCGGGGTTCTTCGCGAGGTACTGCTGGTGATAGTCCTCGGCGTAGTAGAACTGCGTCAGCGGTGCGATCTCCGTGGTGATCTCCCCGTAACCAGCGTCCGCGAGGCGTTTGCCGAAGGCTTCGGCAGTGGCCTCGGCGACCTCGATCTGCGTCTCGTCGTAGGTGTAGATCGCCGAACGGTACTGGGTGCCGTGGTCGTTGCCCTGGCGCATGCCCTGGGTGGGATCGTGGTTCTCCCAGAACTGCTGCAGGATGCGGTCGTACCCGATCACCTTGGGATCGAAGACGACGAGCACCACCTCGGTGTGCCCGGTCCGGCCGGAGCACACCTCCTCGTAGGTGGGGTTGGGCGTGTAGCCGCCGGCATATCCGGCCGCGGTCGAATGGACACCGTCGAGCTGCCAGAACTCCTTCTCGGCGCCCCAGAAACAACCCATACCGACGACTGCGGTCTGCATACCTTCGGGGAACGGGGGAACGATGCGATTGCCGTTGACGTAATGGGTCTCGGGGACGGGCAGCGGTTCGGCGCGACCGGGGAGGGCATCCTCGCGCCCCACCATCTGCGACTTCGAACCTGCACGGGCAAGGATCTCGTCGAACCAGGACATGACCCGATGCTACGCGCGTGCCGGAGCGGCGGTCCGTTCGTCGGAGGCGGCCCGCTTCGGCGCCAGCCAGCGGTTCTTGATCCACTGCGCGGCCGGGACCTCGACGGCGCGGTACAGCACTTCGGCGACGAGACCGCAGCCGATCAGGAGGAGCGCGATCGCCGTGGTCGTGCCGACGATGCCCACGGTGTTCTCGTAGATCCGGTACATCACGAGCGTGTGGGTCAGGTAGATGCAGTAGCTGCGGGTCGCGACCCAGGAGACGACGGCCGAGCGCGCGAAGCGGCCGTCGTACCGCGCGACCAGCACGACCGCTGCGAAGACCACCGTCACCGTCCACAGGTAGCGGCTGCCCGACCAGTAGACGTTGATGTCCGTCGCCATCACGATCGTCGCGATCTGCGCGAACAGCGCCGCCAGCAGTGCGCGAAGCGAGATCAGCCCCGCCCAGCCGAAGTACACGATCTGCCCGAGGAACAGGGTCGGCAGGGTCGACGCGATCTTCGACAGGAACGGCACCGTGTACGGCTCGGGCACGTACAGGTTGTAGAGGAGCACGAGCATGCACAGCACGGCACCGAGCATCGGCACCGCCACCGGCGCCGTCCGCAACAGCGACCGTCCCGCCACGCACCACAGATAGAAGGAGATCTGCGCGGCGAGCGTCCACACCACGCCGAGCACGATCACCTGCGGTTTCAGGAAGAACGCGCCGAGGAAGAAGGACAGGAACGCCTCGGAGACGGACACGGTGGTGTGGCCGCTGAAGGTGCCGTTGATGCCCAGCCACACGAGCACGACCGCGGCCAGGATCGACACCCAGAAGGCCGGCAGGAGGCGCGCGGCCCGGGCGATCAGGAACTTCCGCCGGTCCTGACGGATCGCGGACCGGGTGACGAGCATGCCCGTGAGCATCATGAAGGCCGTCACGCCCACGGACGACAGATGCTGATTGAGTCCGGCTCCCTCGACGAGCACCTCGTACGTGAGGTCGATGCCCCACCAGCCCGTACCGAGGTCGTCGATCAGATAGAAGGCGATGTGGGAGTAGAGCACGGCCGCGACCGCGACGAACCGGACGAGGTCGACGCCCGGGAGGTCCACACGCGGTGCGTCGGCCCCGCGTGTCGGTTCGTTCAGGAAGGGCCGAAACACGCGCCAATGTTAAGGTCCCGTTCACGCGGTGGTTGCCGACGGTCCCGTCGTACGACGGTTTCCGCTGGTGGGAGCCGTTGTCCGGAGGCGTCGCCCGTGCCGGGTGCTCTACGCCACAGTCGGGGTCCGGCCGTGTCCGCATTACGGCGAATGTTGCGGACGGTGTAGTTATGGGTTTGGGTGGAAACCCGAAAAGGTACGGAATAACTGCACGGGCCGGACGGCCCGGTGAAGAAGGGACCCTTCGTGGCTGAATACACACTTCCGGACTTGCCCTACGACTACGCAGCGCTCGAGCCGCACATCTCGGCGAAGATCATGGAGCTGCACCACTCGAAGCACCACGCCACCTACGTCGCCGGTGCGAACACCGCCCTCGAGAAGCTGGCCGAGGCCCGCGACAACGGCACCATGGCGGCGCAGGCGACCAAGCTCGAGAAGGACCTCGCCTTCCACCTGGGTGGTCACACCAACCACTCCGTCTTCTGGAACAACCTCTCCCCCGAGGGTGGCGACAAGCCCGAGGGTGAGCTCGCGGCGGCGATCGACGACGCATTCGGTTCGTTCGACAAGTTCCGCGATCACTTCTCCGCGAACGCGAACTCCATCCAGGGCTCCGGCTGGTCGATCCTCGCGTGGGATTCGATCGGGCAGCGTCTGCTCATCGTCCAGCTGTACGACCAGCAGGGCAACATCCCGATCGGCCTGACCCCGCTGCTCATGCTCGACATGTGGGAGCACGCCTTCTACCTGCAGTACCAGAACGTCAAGGCCGACTACGTCAAGGCCTTCTGGAACATCGTCAACTGGGCCGACGTGCAGGCCCGCTTCGAGCGTGCCCGTACCGCCACCTCCGGTCTGATCGTCTAGTTCGGATCGGGCACAGGTCGCGAGACCGACAACGAGGGCGCCGGGACACCGGCGCCCTTCGTCGTGTCCGGCGCCGGATCAGCTACGGGAATCGTCATCCGCCGCAGCGATTGCCGAGGCCGATGACAGAAGGTGTAGCGGAGGTGCTGGCACTCGGCACCTCTTGTGTGCCAACGGAGAAAACGGGCATTCTCCCCTTACCGACCGAGAGGGAGGGTGGGTGGGATGAACGCCGAGGAGCACAGCCGTATCGAGCTGTCCGCATTCCAGTCCGACGGGTCGCTGCGGGGTTTCGTCGTCTCGGGCAGATGGCCCGCGACCACCCGTGAATGGGCCCAGGTGCTGGCGATGACGGTGCGGATCGCGTCGCTGCCGGGACTGCTGCCCACCTCGACCGTGTTCGGGGTGAAGGAGGAACTGCCCGAGAACCCCGAACCCGGGACCGTGGGTCTCGTGGTCGCAGAAGGTCCGGTGCTCGGTGAGCGCGCCGTGCGGCCCGGACGATTCGCCGAACATCAGCCGCCGGCGCTGATCATGTTGCATCCACCCTCCGAGACGACGCCGTCGCTGCCGGAGAACGCCGGTGCAGCCTCGGGATGCGTGCTGCTCCCGGGGATTCCGCATCTCGGCCTCGAGCATCGCGCGGCGTGGGTCGAGGCCGAACCGGACGGCACGGTGACGGCGCTGGTCAGCAAGGTGGGAGTGGATCCGGGCAACGATCCCGACACCGCGATTCTGGCCATGCTGCTCGCTTCGTGAGGCCGCCCTGAAAATGAGAGTTCGGTTCTCCGAAAGTTAGCATTGCCTTTACAGAATTCGGTTTGCCGAGCTAACGTTGTCGTCGGCGAAGGGGAGTAGCCCCCAATCGCAGGGTCGACATACTGGCGGCGCCCGACACGGCGACGCCCGGCCCCGCGGACCGGACCATCTTCCGGTGGGTGAGACCTTCGGCCGCCCGATGCACCGTGCGTCCGGCGTCCGGAGGAAGCCCCGTTTCCTCCCTACGAAAGGAGGAGACACATATGTGGTCCGCACTCGTCCTGTCCTTCGCGGTCGTCTTCATTGCCGAACTCGGCGACAAATCCCAGCTCATGGCGATGACCTTCGCCCTGCGATATCGCTGGTGGGTCGTGCTGTCCGGGATCCTGTTCGCCACCACCGCGGTCCATCTCGTCTCGGTGGCCGTCGGGCACTATCTGGGCGTGGCGATCCCCGCGACCGCCATCGCGATCGTCGGCGGCCTCGCCTTCCTGATCTTCGGTGCGTGGACGCTGCGCGGCGACTCTCTCGACGACGACGAGCAGTCGAAGGCCGGACGCGTCGCGCGGTCCGCCTTCCTCGCGGTGACCTCGGCGTTCTTCCTCGCCGAACTCGGCGACAAGACGATGCTCGCCACCATCACCCTCGCGACCGACAACAACTGGGCCGGGGTGTGGATCGGATCGACGGTCGGCATGGTCGCCGCCGACGCGCTGGCCATCATCGCCGGCGCCGTGCTGGGCCGGCACCTGCCCGAGAACGCCATCCGTTTCGGCGCTGCCGCGCTGTTCTTCGGCTTCGGTGCGTGGATGCTCGGCGACGGACTGTTCCCGGAGACCGGCGCCGTGGGACCGATCGCCGGAGCGGTGGCCCTGCTGCTGTCCGTCGGCGTGATCGCGGCGATGCGCCTGCGGGCTCGTCGCGCCGCCGAGGACGAGTCCCCCGCCCTGATGCGGCCCTGATCACCCCCTCCGAACAGTGTTCTTCCTCCCCGAACAGGAGTATGCTTGCCGATAGGCAAATAAATTCGGAGGTGGTTCCATGTCTGATCTCTCAGGCAGCGCCCCTCGATCCGGAACTCCCCCGTTCGACGCGGAAGACGTCCACCGTCTGCGTATCGCGATCGGACGGATCTCCCGCCGCATGGGCATGTTCGCCTCGGAGGAAGGGCTGACGCGCTCGCAGTCGACCCTCCTCACGACCGTCGCCCGCCACGAGACGATCGGAGTCCGCGACCTCGCGGAGATCGAAGGGCTCAACCCCACCATGTGCTCGCGCATGGTGGGCAAACTCGAAGACGACGGGTTGCTCACCCGGTCCCCCGACGCCGGCGACAAGCGTGTCGTCCGCGTCCACATCACACCCGCCGGTGCCGCCCTGTCCGCGGAACTGCGCGCACGCCGCACCGCCCTGTTCGCCCGTCATCTCGCCGACCTGAGCGAACAGCACCTCGCTGCTCTGCACGACGCGCTGCCCGCCCTCGAGGCACTCTCGCAGCGCGTCGCCGATTCACCGCGCCCCTCCGCCGAGGGGGGTCGCCCGTGACAGTGCTCGCCGACATCAGAGGACAGACCTTCGCCGCCCTGCGCGGGCCCAACTTCCGCCTCTACATCAGCGGCCAGGCCGTCTCGCTCGTCGGCACGTGGATGCAGACGGTCGCACAGTCGTGGCTCGTCCTGCAGCTCACCGGCTCCGCGACCGCCATCGGCATCGTGCTCGCGCTGCAGACCGTGCCGATGCTGCTGCTCGGCCCCTACGGCGGCGTGGTTGCCGACCGATCCGACAAACGCCGGCTCATGATCGGGTTGCAGACCCTCATGGGTGTGCAGGCCCTGATCCTGGGGTTGCTCGTCGTCACCGACACCATCGCCCTGTGGCACGTCTACGTCCTGGCGGTCGCACTCGGCCTCAACCAGTGCTTCGAGAACCCCGCCCGACAGTCGTTCATGCTCGAACTGGTCGGTCCGGAGGATCTGCGCAACGCCGTGAGCCTGCAGTCGGTCCTCGCCTCGTGCTCCCGCATGATCGGCCCGGCCGTCGCCGGCCTGGTCATCGCCGCGGGCGGACTCGGCGTGTGCTTCCTGCTCAACGCCGCGAGCTTCGTCGCCGTCGTCACCTCGTTGCTGCGACTCGACGTCTCCCGGCTCCAGCGCTCCCCCGCCGCCGCCCGCGCGAAGGGACAGCTGCGCGAGGGTTTCGCCTACGTCCGCAGCACGTCCGACCTGGCCGTCCCGCTGCTGATGATGGCGCTCGTCGGATGTCTGGCCTTCGAGTTCCAGGTGGTTCTGCCGGTCCTGGCCGACCACACCTTCGCTGCCGGTGCCGGGGCCTACGGCTTCCTCACCGCCGCAATGGGCGCCGGGTCCGTCGTGGGCGGGCTTGTCGTCGCCACCTGGGGCCGGACCGGGACCCGGCCGCTCATCGTCACCTCACTCGCGTTCGGCATCGCCCTGGCCGTCGCCGCGGCGGCCCCGAACCTCACCACGCTCATCGTGGTCATGGTGATCGTGGGCGCCCTGAGCGTGACCTTCACATCCACCACCAACAGTTCGCTGCAGCTCGCCGCCGCTCCGACGATGCGCGGCCGGGTGATGGCCCTGTGGTCGGTCGCCTTCCTCGGCTCGACGGCCATCGGTGGTCCCATCGCCGGATGGGTCAGCGAGCAATGGGGTGGCCGGGCCGGACTGGTACTCGGCGCCGTCGCCTGTCTGGTGGCCGCAGCGATGGGTATCGTCGCGCTGCGCCGCAGGGCCTCCACCCCCGCGGAGGTCACGACGGTCACCGGCTAGGGTTCGTGACGAAGGACACTGACGAGCCCTACAGCTCGAGACAGGAGATACGAACAGTGGAGATTCAGGGATCCGCCGCGCTGGTGACCGGTGCCGCATCCGGTCTCGGCGCCGCAACCGCGCGCCGCCTCGCCGACGCCGGAGCTACCGTCTTCGGCCTCGACCTGCAGCAGTCCATCGACCGCGTCGGCGATTCCGCCCCCGCGGGCGTCACGCTCCTCGCCACCGATGTGACGAGCGGCGACGAGGTCCAGGCGGCCGTCGATCGCATCGTCGAATCCGGTGTTCCGTTGCGCATCGTCGTCAACTGCGCCGGTGTCGGCTGGGCCGGCCGCATCCTGTCGAAGAACGGCCCCCACGACCTGGAGCTGTTCCGCACGGTCATCACCGTCAACCTGCTCGGCACGTTCAACGTCATGCGCCTGGCGGCCGACGCCATCTCCAAGACCGGGACGGTCGACGAGTCGGGTCAGCGCGGCGTCATCATCAACACCGCCTCGGTGGCGGCCTTCGAGGGCCAGATCGGCCAGATCGCGTACTCCGCGTCGAAGGGTGGCGTGCACGGTATGACCGTCCCCGCCGCGCGCGATCTCGCGCAGTTCGGCATCCGCGTCAACACGATCGCCCCCGGCATCGTCGACACCCCGATGCTCGCCGGGGTCACCGAGGAGTACCGCAAGGGCCTCGAGGCCGGCGTGCCGTTCCCCTCGCGGCTCGCACAGCCCGCCGAGTACGCGCAGCTCGCGCAGATGATCGTCGAGCACGACTATCTCAACGGCGAGACCATCCGTATGGACGGCGCCCTGCGCATGGCGCCGCGCTAGGCGGCTTCGCCACCCGTGCGCGTTTCCGGTGGTTCCCGCTACCGGAAACGCGCACGTGCGCTGGACTGGTCACATGCGGATCGTTCTCGCCGTGCTGCTCGTCGGCGTGCTCGTCGGCGTCGCCGGGTGGGCGCTGCAACGACGCCTGATCTATCTGCCCGACACCACCGCTCCCCCGTCCGCCGCGACCGTCCTGCCGGGTGCCGAGGATGTCGTGCTCAGGACGTCGGACGGTCTCGAGCTCGACGCCTGGTTCGTGCCCGGCCGAAGCCCCGAGGGTGCCGGGCACGAATTCACCGTCCTGCTCGCCGCCGGTAACGGCGGCAACCGCCTCGGTCGCGCCGATACCACCGCCGACCTCGCCGCGGCGGGTTTCTCGACGCTGCTGCTCGATTACCGCGGTTACGGCGGCAACCCCGGCAGCCCGACCGAGGAGGGTCTCGCCGCCGATGCCCGCGCGGCACTGGACCATCTCCGCTCGCGCGACGACGTCGACCCCACCCGGCTGCTGTATTTCGGGGAGAGCCTCGGTTGCGCGGTCGTCACCGCACTCGCCGTCGACGAACCTCCGGCGGGGATGCTGCTGCGCTCGCCGTTCACCGATCTCGCCGCCGTGGCCCGGCACCACTATCCGTTCGTCCCCGCCGCCGTGCTGAAGGACGAGTTCCCGGTCGCCGAGCTCGCCGCCCGCATCGACGTGCCGATCACGGTCGTCTACGGCACCGCCGACACCATCGTCCCGCCGGCACAGAGCGCGGCGGTCGCCGATGCCGCCCGGCAGTTGTCCGAGCGGGTGCAGCTCGACGGTCTCGAACACAACGACCCGCCGATGTTCGGCGCTCCCGTGGTGGAGGCGCTGATCCGGCTCACAGCAGGCCTGTGAGCCGCGCCGCGCCGGCGTGATCGCTCGTGCGCGGAGCGCCCCTACAGGTCCTCGAGGTACGGGATGTCGAGCACCGCACGATCACTCATCCACTCGCGCAGCACCTTCGTCGCGATCACGTCGTCCTCGTTGTACTCGAGCAACCGCAGGCGCTGCGCCGGATCGGGCTCGCCCGCCATGCCCACGGCTTCGCGGTACCAGCTCATCGACGCCTCTCCCCCGGCCTCGGCGTCGCGCCAGTGATGCCCCGCGATCGGCGCGATCTTCTTCAGTCCCTTGCCGTTCGGGCACACGAACTGGTCGGTGACGGCCTGGAAGATGTCGACCCACTCGTTCGAGCCGATGAACGCCTTGATCTCCGCGAGCTCCGGCACACCCGGGAAACCGTGGAACCGCCGTGCCGACGACAACAACCACTTGTCCTCCGCCGACCGCGAATAGCAGTAGGCCGCAAAGGTCTTCCCCCGCCGTTCGGCGGCGCGCCGCTGATCCGACAGCCAGCGCCAGAACTCGGCGAACGAGCGTGCCTCGTCGTCGGTCGGCACGGGCTCCCACGTCGCGAACGGGATGTACTCGGACGACGAGCCCGCATTGAGCAGCGTGCCCCACAGATAGGCGCCGTGCTCGTGGTAGCTCTCCATGTCGATGTCGACCTCGACGTCGGCGCGGTGGACGTGCACGTGCCGGTACCGACGCACGAGCGGCGCACCGGCGAGCCAGGCCCGCGCCGTGACGATCGCGTCCTCGAACGAGCCCTGCGGCCACGCCTCGGGTTCCTCACCCTCCCACCGGGCGAGTCCGTCGATGGTGTGGACGTCGAGTTCACGCAGCACGGCGGCGCGTTGCCCCGGCGCCACCAGCGACACGTCGCGGCTCACCGTGAGTTCGGCGCGGCAGCGATCCCACCACGGGCAGGTCTTGCACTCGCCGATCTGCGACGGGGAGGTCGGGGTGCGGCCCCGGGCGATCTCGAGACGGTCGGTCAGACGGGCGTCGTAGTCGTCGAGGATCGGGTCGAGGTCGTGCACGAGGATGCAGTCGCCGCCGTACCCGATCGCGCCGGCGACCTTCGCGGAGCTTGCGAGCCCGTGCCGCTCGAGCATGCGGTACAGGTGCGCGAGCCGCATCTGGTCGCGCACCTGACTGCGCACCTTGCGGGTCTCGTCCACAGCGGGTGCCCACGCGAACAGATCGGTGGTGAGCGCGCCGCGTCCGGGATCGGTGACCTTGTGGTTGACGACGATCACCGGGATGTACCCACCGTGCTCGGCGTCGCGCAGCAGGACCTCCGACCGTCCGCGGCGTCCGGTGTCGGGTTCGCTCGGTAGTACCGCACCCCAGATCCGGTCGGCGCCCGCGCGGCACGCATCGAGCGTGCGTTGGGCGCGCTGCCGCATCGGTCCTTCGGGAGCGACGAGCACCCACCCCTCCGGGTCGGCGTCGAACAGCTTCTGACGGATCGCCTCGCGGTGCGCAGCCGCTGCCTCCTGACGTTGCCGAGCACCGGGATTCTCGGGTGCACCTGCGAGTTCGTCGGGGAAGGTGGCGTCGAGATAGACCCGGTGGCGGCACCTCGTCAGCGCAGCGGCCTCGAGGGCGACGACTGTGCGCTGTGACACTCCGCGTTCGGGCCGCGGTAGTTCTCCGGTTGCGTCCACGACATTCCAGGGTATTCCCTGCACAGGCGACGGCTCGCAGCACCGTCACGTTAGGCTGACGCGGGGCGCCGGAGCGTCGTGTCGTACCGAATTGGAGGGTGCTGTTCGATGGGGTTGTTCACACGGAAGCGTCGCGCGACTCGCAGGGCGGAAGCGAAGGCCTTGCGGACGAAGGCGAAGCTCGAGGCCAGACTGGTCGCGAAGAATCGGCTCAAGAACGACCGGCGGGCGGCGAAGGTCAGAACGAAGATCGACAAGAAGCTTGCGAAGTCGCAGGTCAAGCTCGATCAGGAACTCGTGAAGTCGCAGGCCAAGCTCGAGAAGGAACAGATCGCGACGCTCAAGGCGCAGAAGAAGGCCGCCGAGAGCCAGGGTCTCACCGCGGCGAAGGTGCGCCGTTATCTCGGCGTCGCACGCCTGCTCGCGCCGGTGCTCGTCCCGATCGTCTACCAGGCCGTCACGGCGCTGCGCGGTCAGCTCGACGCTCGTCGCGCGCAACAGCTCGGGGTGCCGATCGACGAGCTCGGTTCGTTCACCGGTCACGGTGCTCGTCTCAGTGCCCGCATCGCGGGGGCGGAGCACTCGCTCGCGAAGGTCGAGCAGCGCAACCCCAAGGACGCGGAGACGCAGAAGTTCGCCGCCGCGACCCGCGAACGGCTCACCGACCTGACCGCGGCGGTGCAGACGGCCGAGCAGATGCCGACCGCACGCCGGAAGTCGGCGCACGCGGCGATTGCCTCGGAACTCGACGGCATCGAAGCGGATCTCCTCGCACGCCTCGGCGTGCGCTGACCGAGCGGGATCGAGCACGACTGCAGTGACCAGGTACCCGACCGTTCTCGGCACCACCGCAGGCATCACCACCGCGGTGCTGGCGGTGGCCGCCCACGGCACCGCCGGCGGTGGTGTGCCGACGGGACCGGTCGCGGTACTGCTGGTCGCGGTCGCGGCGATCGTCGGGATCCTCGGCGCGCACCAGCCGTCGCTGCCTCCGCTGGTGCTCCTCGCCGGCGGACAGGCGGCCACACACGTCACGCTCACCGTGGTGGCTCCGGGCCACGAGCACATGTCGGTGTCCATGCTGGCCGCACACATGATCGCCGTGGTGGTGTGCGCCGTACTGCTCACCGCTGCGGTCCGCGTGTACGCGGCGTGCGGCACCGTGCTCCGGACGGTGCTGATGCGCGGTCCCGGTGTCGACGCGCCCGCCGTGCTCGCGCCGACCTCCTCGACCGACCGTCTGGTATGGGGACGCGCGCCTCCCGCCATCTCGAGGAGAGGACCACCGCTCGCCGCGACCGTGTCGTGACGATCGATCCTCTTACTACGAGAAAGACCCCATACATGTTCGAGTTCTCCCGTCGCGCCCTCGTGGGCGCGACAACGACCGCTGCGCTGATGGTCGTGGGCGCCGGCATCGCCTCCGCCCACGTCACCGTCGTCGCACCCGGCGCCGAGCAGGGCGGCTACTCCGTTCTGACCTTCCGGGTCCCCACCGAATCCGAGACCGCCGGCACCACGGCCGTCACCGTGGAACTTCCGGGCCTGCGCTCGGCGCGCACCGAGCCGCTGCCCGGCTGGACCGCGACCGTCGAGAAGGATCCCGAGTCGCAGCTCGCAACCTCCGTGACGTGGACGGCCGGACCCGACGTGCAGGTCGGGCCGGGGCAGTTCCAGCAGTTCGTCCTGTCCGCCGGTCCGCTGCCCGAGGAGGACGAGGTCGCCTTCCCCGCGATCCAGACCTACAGCGACGGTGAGGTCGTGACGTGGGACGAGATCGCGACCGGCGACGCGGAGCCCGAGCGTCCTGCTCCGACCCTGACCCTCGCAGCGAGCAGCGGTGACGGCCACGGCGGCGGCAGTGGTGACACGCACGCCACCGACACCGGGCAGACCGCCGGCGCAGCGGAGACCGGCAGCACCGACAGCACCGCGCGCTGGCTCGGTGGTATCGGCCTGGTGCTCGGCGCGCTCGGTGCCGCACTCGGCCTCGGCGCCGTGATCCGGGGGCGGCGGGCATGAAGCGCATCCTCGTTCTCCTCGCCGCGCTGACCGCGGCGCTGACCCTGTCCGTCGGTTCCGCGGCCGCCCATTCGGTGGTGCTGTCGAGTTCGCCGGAGGACGGCGCGCAGATCGCCGAGGCACCCGATCGGGTGACCGTGACGTTCAACGAGAACCTGCAGGAGCAGTTCGCGGCCCTGACCGTCGTCGGGCCCGACGGCAACCTGTGGTCGAAGAGCGACCCGATCATCGAGGGTGCGACCGCGGCCGTCGAACTCGACGGTCTCGGACCCGTGGGCGAGTACACCATCGCCTACCGGGTGACCTCCGCCGACGGGCATCCCGTCAGCGGAACCCGCACCTTCACGCTCACCCGGGAAGGAAGCGGAACGCCCGGTGCTGCGGCGTCCGGTGACGCAGCGTCCGGCGAGACCGGCTCGGAGTCGGGCGAGGGCGACGGCAGCGGACCCGCCGTGTGGTGGTTCGTCGTCGCGGGTGCCGTGGTGGTC
This sequence comes from Rhodococcus sp. As11, assembly GCF_048957735.1. NCBI lineage: Bacteria > Bacillati > Actinomycetota > Actinomycetes > Mycobacteriales > Nocardiaceae > Rhodococcus > Rhodococcus sp. As11. Next base: position 77,948 of record NZ_JARDJE010000018.1, read on the forward strand.
GCCGCAGGTCTCGCCTTCGCGTTGCGCAAGCCGAAGGCCTGACCCGCATGATCCCGGAACGCCGGCAGTGGCTCGTCGTGGCCGCTGCCGGCGTCGCTTTCGGAACCGTCGCGGGTATCGCCGTGGCGGGTTCCCTCGCCCTGCCCGCCCCCTCGAGTTCGGTCCGGGCCGTCGGACTGTGTGTCGGCTCCACCGTGCTCGGACTCGCGGTGCTCGCCGTCCTGGTGCAACGGCAACGTCGGCCCTCGGTCACCCCCGAGACACTGTGGCGGACGATCGCCGCGCTCGGCGGTGTCTGGCTCGCGCTCGCGAGCGTCGACCTCGCCTGGGCCGCAGCCGCGGCGGCCGACGTTCCCGCCGCGGAACTGGACGTGCGACGCTTCGGGCAGTTCCTCGGCACCCCCACGGGACGCGTGGATGCGGCGGCGTGGGTGTGTATCGCCGCGATCGTCGCCGTCGCCGCGGTGGCGTACCGCCGGTCGGCGTCGTGGTCCACCCTGCCGGTGCTCGTCGCCGCGGCGCTCGCGCTGATCGCCCGGCCCGTCACGGGCCACATGGCGCAGCAGCCGCTGGGGTCGCTGTTCAACGCGGTGCACGTGCTCGCCGCCGCAGTGTGGTTCGGGGTGCTCGTGGCGCTGGCCGTGACCGTCCGGGGCCGCGGAGCGTGGGCGGAGCTGCTGCCGCGCTATTCGCACCTGGCCCTGCGATGCGTGGTGGCGTTGGTGGTGACCGGCGTGATCGACGCGGCGGTGCGGCTCGGTTCCGTCTCGGCGCTGCTGGGCACCGGTTACGGACGCATCGTGCTCGCGAAGGCGATCGTGCTGTGCGCCCTGCTGGGACTCGCGTGGAACTGGCGACGGAACTGGATTCCCGCTGCCGCGTCCCATCGTCTCCCGGAGGAGGAGTCGCTGCGCAACGCCGTCCTCGAGGTGTGCGCGATGTCGGTCGCGCTCGGGCTCGCGGCCGGGCTCGCGACCACCGGCTGAGCCGTCACAATGTGGCCGCGCGTTCCAGATCGTGTACGAACGAGCGGAACATGTCGTCGCGTTGCGATTTCGCCCGCAGTACCGCCGACGGGTGCACGGTGACGACCACCGCCGGATCGCACGACCCGCACAGCTCCTCGGGCAGGTGCAGGACCTCCCCGCGGTGCTGTGTGAGCTTGAAATCCTTGCCGAGCAGCGACTGCGCCGCCGTGGCACCGAGACACACCACGACGTCGGGACGAACGGCGTCGAGTTCGGCCTCGAGCCACGGCCGGCACGCGGCGACCTGACCCCCCGACGGTTTCTTGTGGATCCGCCTGCGGCCGTTGGCGGATCGGTCGAAACGGAAGTGTTTGACGGCGTTGGTCACGTACACCGTCCCGCGGTCGATCCCTGCGCGTTCGAGAGCCTTGTCGAACAGATGCCCGGCCGGGCCGACGAACGGCTCTCCCGCGATGTCCTCCTCGTTGCCCGGTTGCTCGCCGACGAACAGGATGCGCGCGTCGCGCACTCCGGCGCCGAATACGGTGCGTTCGGCCGCCTTGTAGAGATCGCATCCCCGGCACCCCGCGGACGCGGCGGCGAGGTCGGCGAGGTCGCGGCTGTCGGGTACGTACTGCTGCGCGCCGGGATGGATCACCATGGCTGTCGCATACCCGGCTTCACCGCTGTTGCACCAGTCGCGCGATCCAGGTGCGACTGTCGGCGGGATCGATGACGTCGTCGAGTTCGAAGCTCGTCGCCGCCTGCAGCGCCTTTCCCTGCTGGTAGGCGAGGGCGACGAGCCGGTCGAACAGTTCTTCGCGTTCCCGGGGTGTCTCCGCGGCGTCGAGTTCCTTGCGGAATCCGAGCCGCACGGCCCCTTCGAGTCCCATCCCGCCGATCTCGCCCGTCGGCCACGCGACGGTGAATTCGGGTGCGTGGAAGGATCCGCCGGCCATCGCCATCGCGCCGAGCCCATAGCCCTTGCGGAGGATGATCATGCCGAACGGGACGGTCAGACGTGCGCCGGCGACGAAGAAGCGCCCGAAGCGGCGCACGGTGGCGTCCTTCTCCGATTCGGGGCCGACCATGAATCCCGGTGTGTCGCACAGACTCACCACGGGAAGCCGGTGCGATTCGCACAGTTCCAGGAAGTCCGCGGCCTTGTCGGCGGCCTCCGCATCGATCGCTCCGCCGAGATGGGCGCTGCTGTTGGCGAGGACGCCGTAGGAGGCACCCTCCACTCGCATCAGGGCGGTGACGATGCCGACGCCGTAGTCCGGCCGCAGCTCCAGCACCGATCCGATATCGGCGATCGCGTCGATCGCCGACCGCACGTCGTAGGCGCGGAGACGGTTCTCCGGCACCACATGTCGCGTGAGACGCGGGTCGGGTGCCTGCCGGTCCTCGTGCGGCGCGGTGAAATAGGCGAGATATCTCCGGGCGACGTCCACGGCATGTGCCTCGTCGCGTGCTGCGACGTGCACGACGCCGTTGCGGCGTTGCACGTCGATGGGCCCGATGTCCTCGGGGCGGTGCACGCCGAGTCCTCCGCCCTCGATCATGGCGGGACCGCCCATGCCGATGTTGGCGTCGGGGGTCGCGACGAGCACGTCGCACACCCCCGCGAGTGCGGCGTTGCCCGCGAAGCAGCGGCCGGAGACGATCGCGACGGTGGGCACGCGTCCGCGCAGCGACGCCATCGAACGGAAGGTGGGCAGTTCGAGGCCCGCACCGGGACCGGCGTCGACGTCCCCGGGTCGTCCGCCGCCACCCTCGGCGAACAGCACGAGCGGCACCCGCCGCCGGGCGGCGAGTTCGAGCAGCCGATCGGTCTTCCGGTGGTTGTTCCGGCCCTGGGTTCCCGCGAGAACGGTGTAGTCGTAGGACATCACGACCACCTCGGCCCCACCGATCCGCGCGGTACCGCCGACGAGCCCGTCCGCCGGGGTGTTCGCGATCAGGTCCTCCTCGCTGCGGCGGCTGCGCTGGGCCGCGAGGACGAGCGGCCCGTACTCGACGAACGTGCCGTCGTCGACGAGATCGGCGATGTTCTCCCGTGCCGTGCGCCGTCCCTGCCGGTGCCGTCTCGCGATCACGTCCGGCCGCGCCGCGTCGGCAGTGGCCTCGTGACGGCGACGGACCTCGTCGAGATCGTCACGGCCGGTGTCGGGATCGACCGCGGCGACACCGCCCGTCGCGGTGTCCGCGTCGAGTACGCGGACCACCGCGAGCACCGTGCCCGGGTCGACCGTGCGGCCCGGTTCGACGAGTACGCGTTCGATCACGGCGTTGCCCGGCGCCCGGATCTCGTGCTGCATCTTCATCGCATCGAGCACGGCGATCGGCGCACCCGCCGGAGTCGTGTCGCCGGTGCGGGCGATCTCCACGACGGTGCCGACCATCTCGGCGCGTACCGCGTGTTCGTCGGCGCGCAGATCCGTGTACTCCACCGGAGCTGTCGTGGTGGTGTCGACGAAATCCGGGAGTCGCTCCCCCAGCCACGTGGTGTGGACGGTGCCGCACCGGAACTCCTTGTCGTCCACTATTTTCCGCAGAAGTTCGCGGTTGGTGCCGAGACCGTCGACGACGAACTCGCCGAGCGCCGTCGACGCCTTGCGCAGGACCGCCGCCCGATCACCGGACCGCACGTACGCCACGACCTTGGCGAGCAGCGAATCGTAGCGGCCGGTCACCTCGAGACCGGGCCGTCCGTGGGTGTCGACGCGGATCCCCGGACCGGTGGGTGGCGTGAACGCGGTGAGCGTCCCGGCGGTGGTCAGGGCGATCCCGTCGGCGCGCGGCGTCTCGGCGTTGACGCGCACCTGCACCGCGATGCCGTGTGCCGCAGCGGGACGTCCTGCGATGGTGTTGCTGTCGAGAGTGATTCCCGTCGGCAGACCGAGTTCCTCGAATGCCGCCCCACGGGCGATCGCCAGCTGGATCGCCACGAGGTCGACGCCCGTCACCTCCTCGGTGACGGTGTGCTCCACCTGGATTCGCGGGTTGACCTCGAGGAACACGAATCCGTCGTCGTGGACGAGGAATTCGACGGTGGACAGTCCGTGGCAGCCGACGTGCCCGATCAGCCGGACGGCCGCGCCGTGCAGCGCCTCCCGCAACGACTCCGGCAGGTCGGGCGCAGGCGCGATCTCCACCAGCTTCTGGTGCCGGCGCTGCACACTGCAGTCGCGGTCGCCGAGTGCGACCGCGCGAGTACCCGATTCCGATTCGGTGGCCACGACCTGCACCTCGACGTGCCGGGCACGCTCGACGAGCCCCTCCGCGTACAGCCTGTCGTCTCCGAAGGCAGCCAGTGCTTCGGCCGCGGCGAGCCGCAGCGCCTCGTCGAGGTCGGCGGCGTCGCGGACCACACGCATGCCGCGACCGCCACCACCCGAGAGCGCCTTGACGACGATCCCGTTCGGATGGTCGAGCAGGAAGGCCCGCACGGAATCCGGATCCCTGGCCTCGACGGCGGCGATCACCGGGAGGCCGAGTTCGTCCGCCACCTCGCGGGCGGCGCGCTTGTCGCCGAGGACGCGCAGCGCCTGCGGGGACGGTCCGACGAAGGTGAGCCCGGCATCCGCGCAGGTCTGCGCGAAGGCGGCGTTCTCGCTGAGGAATCCGTAACCCGGGTGCACGAGCGTGCACCCGGTCGCCCGGGCGACGCCGACGATCGCGTCGGGGTCGAGATAGGCCGACGGACCGGTGCCCGGAAGGGCTTCGGCCCGCGTGGCGGCGCGAACGTGCGGAGCGTCGGCGTCGTCCGTGGCATGAACGGCGACCGTGTCGAGTCCGAGGTCTCCGGCCGTGCGGACGATCCGCAACGCGATCTCACCCCGGTTGGCTACGAGCAACATCGACGATCCTTCCCTCGGCAGCGGTTGTATCCACTCCTACTCCGGTCGGCACCCGCACCGCAGACCGCCGTCTCACGCGACGACCACGGGACGGTACCGCAGGGCGCGGCCGAGACCGAGCGCCATCGACACGGACGTGATGGAGGCCGTCGCCATGATCGCGGCGAGCACCACCACTTGGAACCGTCCGGCCTCGACCGGTGACAACCCGCCGAAGATCGCGCCGACGAAGGCTCCGGGCAGGGTCACCAGACCGGTGGTCCTCGTCTGATCGGTCGACGGGATCATCGCCGCGTGCACGGCGAACCGGGCGGGTGAGAGCGTCGCCTGCCGCATGGTCGCGCCGAGCGCCAGCCAGCCCTCCACCTCGGACCAGTGGTCGTCGACGGTGTCGTGGAAGCGGCGACCGGCGAGGGTCGCGACCGTCATCGTGTTGCCGATGATGATGCCGCCGAGCGCGAGCGCGTAACGCGGGGTGGCCTCCACCGCGCCGGTCGCGAAGACGACACCCGCCGAGACGAGCACGCCGGTCAGCATCGCGGCGGCCGTCACCCCGCGCACGACGGCGTCGCTCCCGATGCGTCGGCAGGCCGTCCACCACGCGACGGTGAACATCACCACGAGCACCACGGCGACCCAGCGGGCGTCGGCGATGACACCGGAGAGCACGACGCTGATGAGTGCGAGCTGGACCGCGCCGCGGGCGATGGCACCGACCGGCGCGAATCGGTGCGGGGCGCGGAACGCCCACAGGACCGCCGTCGAGATCGCAGCAAGGGCGAGGACACCGACGATCGTGCGGATCAGGACGGACGGGTCGATCACGGGGTCGACGTTAACGACCCCGTTCACCGGATGCCGCCCTATCGACGCTCGGGCGCGGCGTGTGGAAGATCCGCGGCGGACGCCACCGGCCAGCGCCGCGGATCGGGACCGAGCTCCCGGAGCTGCCCGACCTGCTCGCGGCACCACACCGACACGTCACGGCGTCCCTCGACGACGTCCTCGGAGAACTCCCCCCAGTCGACCCATTCGGTGTCGTGCACCTCCGACGGCTCGGGGGTGGGCTCCGGCCCGTCGTACAGCACCCGGAAGACGGGGCAGATCTCGTTCTCCACGATGCCGTTGTCCATCACCGCCCGGTATCGGAAGGACGGCAGGACGACCTCGATGTCGTGCACCTCGAGTCCGAGTTCCTGACCCAGCCGGCGGCGCACGGCCTCGGTGAGCGGCTCGTCCGGAGCCGGATGGCCGCAGCAGCTGTTCGTCAGGACACCGGGGAAGGTCGACTTGTCCAGGGCCCGCCGGGTGAGCAGAACGTGTCCGTGGGGATCGAAGACGTACGACGAGAAGGCGAGGTGCAGCGGGGTGTCGGTGGTGTGCACCGTCGCCTTCGGCTCGATTCCGACCGCGCGGCCTGCGTCGTCGAGCAGCACGACCTGTTCCATGTGATGTCCTGTTCTGTATTCGTGTCCGAATGCCGGCTCGGCCGGGCAGGTGTCACCGGTCCTGCGGCGCGGTGACCACTCCCAGTCTCGACCGTGTGCGCAGTGTGGTCCAACCGGCCGAGGCCAGCTGGGGTGCCGCCACCGACAGGCGCCGGCGCCGCGACACGCGTGCGCGCTGGTGGAGTACCCGGTATCCGCTCTCCTCCACCGCTCTCAGGATGTCGCCGTAGAGCACGAAGGCGGTGCGCATCGCGGGCCGCACCTCGGGGTCGAGCAGGTCGATGCCCGGTTCGGCCACACGGTAGATCGAGCGGGTGTGCGCGATCAGATGCGCCAGGGCGCGCTCGAGCCGCACGTCGCGCTGCCCGGTCCGCCGGCAGTGCCACAGCAGCTCCTCGTCCACGTCGAAGGCGGCGAGCACATCGGTGGGCAGGTAGATGCGGTCGCGGTCGAGGTCCTCCCCCATGTCGCGGATGAAATTGGTGAGCTGGAAGGCCTCACCGAGTGCGGCGGCGGGGGCCTCGGCCCGCTCGCGTTCCGTCTCGATCCCCAGGATGGGCAGCATCTGCAGTCCGATGACGGCAGCCGAGCCGTACATGTACTCCGACAGTTCGTCCATCGTGCGGTACCGCGAACGGAACAGCTCGGTGCCGGGGATGTCCATCCGCATCGAGCGAAGGAAGGCGTAGTAGTACTCGTGCGGGATGTCGTACCGCTGCGTGGTGTCGACGAGTGCTCGTAATACGAGACCGAATTCGTCGTAGGTCGGTGGTCGGCCGCCGAGCGCATCGGTGAGCCGGCGTTCGAGTGCGTCGAGAACCGGTGCCGCGTCGACCGGTTTCACGTCGACGATGTCGTCGACCATCCGCGCGAAACCGTAGAGCGCATGCACCCCGGCACGTTTGGACGCCGGGAAGACACGGGTCGCGAGGAAGTAGGTCTTGCCGTGGCGCCGGTTGAGTTCACGGCACAGCCGGTACGCCTCGTGCAGGCCGGGATCGATTGCGTCGAGTTCACCCATGAGCCGTCGCACCCATTTCCATCGGGACCGGCACCGGCGTGGAACCGGTGAAGTTGCTACCCGAGATACGTTCCGCGGCAAGCCGTCCCGAGATGATCACGGTCGGGACGCCGACTCCGGGCGTGGTGCCCGACCCGGCGAGAACGAGATTGTCGACCCCGGGCACGAGGTTGGGTCGGCGGAAGGGACCGGTCTGACGGAAGAGGTGTGCTGCCGAGAACGGGCTGCCGTCGAGCATCCCCTTGTCCGCCCAGGTCTGCGGGGTGTCGAGATGGTCGATGCGCATGGCACTCGTCAGATTCCGGTAGCCGCGACGCTCGAGGACCTGCTGGATCTCCCGCATGTACGGCCTGCCCAGACGGCCCCAGTCGAGAGGCGCGGACGCGAGATTCGGGCACGGTGCCAGCACCGAGACCGGCTCGCACTCGACGCCGCCCCGCACGATCCGCAGGGACGGATCGGTCACGGCGGGTCGCGTGATGAGCAGCGACGGATCCGCCATCAACCGGCCGTGACCGCGCGGCGCCGTGATCCGGGCGAAGGTCTCCGACCACTCGGCACCGAAATCGATGGTGTGGTGGGAGTCCGACGGCCAGGCCCGGGTCACGTCGGTGGGCACCGTGCCGTGGAAGACGACGGCGGACGGCGACGCGACCGTCGCGCTCCGGCTGCGTCGGCGTGGCAGGACCCCGGCACGGAGGAGCAGATCGTCCACCACGGGCAGATCCGCGGTGAGGACGAAGGCGTCGGCGGTGAAGTACCGGCCGTCCGCGGATCGCACGCTTTCCGCGCGGCCGTCCTCGACGCGCAGTTCCGCCACGTCGATCCCGGTGTGCACCGTGCCGCCGTTGCGTACCAGGGCGTCCGTCATGGCAGCGGCGATGGCGGACATGCCGCCCTTCGGGAAGTAGACGCCGAGCGAGGTGTCCATGTGGGCGATGGCGCCGTAGACCGCGAGGGCCGTCGCCGGGGCGGTTCCCGCATAGAGCGCCTGGAAGGTGAAGATCCGCCGGAGCCGGTCGTCCTTCACGAAGGACCCGACGCGTGCTCCGAGGCGACCGAAGCCGCCGAGCCGGACCAGGTTCGCGGTGTCCCGCAGCGCCGCGGGCGTCGATACCAGGTCGAGCGGCGAGTCGAAGTTGGAGTCGATGTAGCGGTCGAACTCGGCGTCGAAGATCGACGCGAGCCAGCGGCGCAGCCGCCGGTATCCGCCGGCTTCGTCGGGGCCGCACACCCGCGCGATCTCGGCGGTCATCTCGTCCGGATCGGCGTACACGTTCAGGGCGGTGCCGTCGGCGAAGCGCGCGTGGTAGCCGGGTGCGAGCGGGGTGAGGGCGAGTGCCGGGGCGGTCGAGTCGAAGGATTCACCGACGGCGGCGAGCGCGTCGGCGATCAGGTCCGGCATCGTCAGCACACTGGCCCCGTTGTCGATGTCGTAGAGATGCCGGCCGTCCTCGAAGACCGGGTACGTACCGACGCGACCGCCGACCGTGTTCTCGCGTTCGAGGACGGTGACGCGCTTGCCGGCTCCGGTGAGATGGAGCGCTGCGGACAACCCCGCGAGGCCCGCACCCACCACGACGACGGACTCGGCGGGGCCGCTGACGGATCTCATGCCTTCCCTCCCTGTACGCGTGGCGTCACCTGCTCCACGCGGGTGCGCGCTTCCATGAACAACTGGAGAAAACCTACGGACGGATGCGGGTGCCGGTTGTCGTTGGGCCGGGCTTCGGATGGGTGCATGTCGGTGTTCCTCTGGTCGCCGCCGGAGCTGTTCGGGTGTCGTATCGGTTCTTCTCGGTCGGTTCTGGTGACGGCCCTCACGCCGCCTCGTCCCGTATTCGGAGCCGGGTGGCGGGCGGATGGGTCCGGTTCCCGGATCTCTGCCCGACCGGTCCGGTCCCTTCCTTCGAACGGCGCGATACGGTCGACCTATGGCTGCCCGCAAGACCGCTGTGCTCCGACGCCCACCGGAGACCGACGACTATCTCTACGAACCCACCGAGCGCCGGATCAGGGGTGAGTGGTTCGGCCGGACCGTGGTCGACAGCAGCCGGGCCGTACTGGTGTGGGCACCGGGCAAACCCGTCCCGTTCTATGCCTTCCCCCGTGAGCACGTCCGGCTCGACCTGATCTCGGCCTCCGTGTCGCCCAGCCGATCCCGGCAGGACGTGTGGCAGTGGTACGACATCGTCGTCGGCGACCGGCGGGCCTATTCACCCGTCTGCCAGCTCGACGTCGACGGGCTCGACGACCGCCTCGTCTTCCAGTGGTTCCGGTGGGGTGAGACGGGGCCGGGCGAGGACCTCGACGAGGGCGAGCGGTGGTTCGAGGAGGAGACCGAAGTGTTCACCCATCCGCGCGATCCCTTTCACCGAGTCGACGCATTGCGCAGCTCGCGCCACGTGCGGGTGACCATCGGCGACGTCGTGGTCGGCGAGACCCGCAATCCTGTGCTCGTGTTCGAGACCGGCCTGCCGACCCGCTACTACCTGCCGCCCGAGGACGTCGACTTCTCGGTGCTCGAGGAATCGGAATGGCGGACGAGCTGCCCCTACAAGGGCATCGCCCGGTACTGGTCGTTCTCCGGCACGCCGCCCGAGGACAACGTCGCATGGTCGTATCCCGAGCCGTTCCCCGGCATGGAGTTCATCGAGGGATACGTGTGCTTCTACGACGACGCCGCGGAGATCACGGTCGAGGAGTGAGGACGTGAGCAACCGTCATCGGCGCAACAGATGTGTGACCAGGCGGCCACCTTCCTCGAGCGACATGTGCGGCAGATAGGCACGACCGACCGCGATCCCGATGGCCGGCAGCGCCGCCGGGTCCGGGAACACCATGTACAGCGGCCGGTAGCGGGGCTGGAACTTCGCCTTGAACGCCAGCAGCGAGCGGAATCCGTAGACGGGTTCGAGAGTGCGGCCGAGCAGGTCGAGCAGGGCGTCGAAGGCCCCGCGGTCGAGTCCGGACGCACCGTCCACGCTCGCGAGCGGGGCACCCGACAAACTCAGGAATTCGAGGCCCTCCTCTGCGGCGGAGCGTGCCGCGGAGGCGATGAGGAATTCCATCGCGGGCCGGAACCCGTCCGAACGGCGCCGCATGAAGTCCAGTGTCAGACCCACAGCCTTCCCGTCCCGGTAGACCGGCATCCACGACGTGACGGCATGGACGTGCTCGTTCGCGTCGACCGCGAGCAGCAACCGGACTTCGGGGTCCCGCAGTTCGGCGAGTCCTCCGAGCGTGAATCCCATCTCCGGCAGTCCCTTGTCGGCCACCCATTCCTCGGAGATGTCGACGATCTGCTCGGTCACCGACAGCGGCGCGGCGGCGAAGGTGGTCCACTTCGCTTCGATCCCGTCCTTGGCGGCACGGTTGAGCGCGGTCCGTACGTCCTGGAACTTCTTGCCCTTGAAGGCGAGATCCGCGAGATCGACGACGGTCTCCTCGGCGACCTGCAGGCAGGTCCAGCCGTGCTCCCGGGCGATCGCTGCGGTGTCCTCGCCCACCGTGTAGAAGCACGGGGTCCATCCGTTGCCGAGGCAGTAGGCCGCGAACTCGTCGATCGCTCCGGTCAGCGACGAGCGCTCACCGATCGGATCGGTCGTGGTCAGCGCGACGCCCGAGTGCACCCGATACGCGACGGCGTGCCGGCCGTCGGCGCTGAACCAGTACCGGTTTCCTGCCCAGGTCGTCATCCACGCCATCGAGCCGCCGCCCGGACAGTGCAGGAGTTCTCGCACCCGCTGCTCGTCACCGAGGTCGACCCCGAGCGGCGGAACGAGGAAACTGCGCAGCATCAGGGCACAGAAGACGACCCAGACGATCACACCGGTCCACTCGAACAGCAGGGTGGCCGCGGTGTCGAGTGGCATCACGGGAGGCTCGAAGAGCTGGAGACAGACCGGTGGAAGGAGCCGGCGGGGAGCGTCGCGGAGCAAGGTGCCGACGCCCGGATCACGGTCGAATCCGTCGGCGGCCAGCGTGCCCGCCACCAGGTACGTCACGAGCGCGATGCCTGCGGTGGCCGCGGTTCCGGCCCAGACCCGGCGATAGGTTCCCCGCGGTGCGCGGACATCGAACAGGGTGCGGGTCAGCAACAACACGGTGAGCACGGTGACCAGGGCGAGGAGCGGCGCGAGTTCCATGGCTACGGAGCTGTGCCGATGGATCCCGTACAGCAGCGACCGGGTCTCGTCCTGTTCGGCCACGCGCACGATCGTGCTCGCGGCGGCCACGGCGATCAGCACGATGTGTCCTCCCACCGAGAGGAACCATGCCGCCCGTCGCCCGCGGCGCAGCCCTTCGGCACCGATCAGCAGCAGTATCGACGGCAGGAGATCGGCCACCAGGGGACCGATTCCCGACAGGCGCAGGGCCTGCTGCCCTTTCCGGCATTCGTCGTGGAGCGCCGGATCGGCGCAGACGTCCACCAGTTCTCGCGGGCTGTAGGGAACCTGCTCGAACAGTTCGCGTAGCGCGGACAGCGGACCGATCGAATGTGGGGAGAACGCCGCGAAGATCGGGCCGAGCACGCTCGCCGCGACGACGAGCGCGACGAGCGTGCGGCGTTCCCGGATGGTGCCGCCGAGCGTCGGACGGCGCACACCGCGACCGAACAGGAGCGGGCCGACGAGCAACCCGGCGAGCGCGACCGTCACCCTGTTCACGTCCTGCAGGTGCCCCGCGAACAGAGCTGCGGTCACCAGGAACACCAGCAGAAGGGTTCGTATGCGGCGACGCCACAGGGTGCCCATCGCAGTGGTGGACGCGAGCAGGACGCCCAGCACCCAGGCCAGCGGGTCCTCGGTGAGATGGGTGTGCAGTTCCCGCCCCCACAGGTTCGGCACGAGCGAAGCGATCCGGGCCACGAGCAACGCCAGTGCCGCCCCCAGGCCCTGGGAGACGAGTGCGGCGAGCGTGAACCTGCGACTGCCGATGCGACGTTCGACCGGCACCGCGACGGCGAGGATCGCGATGCTTCCGACCACGTATTCACCGAGGCCGGAAGCGAACAACCCCGAGGTCCACAGTGTCCACAGGTGCCCGTCCGCGATGTTCGGGATCCCGAGCGAGACCTCGGACGCGGTCGCGCGCGACGGGCCGCTCCGCGTCGAGCCGGTGGTGACCGCCAGGAACCAGAGCAGCACGAGGAGTCCGCACGAGACGGGTGCCCGGAGCACCGCCCTCCCGATGCGGGACGTCAGTTGCCGAGCCCGAGCCGTTGTGCGAGCCATGGCAACTCCTTCTCGAGCGCTGCGGACCACAGGGCGAAGCTGTGGGTACCCGGCAGTTCGGTGAGGTGGACGTCCATCCCTGCCTCCCGGGCCGCCGCGGCGAGTTGTTCCACCCCGGCACGGTATTCGGAATCGTCGAGTCCCACCACGAAAGCACCGGCGGAGTCGGGATACCGGTTGCGGGCGAGCAGGTCGGCAGGATTGTTGCGGGCGAATGCTTCCGCATCGCCGCCGAACACGTCCCGGATCGTCGAGGCCCGATCACCGATGGTGGGTTCGGCCTGTCCCGACATGTCCAGGAAGGTCGGGTAGACGTCGGGGCGGGTGGTGGCCAGTTGCAGTGCGCATGTTCCGCCGTACGACAATCCGCCGACGGCCCACGCCTTCGGATCGTCGTCGACCTGCAGGCCGTCCCGTATCCAGGACGGCACGTCGACGGCGAGATAGGTTGCCGCATTGCCGAGATGCGAATCCGTGCACAACGGGTTGTCGAACTGGCCTCCGGTACCGTCCGCGAGCACGACGACCGGTGCCAGGCCCCGGTGCTCGGCGGCGTAGGCATCCATGGTCTGTGCGAGACGCCCGCCGACGAGCCAGTCCTCCGGGCTTCCCGGTTGTCCGGCGAGCAGGACGAGCACGGGCAGTTCGGGTCTCGGATCCGAGAAGTACGCGGGCGGAAGGTAGACGCGTGCCCCCCGTGCCCGGAATCCGGAGACCGTCCCGGGAATCGTCACCGAGGTGACCGCTCCGGTCGCGGGCTGGTCGGCCGGCGCCGACCAGTTCTCCAGCGGTACGGTCCGCGACGCCCGGACGGACGGATCGTCGAAGGGGACGCTTCGGTAGTCGCTGATGCCGAGTGCCGCCCGCACGGTCGGATAGGCGTCGTAGACCGCGTTGATCCGGCCCGCGGCCGCGATCACGACGAGCACCGCCACCACCACGAGTGTCACCGCGACGAAGGGCCGACGCCGATCGCGCCGCCGTACGAACCATCGTCCGATCAGCAGTGAGACGGCGAGCAGTGCCACCGCCACCCATCCGTACACCACCCATGGCAAACGGTCCGGGAAGGGTTTCCACACCTTCTCGACCAGGAGTGCTGCCACGGCGGTGAGGGCGACAGCCGTGAGCGCTGCGACGGGGGCGCCGCGCACGAACCACGAGCGGTGCCTGCGGGCGAGCAGCACGACCAGGCCTGTCACCACGAGAACGGCGAAGATCGCGACCGCTGGTCGCGTGGTCAGCGGTGTACCCAGCACCGACTCCTCGATCCCGGCCCAGGACATGACGATCAGTATGCGCGACGCCCGGGTCGATCGATCGGATCTCTAGCGCCCCGGCAGCCACTGCATCGATTCGACGAAGGGGGCGAGCATCTTCGCCCACACCCGCCGCGGGAGCCCGCGCGGACCGTCGAGGTTGAGCAGCCGTGTCGTCGCGATCGTCTGTGCCTCGGTGTACTTGTACAGGCCTTCCGCGCCGTGGCGGCGGCCCATGCCGGAGATGCCCATGCCGCCCATCGGGGCATCGGTGCTCCCCCACGCCGGTGCGTACCCCTCGTCGACGTTCACCGTGCCGGCACGCACCCGCGCCGCCACGGCCTCGCCCTGCGCCTTCGTCGCGGCCCACACCGACGCGTTGAGTCCGTACTCGGTGTCGTTGGCCTCGCGGATCGCTTCCTCGACGTTCTCCACCGGGTAGATCGACACCACCGGCCCGAACGTCTCGCCCCGGTAGCACTCGGCGTCCTCGGGCACGTCGGTCAGCACCGTGGGTTCGAAGAACAGCGGGCCGAGATCGGGCCGTGCCTTTCCGCCCGCGACGACGGTCGCGCCCTTGGCGACGGCGTCCTCGACGTGCCGGGTCACGGTCTCGACCTGGCTCTCGCTGATGAGGCATCCCATCTCGGTGCCGAAGTCGTAGTCGGCACCGAGCGCCATCTCGCGCACCCGGGCGCCGAACATCCGGACGAACTCCGGCGCGATGGACTTCTCGACGTAGATCCGCTCGATCGAGATGCACAGCTGGCCGGAATTGGAGAAGCACGCCCGCACCGCGGCGTTCGTGACCTCGCGCAGGTTCGCCCCGGCCGTGACGATCATGGGGTTCTTGCCACCGAGTTCGGCGGAGAACCCGATCAGGCGCCGGCCGGCCTGCTCGGCGAGCAGACGTCCCGTCTCCGACGAACCTGTGAACATCAGGTAGTCGGCGTTCTCGACGATCGCGGTGCCCACCACGGTTCCGGGACCGGTGACCACGGCGAAGACGTCGCGGGGAACGCCGGCCTCGTAGAGGAGTTCGACGACGGCGAGCGCACAGTACGGGGTCTGGCTGTCGGGCTTGAGCACCACGCTGTTGCCGGCGAGCAGGGCGGGGATCGCGTCCGACACCGCCAGCGTCATCGGGTAGTTCCAGGGCGCGATCACGCCGACGACGCCCTTGGGATGGTGCAGGACGGTGGTCTTCGTCAGGATCGGCAGCATGCCCGTCGCCTTGCGGGGACGCAGCAGCTTCGGCGCGACGCGCGCGTAGAACCGCGCGGTCATCGAGATGTCGAGCACCTCTTCCTGCGCGGAGACACGGGACTTGCCGGTCTCGGCCTGCGCCATGTCCATGAGCTGCTCGCGCCGGGAGAGCACGAGCTCGCGGTACCGGTGCATGATCGCGGCGCGCTCGTCCACGGGCAGCTTCGCCCAGGCGACCTGCGCGGTGCGGGCCCGGTCGATCGCGGCCTTCGCGTCCTCGGCCGTGCCGACCGGGACGGTGGCCAGTTCCCGGCCGGTGAAGGCCTCGACGACGGGGCGGGTGGTCCGCTCGGCGGCGTCGGGGATCGCGATGAGGTCGGCAAGACGCTGGAAGGTCGCAGCGCTCGGAGCTGGCATGATGCACCCCTACCGGTGAGTAGTACTTGCAGTTTCACCAAACCTACCCGGGTGGGTGTGCGCTGTCACACAGGCGTGACGTCGATGCCCGTCTCCCGATCGTCGCGTCGCTCGGGACCTGCTTCGACGATTCCCTGGGCGACCTCGGCGAGGGGGACGTTGCTGTCCTGCGAGAGCCGGCGCAACAGTTCGAAGGCCGCGACGGCATCGACACCGAAACGCTCCATGATCATGCCCTTGGCCTGCCCGATGATGTCGCGGGTCGCCAAGGCGGACGCGAACTGCCCCTGACTGCGTGCCGCACTCATTGCCATCGCCGCGTGAGCGGCGAGGACCTCGGCAGTCGCCTCCGACGGAGGACCGAACGCCTCGGCTCTCGCAGAGAACATGTTCAGCGCTCCCATGCTCTCCTGATCGAGATACAGCTGGAAAGACAAGGCACTGAGTACACCCGCGTCCACCGCAGCCTTCGCGAAACGCGGCCACCGGGTATCCGTCCGCAGGTCTTCGGAGCGCACCACGAGGTACTTGAAGCTCGCATCGAGGCACGGACCCTCCCCGAACTGCTCCTGGACGTCGTCGAGGTGCTCGGCGAGTTCCGACGTCGCGGCGAGGGAGCGGAAATGCTTCCTTCCGGTCACGATGAGGATGTCGGCACAATCGGTCCCCTCCACCAGTTCGACTGCGGCCGAGGTCACACCGCGCAGGGTTTCGTCGAGATCGGACGGGCGGTAGAAACCGCGCGCGAGCTGCGCCATACGGCGTCCGATATCGCTCGCTTCCGGTGAACGTGTCATAGGAACATCCTCCCTCCCGCGGAATCCGTCACCCGACGGATCCGACGACCGGATCACCCGGTTCCGCGAGTCTTGCACGGCCGCCCCACCTTCGGAACACGACCTCTTCCGTTTCACCCCGTTAGGCTGTACGAGTGGATCCACCGGTCACCCGGTACCTGCCCCGCGACGGTCACAACCTGGCCTACGGGGTGGTCGGCGCCGGTCCCGCCGACGTCGTGTGGTTCTTCGAGGTCCAGATGCACCTGGATCTGCTGTGGACCGATCCGTACATGCACTCGCTCTTCGAACGCCTCGCGACCTACTCGCGCGCCGTCTACTTCCAGCGCCGCGGTTTCGGGCTCTCCGATCCCGTCGATCACGTGCCCACGATCGAACAGCAGGCGGAGGACGTCCTCGCCGTCATGGACGCCGAGCAGATCCGGCACGCCACACTTGTCGGGATCCACAGCACGTGCGGACCGCAGGTACTCGTCGCGGCGACCGCTCCCGACCGTGTCCACGCGTTGATGCTCGTCGCGCCGTACTGCGAACCACTCCTCGACTACGACCGGCCGCCGCACGGGTGGACGGAGCCCGAGATCACCGATTTCGTCGAGTCGTGGCGCGACGCCGTCCGGCATTGGGGTGAGGGACTCACGGTGCCGTTGACCGACGCGCACGTCGACAGTCCCTACAACCGCCGGTTGATGGCCATGCTCGAGCGGTGCTCGGCGTCGCCGAGCACGATGAGCGCGCACCTCGAGGCGAGTCTGCGGATCGACTATTCGCACGCCCTCGGGTCGGTGCAGTGCCCCACGAAGGTGGTGCTGGTGTCCGGGGGTTCGATCCCGGTGGCCCCGGCGAGATATCTGGCCGGTCTGGTGCCGCACGGAGAGCTGGTGATCACCCGGCCGTCCCCGCGCGGCGCCGCGCTCGGCGAAGCATGGTCACAGGTCCAGACCATGGTCGAGGAACTCGTCCGCGGGTCCGTCCCACCCGTCGACGCCGGCCGGCGTTTCGCGGCAACCCTGTTCACCGACATCGTCGGGTCGACCAAGCTCCTCGCACGCATCGGCGACACCTCCTACCGGGCCCTGCTCGCACGTCACGAACGCGACGTCCGGTTCGCGGTGACCGAAGCGGGCGGGCGGCTGGTGAGCACCGTCGGGGACGGCACCTTCAGCCTGTTCGACGGGCCCGTGGCCGCCGTGCAGTGCGCGGCACGGATCGTCGAGGAGGCGCACCGTCTCGGATTCGAGGTCCGTGCCGGGGTACACGCCGGCATCGTCGAGCCGACCGGCACGGACGTCACAGGCATGACCGTGCACGTGGGCGCGCGGATCGGCGCCGCCGCCCGCCCGGGGGAAGTGCTCGTCTCGCGCCACGCGCGCGAGCTGGCCGGCGGATCGGGCCTGTGGTTCGCCGACCGGGGGTCGCATCGGCTCGCCGGCGTGCCGGGCAAGGTCCGTCTCTTCGCCCTCGTCGGCGGGCAGCCGACCCTGCAGGCGCCCCGCAGACGCGTCTCGCTCAACCCCTTCGACCGTGCCGTCCTGCGGGCGGCGCGACGCACCCCGCAGGTGTTGCGTTCCGCTGCCGCGCTTGCCAACGCCCGGCAGCGACGTCGCTCGGAGGAGAACTGAAGGGCCGGCCGGCTCGTCAGCCGCCGGTGTAGAACGCGCTCGTCCGGCCGGCGGCAGCGCGTGCCTGTTCGGGGTCCTCGCCGGCGGCGATATCGGCCTCGCACCAGGCCGCGCTGCTGTCTCGGACGAACTGCAGTCCCTCCTCCGACATCGACCAGGCTTCGAACTCCTTCGGATTCACCGATTCTCCCGATTCGAGGTGCAGACCGAGTCCGAGAAGTGCCAGATCCCAGCCGATACCGACCGCACCCGGACCATACTGCTCCCAATGCTCGTCGGGGCGGGCGATGTGTGAGAGTTCCAGGCGCGCACGCTCTCCCGGTTCGGGGAGGATCGACACCTCGATCCAGCTGACCTGTTCCGCGAATTCCCAGGTGGCCGTGAACATCCGCGGCGGATCGCAGGTGAGGATCTCGCCGGCGGCGTTGCCTTCGAGCCGGTACCGGCCACCGACCTGGAGGTCGCCCTCGACGGGCAGGAACCAGCGGGGGATGCGCTGCGGATCGGTGCACGCCTCCCACAGGTCCTCGGCGCTCGTGCGGTAGCTGCGCGAGACCGTGACGACCTCGGCCTCGCGCCCCTCGACGGTGCGGCGCCCGACCGTGCGGCGATTCGTCTCGTTGCTCGTGATCACGTTCTTCATGAGGATCTCCTTCTCTCGTCGGGTCGGCGGATCGTGGGCGGGACCACATCCCGGCTCCGCCGCTCGCGCTTGCCGCGCGCGATCTCGGTCTCCAGGGCATCGAGCGCCGCGAGGACCGGCGGATGCAGGCCCGCGAGCCAGTCCTCGAGTTCCACGAGGACCGCGGGATCGAGTTCGTAGTAGCGCCGGGTGCCGTCCTTGTGGACGACCGCGAACCGCTGGTCGCGCAGGATCTTGAGATGTTGCGAGACTGCAGGCTGGGAGATCGAGAATTCCCGGCCGATCACCGCGACGATCTCACCCGCCGTCTGCGCACCGCCCGCGAGCAGTTCGAGAATGCGGCGCCGGACCGGATCTGCGAGAACCTCGAACCCGTGCACGAACCCCACTATATAAGTTTCTACTTATATTGACCAGAAGCACGGTTTTGCTCCCTAAACTTCGAGGCATGCCGACAACGACGCGCGTCTCCGAGGAAAAGGTCGACCGAGCGGTCATCGACAACCGCGCTCCCTCGGTCGCCCGTCTGCTGCTCGACCGAGTGTCCGCCACCCCCGACGAGGAGGCCTTCCGCTTCCCCGACGGGGCCGACGGATGGACGTCGGTCACCTGGGAACAGACCGGAGACCGGGTGCGGCTGCTCGCGGCCGGCCTGATCTCCCTGGGCATCGAATCCGAGGACCGCGTGGCCCTCGCCTCGTCCACCCGGTACGAATGGGTGCTCTCCGATCTCGCCGTCATGTGCGCGGGCGCGGCGACGACCACCGTCTACCCCACCACCCACGCCGCGGATGTCGCGTTCATCGTCGCCGATTCCGGCAGCCGAATCGTCATCGCCGAGGACGCAGCGCAGGTGGAGAAACTCGTCGGTCACCGTGGGGATCTCACCGAGGTCATGAAGGTCGTCGTTCTCGACGGTCCCGGCGACGGCGACTGGGTGATCGGCTTCGACGAACTCGCCGAGCTGGGCCGCGGCCTGCTCGCCGAGGACGCCGGAACCGTGCTCGACCGGATCCACAGCATCCGGGCCGAGCACCTGGCCACCCTCATCTACACCTCGGGCACCACCGGCAAACCCAAGGGCGTGCGCCTGCCGCACTCGGCGTGGACCTACGAGGCCGCCGCCATCGACGCGCTGCACATGCTCACCTCCGACGACCTGCAGTATCTGTGGCTGCCGTTGTCGCACGTCTTCGGAAAGGTGCTGCTCACCCTCCCCCTGCAGATCGGCTTCCCCACCGCGGTGGACGGCCGTGTCGACAAGATCGTCGAGAATCTTGCGGTCGTTCGCCCGACCTTCATGGGCGCGGCCCCACGCATCTTCGAGAAGGCGCACGCACGCGTCGAGGGGATGATGGAGGAGGAAGGCGGCGCCAAGAAGAAGATCTTCGACTGGGCCGTGGGTGTGGGCCGGAAGATGTCGAAGGCACGACAGGCCGGCAGGTCGCCCGGCCTGCTCGACAATCTGCAGCACGGTCTCGCCGACAAGCTGGTCTTTTCCACCGTTCGCGAACGTTTCGGCGGCAGGCTGCGGTTCTTCATCTCCGGTTCGGCGGCACTCAACCCGGACGTCGGCGAATGGTTCGACGCCGTCGGCATCCCCGTCCTCGAAGGTTACGGTCTCACCGAGACCTCGGCGGCGACGTTCGTCAACCGTCCCTACGCCAACCGGATCGGCACGGTGGGCTGGCCCGTCCCGGGCACCGAGGTCCGCATCGCGGAGGACGGTGAGGTGCTCGTTCGCGGGCCCGGCGTGATGACCGGCTACCACAACCGGCCCGACGCGACCGCGGAGTCGCTCTCCGACGACGGGTGGTTCCGCACCGGCGACATCGGCAGCCTCGACGACGAGGGCTACCTGCGCATCACCGACCGCAAGAAGGACATGTTCAAGACGTCGCAGGGCAAGTACGTCGCGCCGTCGTCGCTGGCAGCGACGTTCAAGGGCATGTGCCCCTACGCCTCGGAGATCGTCGTCTACGGCGAGGGCAAGCCCTACTGCGTGGCGCTCGTGGCCCTGGATCCGGAGTCCGTCGGTGAGTGGGCGAACAGGAACGGTGCGGGTGGTTCGTTCGAGGAGATCGCGCGGCACGAGAAGACCCACGGGCTGATCTCCGGGTACATCGACGAGCTGAACCTGCAGCTCAACCGGTGGGAGCAGATCAAGAAGTTCACGATCATCGAACGCGAACTGTCGGTCGAGTCGGGCGATCTGACGCCGAGTATGAAGCTGCGCCGGAAGGTCGTCGTCGACAACTTCGCGGACAGGCTGACCGGCCTGTACGAGAGGTGACGGCCTATCCTGGATCTCATGATGAGTAGTGCACGACCGAATTTCCCGCGGCGGATCGGCTACATGTTCGGTCGCACGCTACCGCCCGAGATGCGGGAGTGGGTACGCGACGACATCCTGGGCCCCGGCGGATCACGCCGGTACCTGCTGCGATGGAATCTTCCGGCGATCCCCTTGCTCCTGCTGTTCCTGCTGATCCCGGGACCGGTGTGGATCCCGATCTCGATGATGCTGTTGCTGCTGCTGCCGTGGACGTACTTCTCGGTGGCGTTGATGCCCATCTGGCAACGGCACCGGCTCCAGCAGCACGGCCTCGACCCGGAGCTGCTCAGCGCGAAGGCACGCGCACGCGCCGACCGCGAACGAGAGGACTACGAGCGCCGTTTCGGTCGCGCGTCCTGACCGGGCCTCCCACCGTACGGGGCACCGCGTCCGCCTATCCTCACACCATGAGCGACGCCACTGCCTTCACAGCCACCGCCGACCTCGCCGACGAGATCGGCCCGGACATCCGCAGCTGCGACACGCAGTTCATCCAGTTCGGCGGCCGCACCGAGTTCGTCGGCCCCATCACCACCATCCGCTGCTTCCAGGACAACCTGCTCGTCAAGCAGACCCTCTCCGAGCCGGGCAACGGCGGCGTGCTCGTCGTCGACGGCGGCGGCAGCATCCACACCGCGCTCGTCGGCGACATCATCGCCGGTCGCGGTGTCGACAACGGCTGGGCCGGAGTCATCGTCAACGGCGCGGTCCGCGACTCCGCGATCCTGCGCACGCTCGACATCGGCATCAAGGCCCTCGGCACCAACCCGCGCAAGAGCACCCAGACCGGTTCGGGCGAGAAGAACGTGCCCGTCGAGATCGGCGGCGTGACGTTCAACCCCGGCGAGATCGTCTACAGCGACTCCGACGGCGTCGTCGTCCGCGCCGAGAACTGATCACCGGGCGCGCGGGTCACCGCATCATTCGTGCGCGACCCGCGCGCTCGCACCGGCGATCTCCACCACGTCGCCCACCTTCAGCTGACGGCCGCGACGCTCCTCCACCTCACCGTTGACCGACACGAGGCCGTCGGCGATCACTTCCTTGGCTTCTGCACCCGAATCGATGAGGCTCGCGAGCTTGAGGAACTGACCGAGCCGGATCGACTCGTCACGGATCGGTACATCGAATGCGTCGGACATGGCACCCATTGTCCCCGACACTGGATCCATGGCCCGCCCCAGCATCATCTGGTTCCGTCGTGATCTCCGGCTGAACGATCTGCCCACTCTGCTCACCGCCACCGAGGCCGCCGACGAGGTGCTCGCCCTGTTCGTCCTCGACGACGCACTGCTCCGGCCCTCCGGGGCGCGTCGTCGCGACTTCCTCACGGGTTGCCTGCGAGCACTCGACCGGGATCTCGGCGGGCGCCTGCTCGTCGTCCGGGGGGACCCCGCGACGGTCGTGCCGTCGGTGGCCGCCGAGTTCGACGCGACCGCAGTCCACATCAGTTCCGACCACGGCCCGTACGGCACGCGACGCGACCGCGCGGTGGCCGATGCTCTCGGCGACGTTCCGTTGGTGGCCACCGGCTCCCCCTACGCCGTCACCCCGGGCCGCGTGAAGAAACCCGACGGCACTGCCTACAAGGTGTTCTCGGCCTTCCGGCGCGCCTGGAACGACCACGGCCGGCACACGCCCGCAGCGACCGGCCCGGACACCGCCGACTGGGTGGACCCGACCGGCTGCTCCGCACGTGTCCCGATTCCGGACGAGGGTGACGAGCCCACGCCGCCCGCCGGTGAAGCAGCTGCGGTGGAGCGGTGGCAGGAATTCCTCGACGACGGTCTCGAGCGGTATGCCACCGACCGCGACCGGCCGGCCTTCGACGGCACCAGCGGACTCTCCCCCTATCTGAAGTTCGGCTGCATCCATCCGCGGACCCTGTTGCACGACCTGCGGAACCGCTCGGACGAGGGTGCCGCCACCTTCCGCAGCGAACTGGCGTGGCGCGACTTCTACGCCGACGTCCTGTTCCACCGCCCCGAGACCGCGCGCACCAACTACAACGGCGACTTCGACGCCATCACCTACGATTCCGGGCCCGACGCCGACGCCCTGTTCACCGCGTGGTGCGAGGGCCGCACGGGATTCCCGATCGTGGATGCCGGGATGCGGCAGCTCCTCGCCGAGGGAGTCATGCACAACCGGGTACGGATGATCGTCGCGTCGTTCCTCACGAAGGACCTTCACCTTCCGTGGTGGCGCGGGGCACGACATTTCATGGAGCATCTGGTGGACGGCGATCTGGCATCCAATCAACACAACTGGCAGTGGACCGCGGGCAGCGGCACCGACGCCGCCCCGTACTTCCGGGTGTTCAACCCGACGCGGCAGGGCGAGAAGTTCGATCCGACGGGTGAATACGTGCGCAGATGGGTACCCGAACTGCGGAGCGTCGACGGCGCTCGTGTGCACAGTCTGCCCGACGGCCCTCCGGACGGATATCCCGAACCGGTCGTCGATCACGCACACGAACGTCGGGTCGCTCTGGACAGATACGAGCGAATTCGCTCACCCCGATGAGAAAGACGGCGAAGCGACCCATCCGATCGTATCGGTGCTCCGAACACCTTCTGGACGGACACCGTGTTCGCCGTAGAACCAACGAAAGGACACCGCAGTGCGCGCACTCGTCGAAACCGCTTTCATGGCCATCCACACCCCGCTCGTCGAGGCATACACCTTCCTGATCAGCGTCCTTCCTGCTTGAGTGGATACGGCGCCGGAGCCCGCTCCGGCGCCGTGACCACAGGGACGGCATCGGCAACGGGAGGCACAGTATGGGGATCGAGTTCTCGAGTGTCGTCGACGCACCGCGCGACGACGTGTTCGACTGGCACTCCCGTCCCGGCGCCATACTCCGCCTGATCCCACCCTGGCAACCCATGAACGTCGTCGCCGAGGCCGATTCCCTCGAATCCGGCACGGCCGTCCTCGGTCTCCCCGGTGGACTGCAGTGGATCTCCCGGCACGATCCCGAGGATTACGATCCGCCCGCACGTTTCGTCGACGAACTCTCGCACGACGGTCTGCTGTCGCGTCCCGCCACCGCGATCGGTTCGTGGCGGCACGAACACCTTTTCGACGCCGTCGGCGAGTTCCGTACCCGCGTCACCGATCGCGTCGTCACACCGGTGCCGGGTCGCTTCCTCACTCAGACCTTCCGTTACCGCCACCGCCAGCTCGCCGATGACCTTGCGAGCCACCGCTGGTCGCACGCGCAGGGCATCCGGCCGGCGACCGTCGCGGTGACCGGGTCGAGCGGCCTCGTGGGCACCGCCCTGACGGCCTTCCTGTCCACGGGCGGATATCACGTGATCCGGCTCGTCCGCCGACCGTCGCGGCGACCGGACGATCGACACTGGGATCCCCACGATCCGGCGCCCGACCTGCTCGAAGGTGTCGACGCCGTCGTCCATCTGGCGGGTGCCTCGATCGCCGGCCGGTTCACCGACTCGCACAAGGCCGCAGTCCGCGACAGCCGGATCGAGCCGACACGACGGCTCGCCGAACTCGCCGCGAGAACACCCAACGGCCCCGCGACCTTCGTCTCCGCGTCCGCGATCGGCCTCTACGGCTACGATCGCGGCGACACCCCGCTCGACGAGCACGCCTCCCGCGGAACCGGTTTCCTCGCCGACGTCGTCGCCGACTGGGAGGCCGCCACGCGTCCCGCGGAGAAGAAGGGCCTGCGGGTCGTGCACGTACGCACGGGCATCGTCCAGACACCCCGCGGCGGCACACTGCAATTGATGCGGCCACTGTTCGCGAGCGGTCTCGGAGGCCGGCTCGGCGACGGCCGGCAATGGTTCTCCTGGATCGACATCGACGACCTCGTCGACGTCTACCACCGCGCGCTCACCGATCCCGCCCTGGCCGGACCGGTGAACGCCGTTGCGCCGCAACCGGTGCGCAACGAGGAGTACACGCGGGTGCTGGCATCGGTGCTGCACCGTCCGGCGCTGCTGCCCGTCCCCGGTTTCGGACCCCGATTGCTGCTCGGCGAGGAGGGCGCGCGGGAGGTCGCCCGGGCCGACCAGTTCGTCGTCCCGAAGGCCTTGCTCGACATCGGGTATCGATTCCGGCGTCCCGATCTCGAAGCATCGCTGCGCCATCAACTCGGCCACATCCTGGAGGAGACGTGATCCCAACCCGCATCCTCGTCACCGGGGCGACCGGTTACATCGGTGGCAGGCTCGTTCCGCGACTGCTCGAGGCGGGTTACCGCGTACGGGTCTTCGTCCGCAGCCCCGACAAGTTGCGCGACGTACCGTGGGCGAGCGACGTCGAGATCACCCGCGGCGACCTCGACGATCCCGAATCCCTGCGTGAGGCCTGCCGCGATATCGACGTCGTGTACTACCTGGTGCATTCGATGGGCGGCCGCGACGAGTTCGTCGATGCGGAGAAACGGGCCGCGCAGAACGTCGCCGATGCCGCACGCGATTGCGGTGTGTCCCGCATCGTGTACCTCGGCGGTTTGCACCCCGATGCGACCGAACTCTCGCCACACCTGTACTCACGGGCTCAGGTCGGACGGATCCTGACGGAGTCCGGAGTGCCCACACTCGTGCTGCAGGCCGGTGTCGTGATCGGTTCGGGTTCTGCGTCGTTCGAGATGGTCCGGCACCTGAGCAATCGACTGCCGGTGATGACGACCCCGCGGTGGGTGAACAACCGGATCCAGCCCATCGCGGTACGCGACGTCCTGCACTATCTGGTCGCCGCCGCCGAGGCTCCTCTTCCCCGCAGCGGCGCCTACGACATCGGTGGGCCCGACGTCCTGCGGTACGGCGAGATGATGCAGCAGTACGCGGAGGTCGCCGGGCTGACGAAGCGACGGATCCTCGTCCTTCCGGTTCTCACACCGAAACTCGCCGGGCTGTGGATCGGCCTGGTCACGCCCATCCCTCCCGCGCTCGGGCGCGCACTGCTCGAATCGCTGTCCACCGACGCGGTGATGCGCAACCACGACATCGATACGATCATCCCCCCACCGGAGTCCGGCCCGACCGGTTACCGCGACGCCGTCCGTCTCGCTCTCGGCCGCCTCGAACGGGGCGAGGTGGAGACGACGTGGACGAACGCGTCCCCGGTCGGTGCACCCGCCGACCCGCTGCCCTCCGACCCCGACTGGGCCGGAGAGGTCGTCTTCACCGACGAACGTTCGCTCGAGTCCGATTCCCCGCCGGAGAAGGTGTTCGCCGTCGTGGAGAGCATCGGAGGCGAGAACGGTTGGTACTCCTTCCCGTTGGCATGGACGATCCGCGGCTGGCTCGACCGGTTCGTCGGTGGCGTCGGACCCGACCGGGGACGCCGGCACCCGAAGACGTTGCATACCGGTGACGCCCTGGACTTCTGGCGCGTCGAACGCATCGAGCGCCCGACGCTGCTGCGCCTGCGCGCGGAGATGCGGGCACCCGGCGGGGCCTGGCTCGAGTGGCGGGTCGAACCCCTGGAGTCGGGTCGCTCGCGAGTGCACCAGCGCGCGATCTTCTTCCCGCGCGGACTCGCAGGACGGCTCTACTGGTACGCGCTGGTTCCGTTCCACGGCATCATCTTCCGGGGCATGCTCGAGAACATCGCCGGTACCGCCGGCCGCTAGGGCGATCTGCTCATTCTTCGCCATTCGCTGCAGCACATTGCCGTTGCAGATGGTCGATTCGTGAGCGGATGGTACAGATACGACGAATCGGGGTGGGGGGGGGGGGGGGGGGGGGGGGGCGGGCCCCCCCCCCCCCCCCCCCCCCCGCCCCCGCCCCCCC